>JAPYOT010000002.1:0-59023 GCA_029938045.1 Fidelibacterota bacterium | reverse complement strand
CCCCGCAGCAG
Organism: Fidelibacterota bacterium; assembly: GCA_029938045.1. Lineage (GTDB taxonomy): Bacteria > Fidelibacterota > Marinisomatia > Marinisomatales > TCS55 > TCS55. The sequence continues at coordinate 59,012 of JAPYOT010000002.1, read as the reverse complement.
TATTGGGCGGGTTCGGATCCATCCCTGGCGCCATTGTTGGGGGCATCATATTGGGCATAATTGAAACAATTAGTATGGGAACCCTGTCCTTTCATTATGAATGGATAAAAGAAATTAATGATATCATTGTCTGGATTGTGCTCATTGCTGTACTGATGATTAAACCGACTGGAATTATGGGGACGGAGGAGATTAAAAAAGTCTGATGAAAGGCCGCTACCAAGATGAAAACCTGAAGTGGATTCCCGCCCTGATTGCATTGGTAATCCTGCTCCCTTTTATGTTGAAAGGAATGACTTTCAGTTATAAGTATTACCTCTACATTTTGAATACCATTGGGATTTACATTATTCTCACGGTTGGATTGGATATTCTATCAGGATACACAGGATTGATTTCTCTGGGACATGCAGGGTTTATGGCCATCGGGGCTTATTCATCAGCCATTTTGGTTGATCAGGTGGGGCTGCCTTTTGGTCTGTCTCTAATCATATCACCCATTATTGCCGGATTATTTGGGTTTATCATTGGTTTCCCTGCATTAAGAATTTCTGGAATGTATCTGGGCCTTACCACGATGGGGTTTGGATTTATAATCAGACGATTAATCATAGCCCTTCGGGAATGGACCCAGGGATCCGGTGGACTGGTGGTATCTTCACCCGAACTATTTGGGTTCACAATTAAAGGAGACTGGGCCAATTATTTTCTCGTCTGGACATTTGCATTGCTGACGATTGTTGCCTCCCGGCGGATGATGAAGTCCAAGATCGGCCGTGCCTTTATGGCCATTCGTGATTCAGAACAGGCCGCCCAGGCATCGGGCATTAACCTGGCCCAATATAAAATGATGTCTTTTTTCATCTCCGGTGTTTTCGCCGGGTTAGCCGGGGTCCTCATGGCCCACACCAATCACTTTATCTCAACCGATCACTTTGACAATATGCTTTCAATATATTTTATCATTATGGTTCTGGTAGGGGGGATGGGTTCCATCTACGGCGCCGTATTGGGTACAATATTTATTGTATTCCTGGAAAACCTGATTGTACCGGTAGTTGAGGGATGGCTCCATGCCATGTTTCAAAATGAAGCCGGTGATATTGAATCACTTATTTTTGGTTTAATCATGTTTCTTTTTATTATATTCCAACCCACAGGATTATATGGAATGTGGCTTAAGATACGGATTTATTGGAAATTATTTCCCTTTAACCCCAAACAAAAATTTACATAATAAACGGAGGTTATAAAATGAAACGAATAACAACAATAATCATGTTTGTAATGACACTTGGTTTGATTGGATGTAGTGGTCCAGCCGGATCTCCTGGTATTACTGAAAATGAAATTCTAATTGGAAATGTGCAAGATTTAAGTGGCCCCATGAAAGAATTGGGTAAAATCATTCCTGCCGGATCAAACCTGTATTTTGATCATGTAAATAACAATGGCGGGGTCCATGGCCGCAAGATTAGAATGCTTGTTGAAGATGCCCAATACAATCCCCAAAAAACGGTGGTAGCTGTAAAGAAATTAATCGAAAAAGAACAGGTGTTTTGCCTCTATAATGTGATTGGCACATCACCAGCTGAAGCAGTTCGTCCCCTATTAGCAGAGTCAGAAATCCCCTTAATTGCTCCTGCAACACAATCGGGGACCATGTCTGATATGAGTCGTCCAGCTGCTGAATATATTTTTCATACGGATACAGGATATGATATTCAGTCAGGTATTTTAATTGACTATGCTAAGGGAATGGATAAAAATGCTGTGATTGGCGTCATTTATCAGGACGATGATTATGGCGAAAATGTAATAAAAGGCGTTGAAGAGTCAGAAGCAGAGATGGGAATAACAGTTCAAAAAGAAAGTTTCCAACGGGGTGCTACCGATTTTGCAGGTCAAGTGATGAACCTGATGAAAGGTGGATGTACTCATGTGATTATTGCGGGCATAGTTAAAGAACCGATTATTATTATGAAAACTGCATCTGCCATGGGTTTTTCTCCCCAATTCATGGGCATCAGCCCCACCATGGATCACCGTGTGGCCTTGGCCGCGGGACCGGCGGGAGAAGGATTTATTGCAGCCAATTTTGCTCAGCTTTGGAATTCAGATTATGATGTACCCAAATTATATCGGGAATTGTGTGAAAGAGCTGAGGTTCCAGAAGCAATGATGGGCATGTACCATTACTATGGTTTTTCGACAGCCATTGTTTTGGTTGAAGGATTAAAACGGGCGGGTAAAAACCCTACACGAAAAAAACTCATTCGCGGTATGGAAACTTTCAACAATTGGGACGGGGCGGGAACCCAGCCATTAACATATAACCGGAATGATCATGCCGGCGCAGAATCGGTCATTTTGGTTCAAATATTAGATGGCGTTCAAACAACAATTACTGACTGGTTAAAATAAAAATAACCATTATTACAAAGGGGCGTTAACCGAGTTGGCACCCCTTTATTTTTAATATATGAGTCACCTTAAAGTCAATAATGTAACCATGCGTTTTTCTGGTGTTGTTGCTTTGAATGATATTTCTCTCAATGTAAATAAAGGTGAAATCTTTTCGTTGATTGGGCCCAATGGCTCCGGAAAATCTACCTTATTCAACTGCATCAATGGATTTAACCGTCCTCAAAAGGGTGGTATTTCTTATAATGGTAGTGATCTCTGTAAAACAGCATCCCATGATGTGATTAATACGGGTATTTCCCGCACATTTCAGAATATTCAGAATGTACCCTATATGACCGTATTGGATAATGTTCTCCTGGGTGCCCACAGCCGAATTGATGCAAAATTTACCTTGAGTAGATGGTTATTAAAATCATACCGTGAAAAAGAAGAAGCTTTGGCATTAGAGATTATGGACTTTTTAGGAATTGCCAATTATGAATCAAAATACATGAGCGGCCAGCCATATGGTATTCAGAAGCTTGTGGAAATTGCCAGGGCATTGGTACCAAAACCACAATTGATTTTAATGGATGAACCAGCGGCTGGGATGAATGATCAGGAAACACATGAAATTGCTAAAATTATCAGTGAAATCCGTGATCATTTGGATATTACCGTTATGGTTGTGGAACATGATATGAATTTGGTCATGAGTATTTCTGATCGTATTGGCGTATTGGATTCAGGTAAATTAATTACGGTTGGATTGCCGGATGAAGTCAAGGCTCATCCGAAAGTATTGGAAGCCTATCTGGGAGAAGGCTTCAATGCTTAGACTCATTGGTGTTGAAGCTTATTATGGTAAAATAAAAGCACTTCATGGCGTTTCATTAGAAGTACTAGAGGGGCAATTGGTCTGCATTCTGGGCGCAAATGGGGCAGGAAAATCCACCATTTTAAAAACAATCAGCGGACTGGTAGAGCCGGAATATGGTACCATCCATTTTAATGGAAAACGTATAGACCGAATGGATGCAGAAGAAATTGTAAAGTTGGGCATCGGCCATGTGCCGGAATGGCGCCGAATATTTGCTGAATTAACAGTTGAAGAAAATCTGCAAATGGGCGGTTTCCTTTTAAGAGATAAAGATGTAATTAATGAACGCATGGTGGAAGCTTTTCACCATTTTCCCATCCTGGAAAAAAGAAAAAACCAACAAGCGGGAAACATGAGCGGCGGAGAGCAGCAAATGTTAGCCATCTCCCGTTCACTTATGCTCAAACCGAGACTGCTCTTATTAGATGAACCATCCCTCGGGTTGTCACCAATTCTCGTCCAGGATATTTTTGACACCATAAAAGAATTGCATAAAGCAGGAACTACCATTTTATTGGTAGAACAAAATGTGAATCAGGCATTAAAAATTGCGGATTATGGTTATGTTCTCACCACAGGGAAAATATTTCTCAGTGGTACTTATGAAGAATTATTAAAAGAAGAAAAAGTAAGAGAACAATATTTAGGTGAAGGAAAATATAATAGAAGAGCGAAAGTGTGGAGTGGTTGATGGATATGAATTATAATACTTACAATACTATACCCAAATTATTCTGGCGACAGGTTACAGATTTTTCAGAGAATATATCAATTTGGGAAAAACAGGATGGTTTATGGAAATCCCTAACATGGGGTGAGTATGGTGCCACCTCAAGAGATATAGGTAATGCACTCCTTGCATCAGGGATTCAAAAAGGGGATAAAATATCCCTCTTGAGTCAAACGCGGCCTGATTGGGTAATGTGCGATATGGGGATAATTTCAATCGGTTGTGTGACCGCCCCGATTTACCACTCGAATACCAATGAACAGGTGTTTTATATCGCAGACCAAAGTGATAGTATCCTGGCAATAGTAGAAGATCAGGAACAGTTGGATAAAATGCTGGCCGTTTGGGATCGATTGCCAAACATTAAAAAAATTGTTGTGATGGATCATTATTTTCCATCGGATCTTCCCAATGTATATTCATATGAATCCTTTCTAGCATTGGGACGAGAATATGGAAAAAAATATCAGGACCATTTTGAAGAATTGATTAGAGAAAGTCAACCGGATGATTTAATTAGTTTTACCTATACATCCGGTACGACGGGCGAGCCCAAAGCGGGAATGTACACCAGCAAAAATATAATCGCCAGTGCGCGGTATTTACCTAGCGCAATTGGGGTAACACCCAATGATTTTTATGTCTGTTTTTTACCCATGGCCCATATTGCCGAACGATTGGTTGGCCATTTTATTCGGTTTATCTCTGGTCATGCCGCCGCTTTTGCTGAAAGTATTGAAGATATGCCCCAGAATATTCGTCAGACCGGTCCAACCGTTGTGTTTGGTACACCCAGGGTGTGGGAGAAATTTTATGCCAAAATTATGACAGGAATTGGTGACGCCACCTGGTTGCAAAAAAAGACATATCACTGGGCAATTGGAATAGGGAAAGCCACCAGTGATAACAAGATTGCTGGTGTGAATTCGCACGTTTGGCTAAAATTAAAAACAAGAATAGCCCGGTTTTTGATTTTAGATAAAATAAAAGATATTTTCGGTGGAAATATTCGCTGTATGCTTACGGGGGCTGCACCTATTTCTAAAGAAATTATTCACTTTTTCAATTGGGTGGGGCTGGAGGTATATGAAGCCTATGGGATGACGGAAACATCAGGAGTCATTACCACTCAGTCTGAGGGAAAAACCAAAATTGGTTCTGTGGGATTACCCATAGAAGGTACCGAAATAAAAATTATGGATGATGGTGAAATCTGTTGTCGCGGGGATCAAAATATCCAAGGCTATTATAAAAATGAGGAAGCAACCAATGAACTATTAAAGCCAGATGGGGAAGGTGGATTCTGGCTGCACACAGGTGATGTAGGCCATATTGATGAAGAAGGGTATTTGTTCATTACCGATCGAAAAAAAGATATTATCATTACTGCCGGTGGAAAAAATATAGCACCCCAAAATATCGAAAACTTAATGAAGACAAGTCCCTATGTTTCCCAAGCCATGGTTATTGGTGATAAGAAACCCTATTTAACCATGTTAGTTACACTGGATGAAGATGAGATCACCAAGTTTGGCCGAGATCGGAAAATTCTCTATCAGGATTTGGGTGACTTAACGAAAAAAGATGAAGTGATAGATTTGCTTAATCATGTTGTCAAAGAAAAGAATAAGGCATTAGCATCCTACGAATCCATAAAAAAATTTCGAATTCTGGAAGTAGAACTGGATCAGGACAAAGATGAAGTAACACCCACTTTAAAAGTGAAACGGAAAGTAGTGACGGCGAACAATCAAGGTCTGATTGATGGTATGTATTCGAAAAAATAGCTTATTTATTATAGAGGTGTAAATTCATCCAAGGCCGAGTATACAGACTTTAAGATATATTTATTGATACTGTGGAGGCCTCATCCTTTCACATTCTTCATCTGTTAAGATTCGAGAGACAGACATAAATCTCAACCCAAGAGGGATTTCTAAAGAAAAGCTTGATCCGCGACCTTCGGAAACATCGACTGTGATATGTGAATGTTTATAATATTCGAATTGATCTTCAGCCATAAAAAACTCACAACCATGAATGGTGCCAAGGCATAAATCTCTGGAGCCAATAATAAAATCACCTTTTTCAAAACACATAGGTGCAGATCCATCACAACACCCGCCACTTTGGTGAAACATGAGATTTCCATGTTTCTCTCGCAACTGATCAATCACGGCTTTGGCTTTATCTGTTACGCTTATTCGTTCAGTAAACATTGATTAAAAAATAAAGGGGCAGTTAAAAACTGCCCCTTTAAGAGTGTTAGGTTTAAAAGAATCCTAAAGGATTTTTATCGTAGGACATCAATACGTTTTTGGTATGACGATAATGATCTAGCATCATCTTATGGGTCTCTCTACCAATCCCGGATTTTTTATATCCACCGAATGAAGCATGGGCGGGATATGCGTGAAAGCAATTACACCAGATACGCCCCGCTTCAATACCGCGAGACATAAATTGCATTTGGTGAATATCACGCGTCCATACACCGGCACCCAATCCATAAAGTGTGTCATTGGCAATTTCCAATGCTTCTGCTTCATCCTTAAAGGTTGTCACACTTAGCACAGGACCAAAAATTTCTTCCTGGAAAATGCGCATTTTGTTATTGCCCTTAAATACGGTTGGTTGAATGTAGTATCCATCCGGGTAGGTTTCATTTTTGTAGGCCTCACCGCCAATGAGAATTTCGGCACCCTCTTGTTTGCCAATATCGATGTAGTTCAGAATCTTTTGATATTGATCATTTGATGCTTGAGCCCCCATCATGGTTCCACCGTCAAGAGTGTCGCCCATTGTTATGGCTTCAATCCGTTTTAAGCACCGTTCCATGAATGCATCATAGATGTTTTCTTGAATCAGTGCCCTGGAGGGACATGTGCACACTTCTCCCTGATTAAATGCAAAAAGGACGAGTCCTTCAATTGCTTTATCCAGGAAATTATCATCTTCTGCCATAACGCTATCAAAGAAAATATTGGGGGATTTACCACCCAATTCCAATGTAAATGGAATAATATTTTCTGATGCATATTGCATGATGAGTCGGCCGGTTGTTGTTTCACCAGTGAAGGCTATTTTTTTGATGTCCGGATGGGTTGCCAATGGTTTTCCGGCTTCAGGTCCAAATCCATTTACAATGTTTACAACGCCAGGAGGTACAATATCAGCAATCGCCTCAATGACAAATAAAATTGAAACAGGCGTTTGTTCAGCTGGTTTAAGTACCACACAATTTCCCGCAGCCAATGCAGGGGCAAGTTTCCAGGCCGCCATCAATATGGGAAAATTCCAGGGAATAATTTGCCCAACCACACCGAGCGGCTCATGGATTTCCATGGACACCGTATTGCCATCCAGATCAGAAACTTCGCCTGATTCAGCGCGAATAACGCCGGCAAAATATCGGAAATGATCAATGGTTAATGGAATATCTGCTGCCATAGTTTCGCGGATGGCTTTTCCATTATCCCACGTTTCCACTAAAGCGAGTTTATCTAAATTCTCTTCAAGTCGATCTGCAATTTTAAGGAGTAATGTGCTCCGTTCTGTTGCAGAAGATTTATTCCATGTTGGAGCGGCTTTCCACGCTGCTTTTACAGCTAAATCAATATCGTTTTTATTTGATTTTGGAACCTTGGCAATGACGCTTCCATCAACAGGTGATTTGTTTTCAAAGTATTCACCATCTACAGGTGCTACCCATTCTCCGCCAATAAAATTTTCATATTGGGATTTAAATTCGGGTCTATTAGACATGTGTAATCTCCTTTGTTTTTTTATAAATAGTCACAAAGGTACAAAAGAAAATATATAAAAACCAACTATCGGGCAGAGGTGTTACCTTTACAGATTATATTTTTATAAATATCTTTTTGCGGTACATCCAGGCCAGAATGAGCCAAAACATGAATACATGAAATAGCGCGAATAAGAAGGAGCCGTTCAGATCACCTGCGAATGGCTGGAAAACTGTCCGATATAAATAGCCATAACCGGAAATCATTTTGCCATCCAACTCAAACCTAATCTTTAACAAAATCTTTGCCCAGATACCGGAAGCGGCATAAAGAAAAATGGCATTGGCGCCAAAAATGACGAATGGTTTTGTCCATGTCTTTATTCCCTTCACATCAACAATCCAGATCATTGCGGCTAAAGTGATTGTAGCAATCCCGCCGGTGAAGAGTACATAAGAACTGGTCCAAAGCTGTTTATTGATGGGGAAAACGAATCCCCACACCCATCCGAAGATAATCAGTAATGCACCTAGGACGGCCATCCGCTGGGCGTTATCTCCATGGTCCTCTGTTGTTTTGATCATGGTGCCCACCAGGAATCCGATTAAAACGGTCACAATAGAGGGGATGGTGCTGAGAAGCCCTTCTGGATCAAAGGGGATCCCCATACCACTATAAAGGTGATTGTCTCCGAGGATGAAGGAATCAATTATAAGGGGAAAATTCGTCTTGAGTGCATAGGGATCGAGTCCAGAATACCAGCCATATCCCATTAGGAGAATCCAGTATCCGAACAGCAATCCTATTGAAATTTTAACAATGCCTTTCACATCGGCTCGAACAACTATCAAACTAGCCACGATGTATGCCAAAGCGATCCGCTGCAGGACACCCATAATCCTGAAATGGGTCCAATCCCAATCTTGCCTAACAAAGGGGAAAGCACTGAGAAGTAATCCGATGACAAAAATAGTCATGGTACGGAAAACGACTTTTTTGAACAAGGGACCCCATTTGCAAAATTCATATTTTTCAAAAGAAAATCGCATTGAAACTCCGATGATAAATAAGAAAAATGGAAATACCAAATCGGTGAGTGTGCATCCATGCCATTTTGCATGACGGAGTGGTGCGTAGACATGAGCCCACGTACCTGGGTTATTCACCAGAATCATGAGTGCAATGGTGGCACCACGGAATGCATCTAGGGAAATAAGTCTATCTTGCTTTTCAGTCATAATAATTTATTCCTTTTTCCCAAAATTGGAATCAATGGGAAGAAATTTAATCAGTATAAGTCCAGGTATTGTAGCAACAATTACCCAAATAAAGAAATGGTAATATCCGATAGCTTCTTGAAGTGCGCCGCTAAACATGCCGGGAATCATCATTCCCAAGGCCATGAATCCTGTGCAAATAGCATAGTGTGCAGTTTTGTGTTCTCCTTCAGAAATCATCATCATAAACAGCAAATATGCTGTAAAGCCAAAGCCATAACCAAATTGTTCAATCGCGATAAAAATATTAATTAGGAGATAACTTTCCGGTTGGGCCCAGGCCATAAATACGTATACAAAATCTGGAAGCTTCATCGCCAGTGCCATCCATATTATCCAAGCTTTCAACCCATGTTTGGCTGCAAAAACCCCACCGGTAATTCCACCAATGGTAAGCATAATCATACCTAATGTTCCAGTGGCAAACCCAAGTTCAATCGTGGTCAAACCAAGCCCACCGGCTTCTAGTGAATCCAGTATAAACAAGGGAGCGATTTTTACCAATTGTGCTTCCCCAAAGCGATAGAAAAGAATAAAAATGATGACTAAACTAATTTTTGGCTTTTTGAAAAACGAAATAAATACTTGAATAAAATTACGGACTGCTTCAGATAATTTTAAATTCGAATGTTTATAATCAGACGAAGGAACTGGAAGCATCCATCGATGATAAATTGAAAAGATGATGAATAAACCGGCTAAAACCCCAAAGGTAACGGACCATGCAGTTGTTACATTTCCTGTCCAAAATTCCATCATTCCGGCAAACATTACCAAAAGGCCTTGGCCAAATAAAATGGCGAATCGGTAAAAGGTATTTCGAATACCGATCATCCAAGCTTGATCGTGGGATGAAAGGGCATGCATATAAAATCCATCGGCGGCAATATCATGGGTAGCTGAACTGAATGCTAATAACCAGAAGAGTGCCATTGTATATTTAAGTGGATCGGATGAAGGAATAGTAAAAGCAACGCCTGCTAATCCGGCACCAATTAATAATTGCATAGTGACAATCCAAAATCGTTTGGTACGGAAAATATCTACAATGGGGCTCCAGAATGGTTTGATAACCCAGGGCAAATATAGCCAACTTGTATAGAGTGCAATATCTGTATTGGACAGGCCCAGCTTTTTGTACATGATAACCGATACAATCATGACCATTGCATACGGAAGGCCCTCTGCAAAATAAAGGGAAGGCACCCATGTCCATATTTGTTTTTTTGATTGCTGAATCATGATGAATAAATTCTTTGCAATTTAGAAACAGAATAATAATGGTCTAATATCTCTTCTGATGATTTACCGGAGATCGCCATTCCCAAAGCACCAATTTGGCATAGGCCAACCCCATGGCCCCATCCTTTACCATGAAGTATGAAATTCCCTTTCTCATTTTTTTGAATCGTAAATGCAGAACTAAACAAAAAAGATGGAGATATAATATCTCTTATTTCATATTCAGAATGAATTTCAATGGATTGCAGGTTGTTTTGAAAATCTTTGTACTCAATTCTTAGAACAATAATCCGACCCGAGTACCCAATTATTTCCGGAATTAATTGTACTATTTCGGTCGCTGTCACATTTTGTTTATTTTTCAAAGATTGTATCAATTCGCCTTGTGTTGCTTCAAACTCCCAACGAAAGTATTGCCCTTTTTCATCCACATTGCCAATATAGTTTTTGAGCGATCCTTCCAGCACAATTTCAGGACTGCAAAAAGCGGTGCCTTTTGCATCATTATCCACAACCGATACGAGGTAAGGGATTGATTTACCCTCCCAAACATTATCGAAATTCTCCGTTATTCCACCACAGGACTTTGAATAACGGGCATCACATATTTTCTCATCAAACATGATCACCTGGCCAGAAGTAACATCGGCACTTTTGATGGATGCATCGGTACAATGGGCCATCCCCTGATACCGTTGGCAGCAATCGTCATTGCAAATGTCAACGCCAAGGTTGCGGTGTTTTTGTTCTATATTGGCCAAGAGCCATGAGCGAGCTACAATCGTTTGGGCCTTCAAAAATTCCGGTGGACATTTGGCACTCATTTCGGATGTGGAAACACATTTTAAATATTGTTCAAGAGGCAATTCGTTCACAGCCATCATCTGGCCATCGAAAATGGTCAACTCAAGTATGCCCCAATAAGAAGCACTTATTTTTTTCTCCCAATGGAAGCCACGGCCAGCGGGAATACCATCTACCGTAATAAAAGGATATTCAGTTGAGGTGGACGGTATTATTTTTAGAGAGGCGTCACAAAAATCTATCTCAGGAATAACCAGTTTCCCTTCTACTATATTAACATTGAGTGAAGCAGTATTTTTAAAGGAAGGAAGGTGCCGATCTTCCGGTACAATCTCAAAACATTGGAAATCTGAAAATGAAAATTGAATAGATTTAATGTTATCCTCGGGTAAAATTAACCCCACACGAATCATTGGTTCTTTTTTTGGAATAAGTTCAGGTGTCAGCATTGGTTTATCCATACTTTTGCGCCAAGACCGATGATGGGTGCCGTTCGTAAATCGGACATGAAAATTCGCTCTGGATTGAATTTCCCATTAATTAAAAAGTGGTTAGAAATAGCTGTATCACCTACACATTGTTGGTTTAATTCTGTAATCATGGCTTGGTGGATGGCCATACCATCGTCTGATTTGAGGAATGGTGAAAGGCGTTGGCCGATAACGATGCGATCCAGTAATGTGCAACGAAATGGATGATCCATTTGAAGTTTTCGATTTAGATTAAATTGGTTTTTCCATCCAGAGTAAATCGTGGAAATTCTTTCAAAAAGCAGATTGCCTAGGACAATCCCAATTTCAGAATCTGTTATGGACTTTCGCAATGTATTGATTCCTGACATGGAAGTATAAGTTTCCAATGATTGGCCGTCGGACATTTTTAATTCGATCGATTTGGCGATCCAGTTAGATGCATCATCAAAGGGTATGAGGTTTCCCTTAATTTTTAATCCATCTGCGGTTCCGGTGCCGCCACCAAGGTAGTAGGCGTTTTTAACACTCCGAATTGCCCCATTCTCAGCATATTCCTCACCCCATACGCACATATCAGCGTCACTTTCCAATCGTTGGATAGGATGCTCAAGATTGAGCGTTTTTTGAATTTGATCACAAAAATATGGGATTCGAGGGCCATTTGCCATTATCCGGATTCCTCTACCGTCATTGGTTTTAAGTCCCGGCATAGCAATCGCGACTTGGAATGGTTCATTCTCAGCCAGTAATTGGACCACCTTTAATACGGTTTCAACGTAAACAGTTCCCTGTCGTTTCTCGACGTCAATGACATCTTCATTGTTTTGTTGTACATCGATTGGATGGGGCAAAAACTCTGGATTAAAATTTTGGTGGTCAGAATATTTAATATCCACTACTGGATGGGCTAAGGTGTAGGTTTTATGATCCAACTTTTCTATTACGCAGCCGGAGACTTTAGTTGCGCCACCATCGATCCCAATAACCTTCATCCCAAGCCGATCTTTGTTTTTAAATCCACAATTCTATTAAAGGATTTTTTGATTTGATTGGATGTGATGTCTCTTTCATCTAATAATTCTAGTGTAATTGACTGCACTTTTTGTACAATGTCCGGATCAAAAACGAGGTTGTTCCCAAAACAAAAAATATCTACACCAGCACGAATCATAAGTCGGATGATTGTTTTTAAATCATAATGATTGGCGATGGCACCCATCTGGGGATCATCGCTAATAATGACACCCTCAAACCCCATTTTATTACGAAGTAAATTAGTTAATATTTTTGATGAAAGTGTCGCCGGTAATTCAGGATCCATTCGCTGATGAAAAAGATGTGAGGTCATGATGGCGGGAATACAATCATTATCAATCAATGTTTGATAGGGTATTAATTCTGTTTCTGACCAAGTTTCTGTCACATCTGCCATTCCCTCATGGGTATCTCCACCAGCGCTACCCTGCCCGGGAAAATGTTTACACACGGGAACCACATTTTCATCCAAATGAGCCTTCATGAAAATTTCTGAATGGATGGCAATATTTTTAGGATCATTTGAAAAACAACGCTCCTTTTTTGCAATAAAACCATCTGGATTCACGGATAGGTCCAGAACGGGTGCGAAATTTAAATTGAATCCATATTTAGATAATGTAGATGCCATACGTGTTGCACAAGATTGTGTTTCAACTATGTCATTTAATAGTCCCAATTTGGCCCAACTATTGGACTGAGGAAATCCATACTTTTCTTTGAGGCGATTGACCTGCCCTCCTTCTTCATCTATACCAATGAGTAAGGGAGTAGGGCTGAATGACTGGAGAGCTTCATTGAAGTCTTTAACTTGTTCCGGTGAGAGGATATTATGAGAAGATGGAGGTGATGTGGCCACATTTTGATCATAGAGTATAACACCACCGATGGTTAATCCATTGAGGGACTTGAAAAAATATTTTGCATCATCCGGCGAAGTACCTCGGAGGCCAACGATTATCATTTGGCCGATCATTGTTTTTATATCATTGGTTGTGGAATTCATCATTTATAGAAATAAAAGTTAAAGACTTATGGGCGAAGTTCAGTTAATTTTTATGCTATGATTATCCAGAAAATCCTAATTTGTTTAGCCCTCTTATTTTCTGCTTGCGCAGGCCCTGGCCAATTTACATCAAAAAAATCTTGGGCAGAATCCACACTAAAAAAACTTACACTTCGAGAAAAGATTTCCCAAATGATGGTAGTAAGCATGAATATGCAATTTATGAATTATGAAAGTGTAAAGTGGCGGGAAATACAAAGGCATATTGCCACCGATGGTATTGGCGTTCTTCATATTTGGTTTGGGGATGCGGGAAGCGCATTAACCATGCTTAATGAAATGCAGGCGAAATCCAAAGTACCAATTTTGGTAGATGCAGATATTGAATCGGGATTGGGACGGCGTTATCTCGGTGCAGTTACACTGCCGCCCATGATGGCGATCGCAGCGACGGGCGATCCAAAATATGCTTATGAGGCAGGGCGGATTTCTGCAGAAGAATCTCGAGCAGTGGGGATTCATTTCAATCTATCTCCAGTCGTGGATGTGAATAATAATCCCAAAAATCCGATTATCAACACCCGATCCTTTGGTGAAAACCCCGATTCGGTCAATCGATATTCCGTTGAATTTATCCGAGGGCTTCATGATAACGGAATGTTAGCCACAGCAAAACATTTTCCCGGACATGGAGATACGGAGACCGATTCCCATTCGTCCCTAGCTCAAATCCCCAGTGATTCTTCTCGATTGTGGTCAACCGAACTTCCGCCATTCCAGAAAGCCATTGATGCGGGGGTTGATGCAGTAATGATTGCCCACGTGAATGCACCCGATTATCAACCAAATGCACAGAATCCTGCAACTTTATCCTCATTCTGGATGCAGGATATTCTACGGAATCGCATGGGGTTTAAGGGTGTGATTATTACGGATGCCATGCGAATGGGCGGCATTGTAAAAAATTACTCAAATGACTATGCACTGATTGAAACGGTGAAAGCAGGATCGGATATAATTATTCAAAATATGGATTTGAAAAAGTCCATAGACACAATTGAAAAAGCGGTGATTGATGGTATTATTTCTGAAAAACGAATTAATGAATCTGCATTAAAAGTGCTAAGAATGAAGGAGCGGTTGGAGCTACATCAAAATAAAAATATTTCCATGAATGATACTCACCGATCATTGGGTCGGGCTACAAATTTCAAAATGGCGAATGAAATAGCAATGCGTGCGATCACCCTTGTAAAAAATGAGAACAGTATTTTACCCCTCAACCCTGGAATCGATGAAACACTTTATGTTGTTGATTTATACGATGGAAAAAATAATCATACAGAAAGCAGTTTTACGAAACAGTTAAAATTAAGTGGAAGGAATGTGAGATCCTTTCAGCTTGATAAATCAGACAGTGCAATTGTAGCCAATCATATTCTGGGCCAAATCCCAAATGATGGATTGGTTTTTCTCAATGCCTTTGCCAATCCCACCGAGCATAAAGATGAAATATTTTTGCCAGAAGTTGAATCAGAGTTTGTCAATCAGCTCATTGAAAAGTGCGAAAAAGTAATTGTCACCAGTTTTGGAAGTCCATACCTTATTCAGGATTTTCCCAATGTACCTGTATATATTTGTGCATACAAAAGTAGTGGTATCCTCCAGACGGCTGCAGCCAATGCGATGAAAGGGAAGGCTGATATTACAGGAATTATGCCCGTGACCATACCAGGTGTTGTCAAAAATGGTTTCGGTATTATTGTTGAAGCACGAAAATGGCCAAATGTAAAATCGAGATGGAAATCGGGAACAACACTTCAGCGCATCCGACCTTCAGAAATTTTAGTCAATACAGATTCAGTCAACTTATTGTTGAATCAAGCTATTGCTGATACAGCCTGGCCTGGCGGTGTGTTAATCGCAGGAAAGGGTGGAAAAATATTTTTACACGATGCAGTAGGGTATCATACTTACAATAAAAAGCGTAAAACTCGAAAGTCAGATATTTTCGATTTAGCATCAATTACAAAAGTCATTGCCACAACTTCTGTCGTTATGAAATTGGTAGATCAGAAAAAGCTATCTTTAGATGAAAAGGTGGTATCTTATCTTCCAGAGTTTAAAGGAAAACAACCAAAATATTATAAGCAGAAAAGTGAAATCACCGTCAAGAATTTGTTGACTCATACAGCAGGATTACCCCCATTTAAACAATACTTTTTAATGGATACAGATTCGAATACTCGGTTAGACAGCATCTTTAATACGGAGCCAATTTTAGAATTGGAGGAAGAAACAAAATATTCTGATGTAGGATTAATTACATTGGGGAAACTATTGGAAAAAGCGAGTGGCGTTCCTCAGGATAAATTAGTGGATTCTCTCATTTTTAAGCCTTTGGGAATGAATACAACATTTTATAATCCACCAATTGAAAAAATGCATAGGATTGTCCCGACAGAAATTGCGGATGGATACAGGACAGGGCTAATTAAGGGTGAAGTCCATGATGAAAATGCACACAGCATTGGGGGAGTGGCTGGCCATGCAGGATTATTTTCTACAGCCAGTGATTTGGCTATTTTTTGTCAGATGATGCTGAATGGTGGAAAGTATGGGTGGAAACGGGTTTTTGAAGAGGAAACAGTTAAACTTTTTACAACCCGGGCCAATGTAGTGGAAGGGAGTTCTCGTTGCCTTGGCTGGGATAGTCCTGACGGTAAAGCTTCCGGCGGTGTTTTCTTAAGTGACAATAGTTTTGGTCACACTGGATATACGGGTACCTCATTGTGGATAGATCCTGAAAACGATATGTTTGTTATTTTATTGACCAATGCCGTGCATCCCAACCGATCTTATAAAGATCCGAAGTATTTTGATTGGCGCCAGAAAATTCATTCTGAGGTTTATAAATCAGTGGGGATTGTAGAGAAAAACCCTAACCTTAAATGGAGAAGAGAATGGGAGTGAAATGGGGAATGGGTGATGGAAGGTGGTCTATAGAACTTTTTCTTTTTCCTTTTTTCTTTTTTCTTTTACTGAGTTGTTCAAATACAAACGATTGGGTAAATACACTACCAAAACCCTGGACGTTGTCTGAATCTCAAGTCTCCGAAATCCTCCCTCAGTTCCATCAAAAATTCCCGGACTTCCATGATCGATTAAAGGCATTTGCACAATGGCAAGTAGGGAAGCCATATGAAATTTTTAAATTGGGTGAAGAAGTGGCACCAGACCCTGATCCAATCATTCGCCTGGATGTCTCCGATTGTACGGCCCACATTCTCACAAGCTTAGCGTTTTCTCAAAGCATTTCATGGGATGAAGCAAAAGAATCTATGATTACCATTCATTATAAAGATGGAAACCCAACTTATAAAACACGGTGGCATTATACAACAGATCGAATTCAGGAAAATTCTTCTACGGTTAATATTACAAACGAGTTGGTTGGCGTTGAACAATTGGAATCAGTGGAAATTATTTTGAACCGCAAGGAAGATGGAAAAGAGTTTCTCGATCTTGGGTGGGAGAAATCGACGTCGATTCAATATATTCCCAGTAATAATATTACTCAGGAAATTCTCCAAAAATTACCCCATGTATCAGGAGTTGCATTTGTCAAAAAAACCTATTTTAAAATGGGCTTGGTTGTAGCACATGAAGGGATGATTATTGATCAAAAAAATATTATCCATGCGTCGTCTGAATATGACAAAACAGTCAATATAGATTTTATGGATTATTATTTTAGAGAGAATGGCCCTTTGTTTGATGGTGTGCTATTTTATTCATTCCATCCAATGAAGGAGTAGGCTTATGCATTGGATTGACTTAACAATTATATTCATTTTTTTGGCGGGATTTTCACTTTATGGTATCTGGCAGAGTCGATTTAACGAATCATCGGAGGATTACTTTTTAGGCGGAAGGAATCTGCCCTGGCCGATAGCCATGTTATCAATCGTTGCGACAGAAACATCTGTTCTTACCTTTATCAGTATACCAGGGTTGGCATATCGAGGAGATTGGTTTTTTCTTCAACTTGCCATTGGATATATCTTGGGTAGAATCTTGGTGAGTCTAATATTACTGCCCCAATATTTCAATTCAGGGGTGACGTCGATCTATGAAATTATTGGACAAAAATTTGGCCCGGATTTGCAGAAAGTCGCGTCTGGCGTATTTTTAATTACGCGGATTTTAGCTGATGGTGTACGATTTTTGGCAACGGCAGTTGTGGTCCAGGTCATCACAGGGTGGACGTTACCAATGGCCGTGATTATGATTGGCGTTGTTACGCTTATATATACACTTTATGGTGGAATTCGAACGGTTGTATGGTTGGACAGTATTCAATTCATTCTTTATTTATTTGGCGGAATTGCATCCATAATTATTGTATTGAACCTTTTGGATCAATCTTTATTTGAGGCGATTTCAACATTATCGGGAGAAGGGAAATTGTCCGTTTTCAATTGGCAGGGTGATTTGATTAAAGAACCTTATTATTTCATCACCGCAATTGTAGGTGGTGTATTACTTTCATTTTCTTCCCATGGTGTGGATTATATGATGGTCCAGCGTGTTTTGGGGACAAAGAATTTGTCTGCTGCTCGTAAGGCCATGGTTGGGAGTGGAATATTTGTATTTCTACAGTTTAGTGTATTCTTAATGGCAGGATCGCTAATCTATCTTTTAATGGGCGGTGTGGAAATGGAGCGGGATCGGGAATTCACCTCATTCATTGTGAACTATCTTCCCATTGGATTGAAGGGCGTATTATTAGCAGGTGTTCTTTCTGCAGCCATGTCCACGTTGAGTTCTTCCATTAATTCCTTAGCTTCTTCTACCGTTACAGATTGGTTGGGTGGTGGTCAAACCATTAAAAAGTCACAATGGGTTAGTTTGATTTGGGGAGTGATTTTGATTGCCATTGCACTTTTATTTGATGAAAGTGATTCTGCAATTGTCATTGTGGGATTGCAAATTGCCTCATTCACTTATGGTGGTTTACTGGGATTATTTCTTCTCAGCTGTATGAAAAGGTCATTTCGTTCTGAAAGTCTAATCGTTGGACTCGTGGCCAGCTTCGGGATAGTTTTTTATTTAAATCAGATTGGAATCGCCTGGACCTGGTTTATAGGTGTTGCTGTTGTAGTCAACTTTACCGTCACTCATATAGTTAATCTGGTTTTCGATAATTAACTTTCATTCGATCCAACCGCTTATATTGCCAATTCATACGATGAGTAAAGCTGTCATAATTACGATTTTTTTTAGACGACCATAATACTTCCGCCATAGCACTCATACGAGGCATGGCCATATATTCAACCTTTTCTGGTGTACTGATATACTCGGTCCAAACATTGCCTTGTCCGCCCAAAATATATTTTTGTTTATCAGGATCAATATTGTAAGGGACAGGTTCGAATCCATAAACTTTTTCTAAAGAAAGAAATCCGCCGATAGCCAATGGTTCATTCTTTTTATCTTCAGATTGATAATAGTCAAAGTATGCATGAGAGGTAGGGGACATAATAACTTCGTGGCCAGCATTGGCTGCAGCAATGCCGCCATCCATTCCTCGCCAAGACTGAACGATTGCTCCCGGGGCTAGACCACCTTCAAGGATTTCATCCCAGCCGATCAGCCGTTTCCCAAGGCCATTCAAAATACCTTCAATTCGTTTAATGAAATAACTTTGGAGTTCATGCTCATCATGTAACCCTTCAGCTGCGAGACGTTGTTGATCAAGATCATGCTCCTTCCAGTTTTCCTTGGGACATTCATCGCCACCAATATGAATATATGGGCCCGGGAAGATTTCAGCCACTTCTGTTAGAACGGTTTCCAAGAATTCAAATGTAGATTCTTTTCCGGCACAAAAGACTTCTTTATGTACCCCCCAAAGCTTGGCTACTGAATGTGGTCCTCCAGTGCATGATAACTCTGGATAAGCGGCGAGGACCGCGCTAGTATGGCCTGGCATTTCTATCTCAGGGATTACGGTGACATAACGCTTTTGTGCATAAGCGACGACCTCCCGCATTTCTTCTTTCGTATAATACCCTCCATATCGTTTTCCATCGTATTGATGTGGTTTATCACTATAATGGCCGATTAATGATTCATCGCGGAAAGCGCTGATATTCGTTAATTTTGGATAAGCATCAATTTCAACACGCCATCCTTGATCCTCAGTAAGATGCCAATGAAATATATTCATTTTATGCATGGCAATGTAATCAATGTATCGTTTAACGAATCCAATATCGAAAAAGTGGCGTCCAACATCCAAGTGCATACCTCGCCATTTAAATCGCGGGTTATCTTTGATCTCAATTTGATTAATTTGAATATCCTGATTAGATTTTTTACCAGAGTCCAATAACTGGCGAAATGTTTGAATCCCATAGAAGATACCATTTGGTGTTCCTGCATTGATTTGTACTGTCTGATCGCTAACACTTAAATGATATCCTTCTTCACCGTAGGAATTATTATCTTCAATTACATTCAAGTTGATTGTTTTACTGGAAAAATCTGAAACTAATAATCCATAATCAGAATAAAGATTTTCCGATAATATTTTTTTAAGTGAATTAAGATCTTTATGTCTATCATTTTGGGTAACAGCCCATTGGCTATTTATTAATGTTTGTCTTTTTGCTATTGAAATTGAAGAAGGTAAAGGGACCAAACCCAAATCATCAGTAGTAGGTTTTGAATCGCACCCAATCATCCATAACAATGTTGTTTGAGCTAGTATATTTATTAACTTTTTCATTACAGTCAATTCTTATAGCTTGAAGGCTTGTCCTGTCTGTGCTATGTTAAAACCAGTATTTTTAATTTGGTTTTGGGCATTGGAATTATTTGTCAATGCAGGGTTAGTATGGTTCAAATGGATAAAATGGATTTTAAATTTATCATTATTCGAAAGTGATTTGAATTTCGCCATACTTTCAATTATAAATGGGTGAGGAATTTCTGACATATCCCGACCGGGTAATTCGTTCGCAGTATAAAATGAACCGTCAATAAGTGCATAGTCATTTTCAGAAGCAATATTTACAATATCTTTATCCCACTTTTCCCACTTATCAATATCTGGAATAAAAATTAAAGATTTATTAGGGCCTTGGATTTTATAACCAACTGTTTCTGAATATTCATCTCGATGAGGTACGAGGAATGGTGTAATGGACATTCGTTTATTGAGTTTCACTTTTTTACCATTTTTCAGTTTGTTAAGCTCAATATTGTCAAGAATGACGAGTTGGCTCCAGGGTCCATTGGACGATAAATATTTTTTCATTCTCGGCATGGCATAGACCGGGATAGATTTTGCACCCATTACTTCTCGTCCTAAATGCATCAATCCAGTATAATGCCCCATATGGGCGTGGGTGAGAAAAATGCCTTTCAGCTTCTCTCGGTTATTTTGGGTTAATAATTCAAACTGTTTGGGAAAGTCAGGGGTGGCATCAATCATCCAAGTTTCGTTGGAATTGGGATCTACAATACCCAGAGATGTGACCATTACTTTTTTTTCTGGTTTATCCCATCGATTGATACAGCATGATTTACTGCAGCTCGCGTGGGGGACACCCCCATCTTGTGCGATGCCTAATACAATGACGTAAGGACTTTGGTTTGCTTTTTGTGAGCATGCTGAAAAAAATAAAAGAGAAAGAAAAAGGATAAGAAAATAACGGACCATTATAACCTTTCAAGATATTGAACAATATTGTCCTGTAGGTCCCGATATGGTTTAGATGAGCCGGTAAATCCATTCATTAAAATGGAAAAAACGATGGGATGTCCACTGTGAGTAAATACATATCCTGATAGCGTACTTACACCGGAGAGGGATCCAGTTTTTGCACGAACCCTGGATGGCAATGCTCGGTCTGTTATTGTGCCATTTAGTCCACCAATGGGTAAGGTATTGATAAAAATATCCCGAACCGCTGGTTGATGATAAGCCCAGGATAACAATTGGATAAAATGGTTTGCGCTTGAATAGTTGTAACGTGTGATTCCGGACCCATCTTTCAATGCCAATTTGGTTGTGTCAATCCCCACATCATCATTTAAAAAAGTTTTCACTGCGAATAATCCGTTATTCCAATTTCCTTGCGTTTTTGTTGATTCAAACCCAATGGTTTTTACCAATAACTCAGCAGAGAGATTGTCACTTTCTACCATGAGGTTTTGCAAGGAATGAATTAAAGATTTTGATTCATGATATCCAATCCGTTTTGCAGTGGATGGTCGTTTTCCCCTACTCATCTGCTGAATAGAAATACCGTTACTTTTGAGAGATTCTTTTAATAAAGTGCCCACATAATAAGATGGATTGTGAATATTCCGATAAATGGTATCTACCGATGTGGTGTCCATGATATTTCCAACAATCGTGAATTGGTTAACTTGATTTCTCCAATCTCGATCAATTTTAAATTTTTGAAATCCAGTGGTATCATTTACGGTTAAAGATGTATTAGAAATTTGATAGTAGTCTGAGCTTGGATTTGTTTTTATAATAGCAGGCGCACCCTTTTTCCCCGGAGTTATAATAAAATCCACACAATTGTCATTTACAGATAGGGCGCTGATTTCTGCTGAATACCACCATGCACCTTCATCCCACATCCAGCCTTCGCCATAAAGAGTGGAATCTAATCGTGTATCATCAATCACTAGTTTATGGATACCCTTTATTTGTGAAGATACTGCCTCTGCGAGCGAATCTAATTCTTCTAAGGTAAGATCGGGATCACCGCCGCCCACAAGGTAAATTGTATCTTCATCTTTATAAACCTCTGTCCTGAATTTATAATTGGTGTCTAAAAAGGAAATCGCCGCGAGACAGGTATAAATCTTTGTATTACTGGCAGGATTAAATAATGAATTGGCATTGAGCTCATAGAGTGTTTTATTTGTTTTTAAGGAAACAATTTTGATCCCCATATTGGTGAATAATCCAGATGAATCGATAATATCTTGAATATTTGATTTTATAGATTGTTTACCCTGCTCTTTATAAATAGAAGGCGTGTGGGTACATCCAAAAATGAACACCAGAAAAATCGGTAATAGTCTTTTAGTCATAAAGCCGGTATTTTGTTGAAGTGTTATTAAAATGAATTGAATTCATTTCAACTTTACTATCATTTAATAATTGATCGGATAGCCCGGATTTCCCCCAGAGTTTGTCCATCCAATCATTATTAAATTTAAGTTTCTCAGGATATAGATTTTTCACTGTTTTTAATGCGGCAATGCCGATATCCACGCTATTATATGTGTTTCGATCAGTCAAAATCAATTCTACCCCTTCACATTTTTCATCTTTAAACCGTGGGTTATTAGACATTCCTTTAATCGAAATAGGTGTATAACTTACTGGCTTAAAAGTGACCCCGGATAGATTTAAATTGTTCAGGGCGATTGACAATTTTTGTTTATCAATCCACGGCGCACCAAACTGTTTAAATGGTTTATAGGTTCCACGTCCTTCATTCAAATTGGTTGCTTCCAATAGACACATGCCCGGATAAATGATGGCGGTTTCTAAATCTGGTATATTGGGAGACGGTTTTATCCAGGGTAAATTTGTTTCATCAAACCATAAAGTATTCTTTAAGTTTTCTACAGGGATGACAAGCAAATCTGGTACCAAATCAATCCATTTTTCTCCGACGATCATTTTAGCCAATTCACCCACGGTTAATCCATAACGAATGGGGATAGGGTAATAACCCACAAATGATTGATTGTTCAAGTTTAAGATAGGACCTTCTACCTGATTACCGGTTATTGGATTGGGTCGGTCTAATACAATTATCTGAATCCCTGCTTCTGCCGCCCCTGCCATCACCAAACCCATCGTTGATATATAGGTATAGAACCGCGCGCCAATATCTTGGATATCATAAATAATAATGTCCAGATCTGCTAATTGCTCTTTTGTTGGTTTCCGATTCTTACCGTATAGACTAACTACTTTTGGAAGTGATTTCATTTGGCCATTATATTGTACTTTTTCTCCTGCCGCCGCTTCGCCGAAAAGGCCATGTTCTGGGGAGAAAATGATTTTCAAGGTCACATCATCTAAAGCCATAAATCGTTCGTAATTCGGAGTGCCGTTTCCATCGACGCCGGTTTGATTGGTAACCAATCCGATAGATTTATTTTGAATCAGTTCCAATCGATCATCTAATAATACGTCCAGCCCGACTTTGACATTGGATAAATTGGATGAAGTTTGATTTCTTTTCTTTTCCAATTGAATTTGATGGATGGATGTGGGGACGGTGGTACATCCAACAAAGATAAGTATAAAAAAGAGGGGCAGTTTTTTCATTATTTCAATAATGTAAATTTCTTTGTTACAAGTTGATCTCCCTGGGAAAGTTTAGCAATATAAATACCGGATGGAGCCTCTAAGCCATTGGAGAACAATCCATTCCAATTAAACTTTTGTATTTTGGCCGCTAATGGCTGGACAGATAATTTGACAATTTCTCTACCCATGATATTTGTAATTGTTAAAAAAGCTGCAGTCGAATGATCAAACACCTGAAATTCGATAGATATAGATTTGTTAAATGGATTTGGATATAGAGACGATATATTGAGTTTTTTAGGAATTGTATTGATTTCATTCCTAACTGCAGCAATGGGTCCATCTAAAAATTCCAAAACGCTTGCCATTACCTCTTCTCTTTTTTCATCAGGATAAATGGTTTCAAACCCCACACTTAAATAAACCAATCCACCTGAAATTGGGCTACCATCAAATCCTCCTAAAAAGGCAACACCTGCACCACCGCTTGATTCATAATCTACATTAACAAATTTTAAAATGGTCTCAGCATTACTAACAGGTTTTATACCGTCCGGCCAATCAACATCATAAGTCCCATTCGATCCATTATCGAATGAAAAGGAAATATCATCCATGAAAGTGCCCGAGACCCCAGTTGCGTCATAGGTGCCTTGCTTGCCGGCGGCGGCGTCAGTTAAATATTCCGCCTTTAAAAATTTCTCATAAAAAAGTTGATCAGGAACATTTCCTTTTTCTGAAAGGTCATAACCAATTTCTGAGCCGGACACAAATAACCGTCCGCCACTTTTAAGAAATACTTTTAGAATTGACTGTTCTTTTTCTGAAAAAGTAGATGTGGCGGTACCCTCTTCACCCAAAATCCAATCCACAATGGAATAATCGGTTAAAATAATCTTGCCTGAAATAACAGCTTCATTATTAGCAGAATCAAAAAGATAGCTGCTTTGATGAATTGCATCGCCATGTTGACGGATAAAATCAAAGGTATTATTTGTTCCCGTTACCCGATCAAATCCGTTCACAATTAACACTTTGGGCATACTGGATGAGGAGACCACCCCCAACACTTCAGTATAATTACTATTCCCATAATCATTTATTGCCCGTACTTTAATGTAATACGGCTCGTTTGCAATTAGGTTTTGTAATAAAATGGGCCCAGAGGTGAAGACTCCAAAATCTTCCGTTTGGGTTGAATTGAGAAAAACCCGTTGTACTTGAAATGATGTGGCTGATTGAGAACCGGTAAAATCAATGGCTACAATCTCCATCCCCATATTCGTAACTGATATGTTAATAGGAGTAGAAGGGGCGGTTTTTTCAGCTAACTTTGTTTTTAATGCATTCCAAAGTTGATCATACCCACTATCATAACCGAGAGCCCACATGCCCACACCACCTAAGTTTTTTGAAATGGCAAAATCATATTTGTTTGATAATGAAAGGCTGTCATCATACCAGGTTTGGTACCACCCATTATTTTGGTATCTATACCAGGGGGTTTCAGAATCACTATCCCATATTTTCCCATAGGACAGCGCTTTTGATTCTGCATCATTATAAAGAACGGCACTGCCATTGTCAGTCGTATTTGCACCTTTGTCACTAGAACTTGTGGGCCACTGGATGCCGTAATAAGGGCATCCCAAAATTATTTTATCTGCATTATTACCTGTGGCAGAAAGATATGTATTCACCGTGTTAGTTATATTATATGAACCGCCTTTTAAGGGTGCAACCGCACCCGTGGTTGAACTGCCTTTCCAATGGTAGTCATATCCCATAATAAATAAACCATCACTGGCGTTTGCCAAAGCATTAAAATCCCAGGCACTGCTCCAGTCTACAGCCGGAGTGGCCAATGTGACTTGTGCATGTGAAATTTCATTTCGTAGCGCTGTCCTTAAATCTTTAACAAAGGTAACGAGATTGGATTTTTGAGAAGCAGGGAAAACTTCAAAATCGATATTAATACCGTCTCCATTTGCGCTATTAACCTGATTCACAAGGTTATTGATTAAAGTGGTTCTATTGTTCTCATTACTGAGTAATGTTTCTAAATCTGTTTTATTAAATAGCGTAACCGTAAGAACCACTTCCACACCATTTTCGTGTGCTTTATTAATCAAGTCAGTGGCTGGCCATCCATGGAGGTTTGTCAGTTCACCTGATCCATTGGCCTCTGCAGAAAAATAGGCGATGGTCGAAAGGAGGTCATAGTTATAATTCTGCCATTTGGTTCCCTGCCAATAAGGATGATATCCAAATACGGTTTTTGTTAGTGTTTTACTTCGGGACTGAAGAGGACCTGCCGGTCCAGTTGATGGTTTAAAGGCCGGTTCAAGATAATAAGTATTATTGTACTCAAGTTCAATTTGGTGAATACTTTTGGGAATATCTTGAGTTATTCCAATTGAATAGAAGAAAATATAAATGGGTAAGCGATTAAACATTACACCCGGAAAAAATATCTTCAATTGTTTCGCGTTTTCGGATCAAACGGTGGGCATTCCCATCCAGTAAAACTTCTGCCGCACGAGGACGCGTGTTAAAATTATGAGACATGGCATATCCATAGGCACCTGCATCCATGATAGCGATGAGATCATCTTCTTTCACTTTCGGAAATTCTCTTGCGATAGCTATACGATCTGTATTCTCACAAATGGGACCTGTAAAATCGTAGGATCCATTGTTCATACCATGCTCACCTACTTTGAACATTCGATGATAGGCGCCATATAGGGCGGGCCGCATTAACGTTTCCATGCCTGCATCTATGCCAACAAAATTTTTATAACTTTCCTTGAGCCCTGTCACCTGCGATAGGATAAACCCTGCATCTCCAATGAATGATTTTCCCGGTTCAACCCAAAGGGCAGGGGCCGATGGTTTATCTGGATAATTGTGATACATTAAATTTGATAGTTTGGAAAAAAGACGATCATAATCAAGAGGCGTATCTTCATCTTTATAAGGGATTCCTAATCCGCCGCCGATACTGATAAAATCAAAAGAAATTCCCAATTTAGATTCAATCTTTTTTGTATGGTAAAAAATGGCGGTGAGTAATTCCACCCAGTAATCTTCATCCAGATTCCCCGAACCGGCCATACATTGGAGTCCGAATTGTTTAATGCCTGCATCCTGTGCTTTTTGATAGGCTTTGATTATTTTTTCTGCCGGAATGCCAAATTTTGCATTTTCTCCTGCAGTAGTGATTTGTGAAAAGGTCCCTTTACCGAATCCAGGGTTAAGTCTAAAGGAGATGCGTTTCGGCATTCCGACACTTAATAGACGATCGAATGAAGTTTCGTCATCTAAATTAAGATATATCCCTTTGTCGAGTGCGATGGCTATATCATTATTGGATTCATAATTACCCGTGTAAATACAGTGCTGTGGATCGATATCAGATAATTCAGCTGCATATATTTCTCCCGGACTGGAACAATCACCGCCCAACGCAGGATGAACTGATTTCATCAATCTCAAAAGGTGTGGATTGCTATTCGCTTTGACGGCATAACAAATATGAGATTTATTGAAATAAGTGGCGAGGGTATTTTTTAATCGATTTACGTTATGCTCAATTTGGCCTTTTACATAGATATAAGTAGGTGTTCCATATGATTGGCGGATTCCCGACATTAATTTGGCATTTTTAATTAATTCTCGTAATGGATGTGTGTTCATTATAATTTTATAGGTTTTAAAGAGGATGAAACTTATTGAATTTTGGTTTGATGTCATAAGTGAAAGTAGAAGGGTAATGCTATAAGTTTTGGTTAGTTTCCGGTGTGGAAAAATCAACGATGCGGTATATATCAATTATTCTAATCTTAGCATCATTTTTGGCAGGCCAATCCGGTTCGACCGTTTATTTTAAGGATGGGCTTACGGAAACAGTACCAAATAGTACGAACCAATGGCTTTTGATCGGCGGCATGATCGGTACGGGAATTGCATATAAATATGATGACACCTTCAATGACTATGTACAAAATAATGGACTCATGCCTCATGAAATGGCAGTTTTTGGTGATCATTGGGGAATCGGTGGTCAATTATTACTTTGGGGAGTATTGGCAACATCCGAGAATAAAAATGAAAAATTAAGATATGCAAGCACTGCATTTGCAGCAAATGGGTTATTGACATACGGATTAAAATTCGGCGTAGGTCGGAATAGACCAAATGGAAAAAATAAAAGATCGTTTCCATCGGGACATACATCCAATAGTTTTTTAACCGCAACCATTGCCCAGGAAATCTATGGGTCAAAAATCGGGATTCCTGCCTATATATTGGCAGGCGTTACAGGCTTGAGCCGGATTCATGACAATGAACATTATTTAAGTGATGTTATTTTTGGGGCTGTCTTGGGAATGGCTGTTGGACGAGGGTTTGGACAGATTTACAAACAATCTTCTTCTCCAATTGTTGGGGTTATTCCTCAAGGCCAACAATTAAAAGTTTATTTAATATGGCCTCTATAGTGATGAAAAAAATATCAGGGAATACTATCATTATCACGATTATAACTATATTTGGTTTGGTGGTGGTTCTAATTGTATATAATATGATAGATAAAGGTTGGATTTTATAGAGGGGCAAAAATTTGCCCCTCTACATGGTATTAACTTATTTCTCAGGTATTTGATTCAATACGATGTTAATTTGGGTTGAGTCTAATTTTTCACCCGGCTTTACAATTTCTTCAGCAAAACTGGTCGTGTAAGATTGCCCATTCCATTCAAATATGGCACCAGGCCCTCTGGTGTTTCGGGCTTCAGAAAATGCTTCGGCGAAGGATGTGGGAGTTGGTTTGTCCACTGATATCGAACCAGGATTACCCTCCAACATAATTCCAATATTAGAAGATTTAATATCCAATGGGTATGGGTATGATTTTTCAATGGCACTTGACTCTGCAAGTTCAACTGGATCGTCCGGTTGATGTTTTAGGAATCCATTCAGTAGTACAGCAAACGCTGCGATGAGTACGAATCCAAGTGTGTATCCGTCTTTTTTATTTAGGTGCATGGCGTGCTCCTTTTTGTTTTGAATCCATAAAAGGATTCTGTTTGTAAAAAAAAAGGGAATGCCTTACGGCACTCCCTCCCAGGTTTCGTAGATTTAACCCATGATAAAACAAAAAAGTTCCATTAAATAGTTTTGTTAACATTGGCCATCATCACTTCTGCCGCGATTCATATGTGGGCAGATTATCATCAACACCATGTTCTTTCTATTATTTTTAAACCGTTAACAATGATTCTGATTATATCAATACTGTTTACTGGCGGGATTGAACTGAAAGGATTTTCATTTTTTATATTTTGGGGGCTAATATTTTCTCTGTTGGGTGACATGATGCTTTTAAAACCATGGTATAAATTTGAGTTGGGTTTGGTAGCTTTTCTTATCGGTCATATTTTTTACATTATCGCATTTATCAGTTATAAGGGAATGGATTGGGATATTATACCCTTATTGCCATTAATTGGGTTCGCCTTATGGTTATTCAGAATGATTAAGCCACACCTTGGAAAATTATTAATTCCAGTTGGGAGTTATATGTCTGTTATTCTGT
This sequence comes from Fidelibacterota bacterium, assembly GCA_029938045.1. GTDB lineage: Bacteria > Fidelibacterota > Marinisomatia > Marinisomatales > TCS55 > TCS55. Next base: position 29,451 of record JAPYOT010000002.1, on the reverse strand, counting down.
TGATGGTCTGGCAGGGAATGGGTATTTGGCTATCAGAAAATAATACATTTGGATTATTAATCGGATCAGGAGCATTCATATTTTGTGTATCTGATTCAATATTGGCATACCAACGGTTTATGCAGCGCTTTAAATGTGGGAATACCCTCTCATTACTGACATACTATATAGCACAATATTTGATTTCATCTTCAACACAAATAGCTTATGTGTACTAATCATACACATTATGAATGTCTATGTGAATATTTAATATGGATAAAATTATCATCATTAGAATTGATAATGAAAAAATTAATATAGAAAATGGTATTGCCTTCATATATTCGCGACTATGTTTTCACCTGATACATACCAAAATCGTCGGAAAGCCCTTTCCAAAACCATAGAAGATGGCATAATATTTTTACCGGGGAATATCCCCGTTCCCATGAATTATCCATCGAACCATCTCCGATTTCGACAAGATAGCAATTTCCTCTACTTTTGTGGACTTGATTTTCCCAACCTCAATTTGGTTATGAATACTGGTTCAGGCGACTCAACATTATTTGGCGATGATTTATCGGTTGACCAGATTGTCTGGGAAGGTGATCGTACTTCCATCAAGGAAATGGCTGGTCTTGCAGGCATTAACCATTTCCGCCCAAATAAAGATCTTTCAAAACATTTAAAAAAGAAAAAGCAAAGCATTCATTATCTTCCTCAATATCGCGCAGATCAAAAAAAATTGATGGAACAGTTATTTAATGGCAAAGGGTCATCAAAAAATCTCATTCAATCGGTTATTCAGCAAAGATCTATTAAAACTGAAGAGGAAATTATAGAAATTGATCAAGGAATGGTTGTTACAGCAGAAATGCACAAATTAGCCATGATGCTGACCCGTCCTGGTGCAAAAGAACAAACGATTGTTGGGCAAATTGAAGGATTTGCATTATCATACGGACGACGATTGGCCTATCCCGTTATTTTTTCTGTTCGGGGTGAAATTTTACATAATAATGAATATAATAATACTTTAGAATCGGGACAGTTGGTTCTGAATGATTCCGGCGCAGAATCACCCATGCATTATGCCAGCGATATTACACGGACATTCCCAGTAAATGGCAAATTTAATAAACGTCAAAAAGCTATTTACCATATTGTTAATGAAATGCAATTCGAAGCATTTAATTATTGCGAACCAGGTAAATCTTATAAAGATGCTCACTTAAAAGCAGCTTCTATCGCTGTGGAAGGATTGAAATCTCTAGGATTAATGAAAGGGAAAGTGGAGGATGCTGTTGCCACAGGTGCTCATGCCTTATTTTTTCCTCATGGCCTAGGGCATATGATGGGATTGGATGTGCATGATATGGAAGGATTAGGAGAAGATCTGGTCGGATACGACGATAAAAAAGATCGGAGCGATCAATTTGGTTTAGCTTATCTGAGGTTAGCCAAAGAACTTGAACCTGGCTTTGTCCTCACAGTGGAACCAGGATTATATTTTATTCCCCACCTAATCGATCAATGGAAAGCGGATAAAAAAAATAATGACTTTATTAATTATGATAAGTTGGATTCTTATCGCGATTTTGGTGGCATTCGAATTGAAGATAATATTGTCATTACAAATGAGGGATATCGAATCCTCGGGCCACCTATTCCAAAAACTATTGATGAAATAGAAGGTCTGATGGAGGATAATGCGTAAGGTTATTTGGTTTTATTTATCTTCTTTCGGCATCATGTTTGCTGTGCTATCCTGGCTTCAGGAATCGGGTATAATGCCGACTGATATTGGTTTTTTAAAAGGATTCGCAGCATTAGTTACTGGCACTATTTTATATTTTACCATACCGAGATTATTAGACTAATTCCTTTTTGTCTCTGCCCATTGGCGAATTAAGTTCACCAAACCAATGTGAGGAATTAACATGGCATCTGCATTAAACCAGAATCAATTAACTAGGCGATTATTTCTTAAAAAAGCAGGGTCACTTGTCTCTGCTGCAGCCGTATCCCCATTCGCAATTTCTACACTTCTCTCAGGTGGATCTGATGATAATCGTATCATTATTGTTGGTGCCGGCCTGGCGGGATTATCCTGTGCTTATGAATTGGATAATGCCGGTTACAATGTCATTTTACTGGAAGCCCGAAAACGACCTGGGGGCCGGGTGAGGACTTATCGTGATCCTTTTGCAGATCACCTATATGCTGAAATGGGTGCCGAGTATGTAGATAGTACGGACACCTACGTCCGTGATTATTGTAAAAAATTCAATTTAACCATTTTACCTGCAAAACAATACGACGGTGCGTACGTCCGTGGGAAACATCTATCTATGGAAGGATTGAAATCGGGAAGATTAAGGTTGCCCTATCAGGGGACAAATAGTGGTCAGTTATTTGGCCAGGAAGTTTCCTATATTCAACAATGGATTGATCTTGTCAAAGAAAAGGGAGAAAAATCGCCCGACGTTTTGGCCTTGGATAATTTATCAATTGAGGAAATGCTAAGGAAAGGAAATGCGCCAAAAGATATAATTGATTTATATACTTATACCAATGCCACAGAATCCACAGCTGTCCCCTCAAAAATGTCAGCACTTTATATGGTGCTGGCCAATTCGAGAACATCGGCCTTCAGTGAAAATACAGAAGAGGGTCGCATCTTTGGAGGTAATGATCAACTCCCGAAAACATTCGCGAAAAAACTTGCAAATAAGATTAAATATAATCGGCCTTTAACGAGTTTGAATTTCAATGAAAAAAACGTAACGGCATTTTTCATGAAAAATGGGAAACAACAATCCATAACAGGAATTCAATGTGTTTTAGCCTTACCGCTCCCTGTTCTAAAAACAATCAGGATCACTCCGGGATTTTCAAATAAGAAATCCCATTGTATTAATAAACAATCCTACGGGCATGTCATGAAAGTGGCTATGCAATACCGGCGTCGGTTTTGGGATGAGCCTGATTCAATTGGGCAGCGTGTTTTTACGGATACACCCTTACGGCGCGTTTACCATTTTTCAATCGATCAACCAGGGCCAAGGGGAATTCTACTATCATTCACATCCGGGGATGATGCAAGGAAATTGGGTCGAATGAATGAACAAAATCGAATGCAAGTAAGCAGAAAAACTTGTGCTGATATTTGGCCCGAAGCACAGAACCATTGGGAAGGTGGCGTCACTAAATATTGGAATGAGGATCCCTGGGTAAAGGGAAGCTATTCAGTAGCAGGTGTCGGTCAAAAAGATTTCCGGGAAATTTTAGCCCAACAGGAAGGACCGATATTTTTTGCCGGCGAACATACGGCGATTCATAGGGCTTCAATGAATGGTGCGATTGAATCCGGCGTCCGCGTCAGTGATGAAATCAAACAGGTTGGATGAAAACATCTGTTTTTGATACCCCTGCACCATTATTGTCGAAAAATGAAGCGGGGAAAATTGCCTTAAAATATTATGCCATTGATGGAACGGTTGAATCTTTGGTGAGCGATCGAGATCAAAATTTTAAGATTATTGACAATCACCAATCATATATATTAAAAATTTCCAATGCAGCTGAGGAATTTGATGTGTTGGATATGCAGAATATGGCCATGAACCACTTGGTGACGACAGATAATAATATGAAACTGCCAATGGCGATTCCATCCATCAATGGTGATGGTATTATCAAAATTGAATCGAATGGCGAATCGAATTGGGTTCGTCTTCTCCATTATGTTGATGGCCAATTTTTAAAGGACGTTTATCAATCGAATGATAGCCTTTTCGAATTGGGCGTGTTTTTGGGGAAACTTGATTTTGCTCTTAAAGGATTTAACCACCCAGCATCAAAAAGGCCTTTTCCATGGGATGTGTGTTTTGTTGATTTTTTAAAAACACATCATTATAAAAATATCAAAGATAAAATATTGGTTGAATGGTTTATGAATCAATATGAGATTAGTGTATTACCTCTGGATGATCAATTGCGAAAAATGGTCATTCATAACGATGGTAATGATCATAATGTACTGGTGAATAAAAATGGAAAAACGACAGGTATCATTGATTTCGGTGACATGATTTATTCATATGTGGCCTTAGAGCCAGCGGTTTGTATGGCCTATGTCTCCTTAGATAAAGATAACCCTCTACACGCTATTTCACAGGTTTTAAAAGGCTTTAATCAATCATTTCCCCTTAATGAAAATGAACTGAAATCTGTCATTTATTTAATGTGCCTTCGTTTATGTATTTCAATTACCATGGCATCCTATCGACAATCTCTTTTCCCAGAGAACACATATTTATCCGTATCTGAATCTCCAGCTAGAAAATTTTTAAATAGAATGAAAAGTGAAAATTTGGCGTTGTGGTCAGATAAGTTGATTGGCTGTGTAAATGCTTGATGAAAATTCGATCCGATCCTTCCGGGAAAAACATTTGAGCCCATCATTAAGTCTATCTTATGTGGAGCCACTCCATATTATTCGTGGTGGAGGTCAATATCTTTATGAAGCGAATGGGAAACAATACCTGGATGCGGTGAATAATATTCAACATGTGGGTCATTGTCATCCAAAAGTAGTGGAAGCTGCTCACAGACAATATAAAAGACTCAACACCAATACGCGCTATTTGGATGAGTCTATTGTTAATTATGCCAAGGCATTGACGGATAAACTTCCTCCAGGTTTGGATGTGTGTTTCTTCACAAATTCTGGAAGCGAAGCCAATGATTTGGCTTTGCGAATAGCCCGCCATTTTACCCAGAGTAAAGAAACAATTGTATTGGACGGCGCTTATCACGGAAACCTGTCTTCACTCATTGAAATTAGCCCATATAAACATGGAGGTCCAGGTGGCGAAGGCGCTCCCAATTTTGTCAATACAATATCCATGCCGGATAGTTATCGAGGGAAGTATCGTGGTGAAAAATCGACAATAGGATATGTTCAAGAGGTGGTTGAAGCAATTGAGAAGATCCATCAGAAAAATAAAAGGGTATCAGCCTTTATTACGGAAGCACTCATGGGATGCGGTGGCCAATTGGTTTTACCGGAGGGATTTTTAAAACAATCATTTGAATTGGTTAGAAATGCCGGTGGTCTCTGCATTTCGGATGAAGTTCAAATCGGATTTGGTCGGATGGGCAATCATTTTTGGGGATTTCAAACGGAAGATGTAATCCCTGATATTGTTACCATGGGTAAATCCATGGGAAATGGCCATCCGCTATCAGCAGTGGTGACAACGAAAAAGATTGCAGACAATTTCAATAATGGTATGGAATATTTTAATTCATTTGGGGGGAATCCCGTTTCTTGTGCGGTGGGGCAGACCGTTTTGGATGTGATTGAGGAGGAAAATCTTCAGAATAACGCACTGGATGTTGGGACCTATTTATTGGATCAATTAAAAGTACTGAAATCCAAGCATGAAATCATTGGCGATGTACAAGGCCGAGGTCTTTTTATTGGTGTTGAGTTAATAAGAGATTTGGAATCACTTACACCGGCAACAGAAGAAGCAAATACTATAGTGAACCAAATGAAAGATTCGGGAATTTTAATAAGTTCGGATGGACCGGACCATAATGTCCTCAAAATAAAACCGCCCATTATATTTACGCGTGAAAATGCTGATACGTTGGTGGTTAACTTGGCGGCTATTATTAATGAATTATCTAAAGATTGATGAATAAATATAGTTTTCTATTTTTTACTTTCCTTGTCATCTTTTTGGCTGGATGTAATAAAAACCAACCGGCAGAATGGGAAGACCCAACCATTTTGCAATTAAACCGTGAACCGGCCAGGGCCCACTTTTTTCCATTTGAATCAGAAAAGCTGGCGTTACAAAATGATCGAACAGAGTCAAAATATTTTCAATCCTTGAATGGAGATTGGAAATTCCATTTTTCGCCTAATCCCAATGACCGGTCTGAGAATTTTCATAAGGCGAATTATGATGATTCAGATTGGTCAGAAATAATAGTGCCGGGACATTGGGAACTACAAGGATGGTCCGTTCCTATCTATTTGGATGAAGAATATCCATTTCCTCCGAATCCACCATTTGTTCCTCATGATTACAATGCAGTTGGGTCCTATCGAAAATCATTTACCATCCCAGATAGTTGGGATGGCCGTCATATCTTTTTACACTTTGGGGGTGTTCGATCTGCCTTTTACGTTTGGATAAATGGAGATTTCGTTGGGTATAGCCAAGGATCCAAAACACCGGCTGAGTTTGACATTACTGATTTTGTTCAAATTGGAGAAAATAACGTATCGGTGGCCGTTTATCGCTTTTCGGATGGGTCCTATTTAGAAGGACAGGATACATGGCGCGTCAGCGGAATTGAACGTGAAGTCTTTATCTATGCCCGATCCAAAACGAGAATTTCAGATTTTTTCGCAATTACATCATTAGACAGTACATTTAAAAATGGAATCATATCATTAAAGATTGATGTAGAGAATAAAGGCGAGCCCAATCAACCATATGCGATTCGAGCAAAATTAACGGATTCAAGCAGGAGAAAACGGGAGCTGTATGATTCAACCTTTGTTACCACAATTGATTCATCCAATTCTATCCGTTTCGATTCTGAGATAACTCGGGTAAAGTCATGGACAGCGGAAGAGCCAAATCTATATACGCTAGGGTTAAGCATTTCTGATTCAACTGGGCGATTAATCGAAGCAATTTCCCAAAAAGTTGGCTTTAAAAAAGTGGAAGTTAAAAATGGTAATTTATTGGTGAACGGAAAAGCTATTATGATTAGAGGCGTCAACCGTCATGAATGGAATCCGATTCGGGGGCGAGCCATTACAGAAGAATCAATGGTGCGAGATATTCAGTTGATGAAACAAAATAATATTAATGCAGTGAGAACATCCCATTATCCCAATCAGGAACGATGGTACGAACTTTGTAATGAATATGGGCTTTATGTGATTGATGAAGCCAATATTGAAGCTCATGGAATGCGTTTTCATAAGGAGAGTTTTAGCCGTATTACAAATGATTCAACATGGACAAACGCATTTTTAGATCGGGGTGAACGGATGTTTGAACGGGATAAAAATCAACCATCTATTATTATGTGGTCCATGGGGAATGAGGCCGGCGACGGACAAAACTTTGTAAAGCTCTATAGTTATTTAAAAGGAAAAGATTCCAGTCGTCCGGTTGTGTATGAGCCGGCAAAGACAGAAAACCATACAGATGTTTTCTTCCCCATGTATGATACGATTGAAGAAATTTCAACTTATGCAGAAACCAATCCTGAGCGACCATTAATTTTATGTGAATACGCCCATGCAATGGGAAATAGTGTGGGGAATCTGGCTGACTATTGGGAAACATTTGAAAAATACAAATCACTTCAGGGTGGTTTTATCTGGGATTGGGCCGATCAGGTTATTTTACAAACCGATTCAACCAGACAAGAATATTGGGCTTACGGCGGTGATTTTGGCACAGAGTTTTCAGAAAATGATTCAAATTTTTGCGCCAATGGGTTGGTTACAGCCGATCGCAGTCTGAATCCCCATATTCATGAAGTGAAGAAGGTCTATCAACCCATAAAGTTTCAAGCAAATAATTTAAAGCGCGGTCGAGTTAAAGTAACCAATAAGTATGATTTTATAGATCTAAGTGGCTTAACATTTACGTGGGTAATCAAGGGAGATAATGTGAATGTTTCCTCGGGGCGAATGGGAACATTAGACCTTGATCCTGGAGAACCAAGAACATTGATATTTAATCTTTCCAGCATTCGGCCGAAACCAGGTGTTGAGTATTTTTTAACCATTCAAGTGAAAACAAAATATAAAAAACCATTAATTCCCAAAGGGCATTTGGTTGCCTGGGAACAATTTAAATTGCCCATTTACAGAAAACCGATTATTACAAATCCATCGGAGCTATCTGCAATAAATCTTTTTAAAAATGATAAGGGGATTGAAATATATGGTCAGGGGTTCAAAGTAATATTTTCAAGAGAATCGGGTCAATTAAGCCAATATTCTGTTGATGGAATTGATTTAATAAAATCACCAGCCGAAGCCCATTTATGGCGAGCCCCTACTGATAATGATTTGGGTAATGGCATGCCGGAAAGGACAGCGCTTTGGAAATATGCCGGTTCAAGAATGAAAACGAAAATACTATATGGATCCCTCAAGAATAATACGGCAGAAATTTTAATAATCAATTTGGATTCACTCAGCAGCACCACACTCACGTCCACATATCATGTATATGGGAATGGTGCAATTAAAGTGAAACAAAAAATTGAAATTGAGGATTCACTGCATTCTGAAATGCCAAGATTTGGCATGAAATTTGATATGCCCAGTGGTTTTAAGAAGGTAGAATGGTTTGGACGTGGACCCCAGGAATCCTACTGGGACCGTAAAACTTCTGCGGCCATTGGTCATTATTCGGGATCGGTATGGGATCAATCGTATCGGTATGTCCGTCCTCAGGAAACGGGGAATAAGACAGATATACGCTGGATGGCTTTATCAAACGGAAAAGTGGGCCTCATGGCAAAGGGACTACCCACTTTTGACGGCAGTGTTCATCAATACCCCTATTCTGATTTGAATCACGTGCCAAAAAGTCAAAAGCATGGGAAGTTAGATATTAAACCCAAAGATCATGTGGATTGGCTCATCGATTATAAACAAATGGGTGTAGGCGGTGACAACAGTTGGGGCGCCAAACCCCACAATCATTATTTATTGAACTCAGATAAATATGAATATTCATTCATGTTTATTCCCTTTGAAGGCGGGGAAGATTTAAATAAGCTTTCAAAATTGAAGTTGGATTAGATGAATACAATTTCCATTATTTTATTCGTTTTGCTCCGCTAATAGTCGTGTCTGTTTTGGCAGGACTATTCTACAAAAAAGTAAATAGGAAGGATGGTTAGGAAAATGAAGGTAGTACTTATAATTATATTCGCAATTGGATTTCTTTTTGCTACACCAAAAATATTTGGGAAGGAAAGTGATACCCTTAAAGTTGGAGATATGGCTCCAGACTTTACACTTTTATCTCACGATAAACAAAAAGTAACCCTTAAGGATTATCGCGGGAAAAGAGTGGTGGTTTATTTTTTCCCCAAAGCCGATACGCCCGGATGAACGAAAGAAGCTTGCGGGTTCCGCAACGCATTCAGTGAATATGAAAAAGCAAACATCATTGTATTTGGCATCAGTTATGATTCACCCAAAGCCTTAAAATCATTTAAGAAAAAGCATGTGCTTCCATTCACTTTATTATCAGATAAAAGAAAAGATGTATCCAAAGCATATGGTACGAAAGGACGTTTATGGTCAAGCCGGGTGACATTTCTCATTAGTCCGAAAGGACGGATTGAAAAAATATACAAAAAGATGAACGTCAATACACATGCAGGGGAAATTCTTGACGACATCTTGGGAAAAAAATAGTTTAGTCCTAATCTTATTACTGGGATTTATTCAATCCCAAGAATCCAACCAGATTTATGGATTTATCACCGACGAAAATTCTGGTGAGGTGCTTATTGGCGCTAATGTATTTATTCAAGAGACGGGTCAAGGGATGGCCACAGATATAAATGGTTATTATGTTTTATCAGAAATTGAATTGAATGAAGTGACTCTGGTCGTCTCATATGTTGGCTATAAACGATTTGAACAGATTATCAGTTTTAAAGAATCTTCAATTAATCTTGATGTTTCAATGAAAGTAGAAGCTATAGAAATCTTTTCAATTGACGTTACTGCTGAAGAAATTGAAAGATTAAATAAAATTGAACCAAGTCGCGTAAATCTTTCCCCGCGTATGCTAAAAGCACAACCATCTCTGGCAGAGCCAGATATCTTTCGAACTATACAGTCACTTCCTGGCGTTCTTACTAATTCAGAATTTAGTACAGGTCTGATAATTCGAGGGGGAAATACGGATCAAAACCTAATACTCTTAGATGGGATAACAGTTTATAATCCTTCTCATATGGGAGGAGTTTTTTCCAATTTTATTGTTGATGCTGTTAAAGAGGCAGAACTAATTAAAGGAGGATACAACGCAGAATATGGTGGTCGACTTTCTGCAGTTCTAGATATTACAAGCAGGGAAGGTAATCGAAATAAATTTGAAGGAACTTCAAGTATATCTTTATTATCAGCTCAAACCACATTAGAAGGGCCCTTTTTGAATGGAGCTTGGCTTTTTGCTGGTAGGCGAACCTACTTTGACTTACTCCTACCAAAGATATTACCTGAAAAGACGGCAGCTGCCATTCCTCCTTACTATTTTTATGATCTTCAAGGACACATTTTTACTGATTTAAATGAAAAAGATCGTATTTCTTTTAGTTTTTATAATGGAATAGATGACTTTGCATTTAATGACCTTTCATTAAATGCTTACTGGGGTAACAAAACTGGAAGTTTTGCTTACAGGAGAGTTATTACCCAAAAATTGATTGGAAATTTTCTTCTGGCTAAGAGCAGATTCTTTACCCGATTCAGTTTGGGTGGAGACTTTGGGCTCAATAGCGAGAATTATATTGATGATCTTACTGCATCTGCAGATCTTTCTTACTTTTTAAGTGAGGATTTAAATATTTTTTTTGGTGGCCAATTAAAAAATTACGAAATTAGTTATGAAAGTTCTTTTGGAGATAGCTCAACTTTCAATCTTCCTAATGAACCATCTGAAACTTCCATATATACCAAAGTTAAATGGAAGCCTAATAGCAAATTAATTGTTGAACCTGGCATTCGGATAAATACGTTTACAGCTCATGATCAATCTTTCTACCCAGATTTTCGTTTTGGGATGAAATACATTTTGAATTCATCACAATTCATCAACTTGGCAGTGGGGAATTATCACCAGTTTATTGAAACTTTTCAAGATGATTATAATCCACCTTTCCTTGATAATTGGGTGGCAATAGATAATTCTGTTGATCCAGCTATGTCAACACAATATGTTTTAGGATATGAGCAATATATAGGAAGAGAATATAAACTTCAGGTAGAAGGATATTATAAAGATATTAAAAATTTGTTAACTTTTGAGGAAACACGTGCATCAACTGATGGGCAACTTCCATCTGAAAATTTGTCAGATTTATTGAAAACTGCAGATGGATATGCTTACGGCTTAGAGATATTTGGACAGAAAACAGCAGGAAAACTTACTGGATGGCTGGCTTATACGTGGTCAGTCAGTAGAAAAAAAATGAATGGGAATGAATACTTTACTAACTGGGATCGTAGTCATGTATTCAATGTCCTAGGGAGTTATCAGGCAAATAAAAAATATGAGTTGAGCTGGAAATGGACCCTGCAATCAGGTCAGGCATATACACCCATCAATGGATATTTTATGGAGAACTTGCCTGGAAGTCCTGAATTTCAATATCGAACAATTCCAGGCACAAGAAATGGCGGGCGTTACCCTGCTTATCATCGTTTAGATCTTGGTTTAGTACGTCATTCTAAGTTTAGAAACGCAAAATTTGATGTATTTTTACAAATAATTAATACTTATAACAGAAAGAACGTTTTTCGTTACGTTTATAATTTAGGAAGTATATATAATGGAATAGATGATGATGGTGATTGGGATGTGCTAAAACATGATAAAAATAAAAACAAACGACCTGATGTTGGTGAAACAAACGTTGATGAAGCCGATGAGGGTCGCATTCAAAGACAGGCCTTAAATATTTTTCCTATTATTCCAACTATAGGTATCACTTTTGAATTTTAAAACATATAAAAAGTTAATAGTTATTTCAGGATTGATATTTATTGGATGTGATATTCAAGATGTTGATTCGCCTTACATAGAAAGAATTACAGTTTTTGCAAATATTCAAGCTAATCTACCAATGCTCGATACACTTTTTGTTTCTAGAACTGCTTCGATTGATGAAAAAATTGATTCTGAACAACTTTGGATCTCTAATGCTATTGTCAAAATTTCAGACGGAAAGCAAATAGAAACCGCATTTCCAATAACGGGAAGGCCGGGCCGATACTTAACTCGAAAAGATTATTTCTATAGACCTGGAACAAAATACAATTTAACAGTGGAAATTGATGGGAAAACGCTGACCGCTGAAACAACCACACCAGAAAAAATGGTGATTGAATCAGTAAAAGATGATGTATATAAGTGTAAGGGTGAATCAATCCCCATACCGAATATAAATACTAATAATGTATCCTTCTCAGAGAATGGTATATCTCCAACTGGAAGAATTGATACTGTTTCTTATAGGTCAGGAGAATGTTTTACCGCTAGCTTTGCCTCATATCCATTTTTTCAAATTGATTTTAATGTTGAGGAGTATAGCACTGTGCGTATTTTAAACCTGGCACTTGAGGCAGATAAATTGGGAATTGAACCAGAGGATATGGATTATAATAGTAATGGAATTAGAGACAGTTCATTTGTGAACTTAATATATGATACAACTCGTGTATACAAAATTTGGAAAGGAGAGTATTACCGAGATAAGAATAATAATCCTTATCGACAAAACCCATGGGTTTGGACCGTAGAAACTGCTCCAGTAAATATGAGTTGGTTATTTTTTAATTATTACGGACTTCAACTGATTATTTTCCAAGCAACAGATAATAATTATTATCAATACCTCCAAGGTGACCCATTAAATCAAAATATTTATTCACTACCCAATTCAAACATTGAGGGCGGTTATGGATTATTCTCCTCAACTTACGCCAGTTATTTCTTAGTATACCTTAAACCGGAAGAAAAATGAAAAAACTATTTTTGGTATTAATAATTTTTGCAGGATGCGAAAAAGAATCCAACTCAAATCCAAAAGGATTGAAAACGGAAAATGTGATATTAATTACTCTGGATGGCGTTCGTTGGGAAGATTTGTTTTATGGCGCCGATGAAAAAATTGTACTTGATACCTTGTTCGTAAAAGATGTTGAAGCAACTTCTGCTAAATTTTGGTCTGAGGACTATCGTGAAAGACGAAAATTAGTTTTCCCCTTTTTTTGGAACACGATTGGAGAACAGGGTCAAATCTATGGGAATAAAGAACAGGGGAGCGTCATGCGATTGACCAACCCATATTGGTTTTCCTACCCAGGATATAATGAATTGTTAGTTGGCTTTAATGACGATAGTGTGAATAGTAATGAAAAAGAATGGAATCCAAATATCAATTTGCTTGAATTTTTGGATCAGCAGGAAGGCTTTGAGGATCGTGTGGCCGCATTTGCTTCTTGGGATGTGTTTGACTGGATTATTAATACGGAAAGAAATGATTTTACTATTAATTCTGGCGGGTACCCATTTTATGATAAAAAGCTTACTCCAAAACAGCAGTGGCTCAACACATTTATTGAAGATGTTCCCTCTCCATGGTATGGCAGTGCTGTACGTTGGGACGCGTTTACGTTTGAATATGCTTTTGAATATTTAAAACTGAATAAACCTCGATTCTTATATATTTCTTTTGATGAAACGGATGAGTTTGCACATCAAAGAGAATATGACAAATATTTAAATACAGCCAACCGGTCCGATGGTTATATAAAAGCGATTTGGGATTGGACACAATCCAATGAAATGTATCGGGGTAAAACAACTATGATGATAACAACTGACCATGGTCGTGGAAGTTATGAACATGGTGCCTGGGGTTCACATGGCGATGGTGTGCCGGGGGCTGAATTTCTATGGACAGCCATTATTGGTCCGGATACGCCTGCAATTGGTGAAATGACCAATACTGATACGATCGCTACCAGTCAATTGGCCACAACATTAGGCTATCTACTCGGCTATGATTTTATCAGTAACCAGCCCGTTGGTCATGTAGTTGATCCAATGGTTGGTTTGATAAAATAGACTATTTTATGGAGTACCTACCCCGTGAACCCATACCAATTGTCCACCTAAATAAGCGGTAAAAGAAACAGCACAAACTAGTAAGGCCAGAAATGAAAATGCCAATATATCCACACGGCGATCTTCCATATTTCTAAAAAATAGGGTTATCCATATAATGAAAAGTGTGATGGATCCCCAAACTACAATATTTCCCATAAACTCATGGCGGTTCATGATTTCAATAATTTCAGTCGAATAACCTATTTGACCAGCACGAATCATTTCCCGTTCCCCAGCAATAGATGCGACAATAGAAATGACGGCAGACATGCCTAATAACCACAAGCCGATAATTCGGCACATCCAATGCGGTCGCCATAGTTGAATCGCATGGAGAATAAGTGCCCCATACAAAAATGCAATGGGAAAGTGCACCAGCGCTGGATGGAGGGGAAAATTCATGGAAAAAATTAGCGAACATTAACTGTTTAAAGTTATATTTCTTTTCGGTTCCATTGGAGAATACCAATGGTTACACCATAAGGAGGTTACCATGAAAAAAATAATACTCAGTATTATCGCTATCACTTCCCTGAATTCCCAAGTTACGTCGTCTCTACACACCTGGCAGAATATTTTACAAACGCCTGAATTATTAACCTATTTTGATGGTGTTTTTGAACACCTGGGTATCCATGTGGAAGAAACGGATGAACAGTTTACCATACACCATTTAGGTACACAATTTTCCTTTGAAGAAGGAATTCAGGAAGGAAAAGTGGATTTTATTGTTCCCGTACAGCTCCAGAATATTAAAAATATGGTGGTTCATGCAAAGGATGGTCAAATTAATCCAGGTGAATCTTGGAGAATTGTGGATGTATTATTTACGCCCATGACAAGGGTGACCCTTCAAACCCCGGTTTTATCAATAAACTGGCGAAGGAAACTGGCTGGCGTAGAAGACCTCATTCATGTGTATTTAATTAATCCCACTGGAGGAGATGCATCAAAACATACCCTAATATATGTAAAAGGTCAATGGCTGGTGATCAAAGGATTGCATGGGAATCCGAGGCGGACTTACCGGCTGTCGCCTGAAGATTCTTTAGAATACCAGAGAGTCATTTTTCGTGCAATAAAAAAAGACACATTTTTTGGTTGGTGGACATTTGGTAGTTGGTATAAAGATTGGCGGAAAAAAGTGTCCGTTACTCATTAAAACAAAAACCCTCGTAAATAACGAGGGTTTTTAATGTAGCCCGTAGGAGAATCGAACTCCTGTTGCCAGGATGAAAACCTGGAGTCCTAACCACTAGACGAACGGGCCAAAATATTGAGAAATGGTCTAAGAACGGTGGCGAAATTATAGGATAAGGTGGTTTATCACCAAATCAAATTCTATTCATTTTCAGATGTATCTAAAATATCCAGCAATTCCCCCCGCTCGTGGAGTTCCATGGCGATATCGGCGCCGCCGATGAGTTTTCCTTTAACGAATAATTGGGGTATGGTTGGCCACCCGGAATGTTCAGATAGTTTAACGCGAATGATGGGGTCTTCAAGAATGTTTACATCCTTAAAATCTACGCCGTAATGATTGAGTATCTGCACCACCTGATTTGAGAAACCGCACATGGGCATATCCTTTGTTCCCTTCATGAAGAGGATAATTGAATTGTCAGAAATGTCTGATTTTATTTTTTCGATTAATTCCATTGTTGATTCCTATGAATTATGTTGTGCCCATTGCGTGGACGAATACGTGTTGAGTTGAAGCGCGTGAATTTCTTTCGTTAAATGATCTCCCACTGCTTTGTAAACAGTTTGGTGCTGCTCAACCAGCGAGAGCCCTTCAAAACTATCGCTTATCACAATGGCACTGAAGTGATCTTTCGTTCCGGTCGTATCTACGACTTCTACTTGAGATTCAGGTATGCCTGATTCAATTAATATTTTTACTGCATCTGGTTCCATCAATCGCCTTCAAATTTAGGGGCAGAAATTACAACGGTAATTAACAAAATTTTGTAATAATCATTATCGTAATTCAGCAATTATTCTCAACTTCCGACCTAATAATTGAGGAATAAATGAAATTATATTCATGGAATATAAACGGCATCCGTGCCGCAGAGAAAAAAGGGTTTTTAGGTTGGCTAGATGAAACCCAGCCTGAAATTGTTTGCCTTCAGGAAACAAAAGCGCGAGTGGATCAACTGGGGACATCCCTCATTGAAGACCATGGCTATCATACCTATTGGCATTCAGCGGAGAAAGCTGGTTATAGTGGTGTGGCAACATTCTGTAGGGATGAGCCCCACGATGTTCAGGAAGGATTGGGCATAGACCGGTTTGATTCGGAAGGGCGGGTGTTAATTACAGAGCACGATGACTTTTTACTTTATAATATTTACTTCCCAAATGGGCAAAAAGACGAAAATCGATTACAGTATAAGTTGGATTTTTATGATGAATTATTACCAATCATAAATGAAAAAGTGGATAACGGAACCAATGTTATTGTAACCGGAGATTGGAATACGGCCCATCATCCCATTGATTTAGCTCGACCAAAGAATAACTTAAAAACATCCGGATTTATGCCCATAGAACGAGAACGATTGGATACCTACGAAGCCCATGGCTGGGTTGATACATTTCGTCATTTTCACCCAGAACCGGATCGATATTCTTGGTGGTCTTATCGTTTTGGTGTCCGGGATCGAAATGTAGGCTGGCGCATTGACTATTTTTTCGTGAATGAAGGCTTTGTAGAACAACTTGAAGATGCGGATATTCATGACGATATTATGGGTTCAGACCATTGTCCTGTTTCACTCACACTAAACGGAAAAGGCATCTAATGCAAAAATCAGAAATTGTTAAAGACTGGATTAAACGATATACGGGCACATCAGCAGATGAATATGGAGATTGGATTCTCCTGACTAATTTTCAAAATTATGTGGAGAAATTTGCAGAAAAGTATGGTGTAGTAGTGAATGGGAAAGGTGGTCCCATGACATCCGCTACCAATGATAGTGGGGTGAGTATTATCAATTTTGGTATTGGCAGTGCCAATGCGGCCACAGTCATGGATTTACTTTCCAGTGTGAAACCGAAAGGTGTTTTATTTTTAGGAAAGTGTGGTGGTTTGAAACATTCAACAGAAATTGGTCATTTTATACTTCCCAGTGCTGCCATTCGGGGTGAGGGAACCGGAGATGACTATTTCCCCAAAGAAGTACCAGCAATGCCTTCTTTTAAAATTCACAAACATATTTCAGAATTATTGGTACATCAAAATTTAGAATATCGAACGGGTGTTGTATATACCACCAATCGACGGGTTTGGGAACATGATGATGAATTTAAAAAATACTTAAAAAAGATACGAGTCCTGGGTATTGATATGGAAACGGCAACATTATTTCTCGTAGGCTTTGCAAATGGAATCGAACGAGGCGCCCTACTTTTAGTCTCGGATGTGCCTATGACTCCCGAAGGGGTAAAAACAGAAGAATCAGATAAGGCAGTGACTAAAAAATGGGTGGATCTCCATTTGGAAATTGGGATGGAAGCCATGGAGAGTATTGGTAAAGAAGGTGAACAGATTAAACATTTCACCTATTAATCTCACGGCTTTAATCGATCATCAAATCAACCGCAATCGAATCTGCAAATGCAAACCCTGCAGGTGTGAGTTTTAAACAGTCGTTTTCTCTTATAAAAACTCCTCCCCATTTTGATTGATTTTGTGAGATGGAATGATTGACTGCTTCCTGATATAATAGTGGGATTCTTGATAGGTTTATTCCATTTTTGATTCGTAAGCCAAAACCTATTATTTCATTGGTTCTATCCTTATCCGACAATTCATAATGATTCTGACGTGGCAATTCACCGTTGCCCAACTTTTTAATATACCCATCTAAATTCCGGATATTTGCAAATCTGTTTTGTCCATCAAACCCATGGGCCGATGGACCAAAAGCTAAATAAGGGTCAATTTCCCAATAATGGAGGTTGTGCATGCATTCATTTTCTGGTTTTGACCAATTGGATATCTCATATTGCTCATACCCATTTTCAGCCATGATCGATTGTGTCCAAAGGTAAAGATCAGCACTTTGGTCATCGCTGGGCATGGTAACCTTACCCCGATTCACATATTGATACAATTGTGTTCCTTCTTCAACCGTGAGTGAATAACATGAGATATGCTCAGGAATTAATTCGATAATTGTTTCCAGATCCCGTTTCCAAATTTCCATGGTTTGTCCGGGAATATTAAAAATGAGGTCGCAATTGATATTATCAAACCCAGCCTGACGTGCCACATCAAATGTTTTAAATACGGCTTCAGGTCCGTGAATCCGAGTTAAAAATTTAAGTAAGTCCGGTTCTAAAGATTGCACACCCATGGATAATCGGTTTACCCCTAAATCATAAAACGCTTTTAATCGTTCTGCCGGTGCCTCTCCCGGATTAGCTTCCATTGTGAATTCTGTGACATTGGATAAATTAAATTTGCTTTCCAGCTTCCGGATCAGTTTTTCTAATTGTTTTGGATCCGTTAAACTTGGCGTACCGCCACCAATAAAAATGGTATCAATGGTACAGTCATTTGCATGGATTTCACATAATTCGATTTCTTTCAGAAGCGCACCAAAAAAGGCCGGCATGTCTGAATCTCTATCCGCGACGGAATAAAAATCACAATACATGCATTTAACCCTGCAAAATGGGGTGTGGATATAAATGCCAGCCGTTTGCATTGGCCGAGAAAATTATTTAGCTAAACTGTGAATATCATCCCGAATCAGGATGAGAATGGCAGACTGGGGGACAATAAGGTAATCTTCGTTTTCGATTTTTATTTCGATCGATGCTTTATTTAGGAATAAAGCAATATCGCCTATGTCAGCCTGGGTGGGTATATATTTAATAGATCCACCATCGCTCATTGACCAAGGCTCATCCAGATTATCTTCCGGATTACCCAGAGGTATCCCCGGACCCACTTCTACCACCACACCACTGAAGACTTCTTGTTTTTCAACTACGCTGGGCGGAAGGTATAAACCCGCTTTAGATTTCTTTTCACCTCTATCAGGGCGAATCAATACGCGATCGCCCACCACAAGTATTTGTTTATTTTTGCTATGCATAAAAGAAATTAGGGTAATTCAAACAGTTTGAGCAAGAAGGATGAAATGATTGAATTATGTAAGAAAAGGAACCGAAATTTATAGCATGAAAATAAAGATAGTTGAAACATCTGCAGAAAAGGAAGCGGTGCTCGATATTCGAAGGACTGTTTTTATTCAGGAACAAAAAATACCTGAACCCATTGAAATTGATGAAAATGAAGAGAAAGCCACCTATGTATTGGCTACGATAGATAAACGTCCAGTGGGTACATTTCGTTGGCGGAAAACGTTTAAAGGTATAAAATTAGAACGTCTTGCTGTTTTACAAGAGCACCGAAAACATGGAATTGGCGGTAAATTAACTCAGTTTGTAATTGATCAAATTAGTGATGAGGACAAAATTTATTTGAATGCGCAGGAGAATGTTATTCATTTTTATAGTCGCCGAGGGTTTCACCCAGTTGGATCAATTTTTAAAGAGGCGGGAATCCCACATCAAGAAATGACCTTTATTAGAGAATCTATTAATAAATGAATAGGTAAAAGCAGTCGTTTTTAAGTCATAAATTTCCACTTATATTCTCTTTGCTTTCAATCATTCAAAAGACTAAGAAATAAACGCAATGTCAGGTTCAATCTATAGGCGTATGGGACAGCTAATGTTCCATTATTGGCCCTATATCATCATATCATCAGTTTCAGCAATCGTTTTTGTATTGTTGAACAGTACTGCTATGTGGTTGGTGGCCTCCCTCATCAATAATGTATTGTCCGATTTTGACAAGATTCTTCAATCCCAAATGGAATGGGCTGCAAAGCCGGCATTGACCATGAATGAGAAATTAAAGTACTGGACGAATATTCTCATCCTTCGGGAAACACCGGCTGAATCGCTAAAAGTCTTATGCATCACTTTATTGGGTGTATTCTTTACAAAAAACATTTTTCTATATATAAAAAATATTCTGCTCAGAATTGTAGAATTGAAACTGGTGAAAAATATCCGGGATCGCCTGTATCAACATATTCAAACACTATCCCTAGGGTATTTTAACAAAAAGGAAACTGGTTATATTACCTCTATTGTCATGAATGATGTAGGCCAATTCCAAAGTGCAGTTGGTGTCGTATTCCAAAGATTATTTGTAGAACCCATTAATATTCTCACATTTGTAACCCTTTTATTCATTATCAGTTGGAAATTGGCCATTATCGCCATTGTTATCCTACCTTTGGCCGGGATTGCTATTGTAACCATTGGCAGGAGTATTCGTCGGAAATCACGACGTACTCAAAGCAAAATTGCTGAAATCATGCAGATTTTAACTGAGACATTGTCTTCGATTCGAATTGTAAAAGCATTTGTGAATGAAAAAGAGGAGGTAAAAAAATTCACTGGCGAGAGTCAAAATTATTTTAATCTGTTATTACAAAGAGCTCGCTTAGACTTGATCTCTGGACCGGTGACAGAAAGTTTTGGTGTCATCATTGGTGTCGTACTGTTATGGTACGGTGGGATGGAAGTTTTATCCAAGGAGGGTTTGAGTGCGGAAGATTTCATCCGCTTTATTGTTATATTGTTTTCCATTTTGGGGCCCATCAAACAAATGAGTAATGTTAATATTAAAATTCAGATGGGGGCTGCTTCTGCCGAACGCATTTTTGGTTTATTAGATACACCTCCTGAAATCGTGGAAAAAGCGGATGCGGTGGACTTGGGTGAATTCCGGAAATCCATTGAATTTGATCGTGTCCATTTTGAATACAACGACGACGACGAACGTGTATTGGATGAAGTGAGTTTTACCATCAATAAGGGTGAGGTTGTTGCCATGGTGGGCCCCAGTGGTTCTGGTAAATCTACCATTGCGGATCTAATCCCACGCTTTTACGATGTATCTAGAGGCACCATTCGGATCGATGGCCATGACATAAGGGAAACCACCTTGGCATCCATCCGTGGGAATATGGGTATTGTAACCCAAGAAGTCATTTTGTTTAATGATACCATCCGAAATAATATTGCTTATGCACAACAAAATGTGAGCGAGGATGCGATCCGCCAAGCGGCAGATGCGGCCAATGCAACGGTATTTATTGAAGATACCCCAAATGGGTTCAACACCTTAATTGGTGAGCGCGGTGTGAATTTATCTGGTGGCCAAAAACAACGACTTGCCATTGCCCGGGCACTTTTAAAAAATCCGCCGATTCTTATTTTAGATGAAGCCACATCTGCTTTGGATACAGAGTCAGAAAAAATGGTTCAAAGAGCCATTGAAGTATTAATGAAAGACCGAACCGCATTGGTCATTGCCCATCGTTTATCTACCGTTCAAAATGCAGATAAAATCATTGTGCTGGAAAAAGGGGAAATTATAGAGGTAGGTTCACATACAGATCTTTATAATAAAGGTGGACTTTACAGGCGATTATATGACATTCAATTTGAATAAAGAACTTCTATGGAAAAAAAATTAAATATATTTTTTAGTAACTCAATCTCGGCCCATAAATGGGGCGGGGGAGAGAAATGGATGATTACAGCAGCTTGTGGTCTTAAAAACCGTGGGCATGGAGTGACTGTTTCGGGAAAAGCAAATTCCGTTTTTTTGAATAATGCTGTGGAAGCGGGGCTCGATATTATTCCCCTTAATATTTATGCAGATTAC
Organism: Fidelibacterota bacterium; assembly: GCA_029938045.1. Lineage (GTDB taxonomy): Bacteria > Fidelibacterota > Marinisomatia > Marinisomatales > TCS55 > TCS55. The sequence continues at coordinate 7,728 of JAPYOT010000002.1, read as the reverse complement.
AGCCCATTAAAAATCTGGTATACAAAACGCATCCTGAAAAGTAAAAAAGTGGATGTAATCATGCTAAATTTAAATAAGGATATTCGCGTGGCAGGGATTGCTGCACGAATGGCGAATGTACCCGTTATCGTAGCCCGAAATGGCATCCAGCTATTTTCTGATAAATGGAAACATAAAAAAACCATTGGGCTTGTGGATGGCATTATTACCAATTCCGAATCAATACGTCGTGCCTATAATAACTTTTCGTGGATGGATAAGGACAAAACAACGGTCATTTATAATGGATTAAAAATGAATGGCGCCATTGATCCCGCGGATGTTCAGACTATTTGGAATATTCCAAAGGACCATTTGGTTTTTGTTGCTGCGGGCAGATTAACCGGTCAAAAGGGATTTGATTTACTCATTGAAGCCACCCGCCGAATGAATGGAACTCTTAAACCATTTACCCTATTAATTGCGGGGATGGGAAAAAATCGTAAATCACTTGAAAAACAGATTACAGAAAGTGATTTAAATGGTCATGTGAAATTAATTGGTTTTCAAAATAATCTTTCTGCTATACTTAAGGCAGCCGATTATATCATTATGCCCTCACGACAAGAGGGCATGCCCAATGTTGTAATGGAAAGCATGGCTCTTGGGAAACCTGTTCTAGCTGCCAATGTTAATGGTGTCCCCGAATTGATGGACCATCGTAAAACGGGGTTTATTTTTGATCCAATGAAAGTAAGCGCAATTTGTAAAGCTATGACATTTGCGATGAATCAACATGGGAGTGAAGAAATTGCAAATTGGGGAGTGGCAGCCAAAAAACATGTAGCAGACAACTTTACCTTGGATACGATGATTGACCGGTTAGAATCTTATTTTTATGAGCAATATGGCCAGTCACACCGTTAGTCAGGCTCGCTCTTTTAAGGAAAATCCAAGACATTATCCCCGAAAATTTCAAGTGGGGATATACAATATTTTTTCAAAACGACTCCCTTACCACCCCTTACCATCGAATCCCCATATGATTTTAATTCAGGCTCAGGAAAAAATCGGGGATGCTATTTTAATATTCCCGATTATTGCTGGATTAAAAAAAATGTTTCCGAAATCCATCATTCATATACTCTGCTCTTCGAAAAATGAACCCATTTTTCAGGCTCATAAAGATGTAGAAAAAACAATGATTTATCGTTCCGGACGCCGTTTTTGGCAAACCCTTCAGGAGACGCAATACGACTTATTTTATAATCCAAAGGACCACCCTTCAATTACGGGATTTAAAATCGCAAGATCCGTTAATGCAGGTGTGAAAGTTTGTATTGCCGATAGACGGCAAGAACAACATTATAATTATGGGTTATCTTTAAAATTTTCCCAGCATATTTTAGAATTCAATGGGGCCATTCTTCAGGCCTACAGTTTTGGATTTAATATGGAACCCTTCTTCCCGAATGTGGCATTATCCAACCCAAAAGAGAAAAATTTAATTTCCATAAATCTTTCTGCTGGAAGTGATTCTCGAAAATGGTCATTAAACAATTGGATTTCCTTGATTGATTTAATAATAAAAGACAATAAAAAAATGTTCATCAGTTTATTTAGTACTGGCAAAGAGGTGGCTCAGTCACAGAAAATAAAAGAACGATTTGATTCCTCCATAAACTTATGCAAAATTGATTCTATCCTGGATGCGGGACCGATTATTCAAAAGTCATCACTTTTAATCACACCTGATACCGCGATGGTTCATGTAGCTGATGCTGTTGGAACAGCAATTGTGGGATTATACTCCGGGGATAATCGAAATGTAGAAAGGTATCGCCCATCGTGGGTAAAGCACAGAATTCTGCAGTCAAACACATTGTCGATTCAACAAATAGAACCATCTGAAGTAATCTCAGCAGTGAAAGAATTAACGAATGACTAAAGTCCTATTCGAGAATCACCATCTTTATTATTTACCCAATTTCATTCCAATTATAAAAGAAATGCGTCAGCGAGGTCAATATGAAATTTCCGCCTCCATTCCATCGATGATGGATGAAAAAGAAAAAGTTATATTTCATTCTGTTTGCCAAAATCTCGATATCGAAACTATATCTGATGTAGCTGAAGAATCACGCATTCGCTTATTAAGAGAAAAGGCATTTGATGTGGTGGTGGTGGGAAATGTTGGTCAACTTAAACCCATTGTGCATGATCATACGATGGCTGTCATGGTGTATCATGGGATTGGGCTAAAACAATCTTACTATAATGATATTGATGAGCGCATAGATTTGCGTGCAGTGGAATCGGAATCGCGTTTACTGGAACTAAAATCCCATGGCCACAAAAATTTGGTACTTACAGGATTTACCAAATGCGATCCACTTGTGACAATGACCGATTCAAAAGAAGTCAGTTTAGAAAAATTCGGGTTGAATGCCAATAATAAAACAGTATTATATGCCCCAAGCTTTTATCCTTCTTCATTGGACAAATTAGAATCGGTTTTAGGGAAAGTCAGTTTTGAAATCAATATAATAATCAAGCTTCATAACTTTAGCTGGTATCAGGATAGATATATATATCAAAGTAGAAAAATGCAAAAGCTATCCAACGAAATTCCAAATATATATTTAGCTCCGCCGGAAGAATATAATATAATTCCCTATTATAGTGTGTCTGATCTACTCTTATCTGATATATCTTCAACCATGTTTGAATATCTTTACTTGAATCGTCCAATCATTATGGCAGAATGCATTACCGTTCGGTTGAAGCACCAGATTTTGAAAAAACGATTTATGAAAAAAATGGATATAGAACGGATGGAAAATATTGATTTTGGCTTTCGTTTCCAGAACCCTGACGATTTACCTGCCCTTGTTTACCATGGTTTGGAATATCCATCCGATTTGGAATCGGAACGGTTAACAGCCCAAAAAGAATATCTTTATAAAGTGGATGGACAAGCATCTGTTCGTCTTGTAGATGCAATCGAAATAAAGTTGGCAGGAAAATCAAATTGAGGATTGGAGTATTTTGCCCTAATTGGGTGGGTGATGCGGTGATGGCGCTTCCATTTTTAACTGCTTGTAGAAAGCAAAATCCGGAAGCGACCATTCTGGTTATTTGCAAGTCATGGGTGGCACCCATTTTTGAGAATCATGCATCTGTTGATGGCATTGTTTCTTTCCAAAGAAAGGATTTGAATGGATATCGTTCTACCCACAATTCCGGCCAAAGTTTAAAGTCCCTAGATTTAGATTATTTCTATTTATTGTCAGATTCATTTCGGTCGGCTTATTTGGGTAAAAAGTCAGAATCGAAATATCGAATCGGATATCCAGCTCAAGGGCGATCTGGATATTTGACTCAAATTATTTCCAGGCCAAAAATAAAAATGCACCGAACGGAGCAATATTTAAATTTATTGAATGGTGACCATATTGAGTCAAACCTCAAACCATGTGGTATACAATTGTTAGAGGAAGAAATATCTTGGGCTAGAATGGAATTAGATCAAATGGGATTATCAAATCCAATTGCTTTATTTCCCTTTAGTGTAGCCTCTTCTCGGTCGGTTCCTCAGTTAAAAATATTAGGAATTATTGAAAAAATAACTGAATCCATTGTGATCTTTGGGGGGAAGGGAGATAAGGAGAAAGCAGAAATATTAGTAAACGCCTCTCAAAAAAAGAATATGATCACGGTGGCGGGACATTATAATCTCAGAGAAAGTATGGCCCTGATTTCAATGTGTAATGGCGCCCTTGCTACCGATAGTGGTTTGGGTCATATTTCAGCTAATTTGGGTATTCCCACCGTATCCCTTTTTGGCGCGGGAGATTCTGATTCAACAGGACCAATTGGGCTGAAAACACGAATTATAAATGAGAATGTTCACTGTAGTCCATGTTTAAAAAACAAATGTCATAACCGCAGTGAACCACTTTTGTGTCTGAATGAAATCCGTCCTGATTTACCATGGAAAGTATTATCAGAGCTCTGGGTATAATTTCAAAATGGATTTTGACAGAGATTAATAATAAATCATTGAATAGAGTTGGGGCAGAAATTTTGTAATTTTCCGCTAGTTAATTAAATTAAAATTATTAAAAAGGAATCGTAATGGATTATGTAAAACCTAAAGGAAAACTGGGTATTCTTATCCCAGGTATGGGGGCGGTTGCGAGCACATTTATTGCAGGTGTTGAGGCAATTAAAAGTGGAAAATCAAAACCAATTGGCAGTATGTCTCAGATGGGAACGATTCGCTTAGGGAAAAGACCAGAAAACCGGGTCCCACTGGTTAAGGATTTTGTACCTCTTGCGGATTTAGATGATTTGGTATTTGGTGGGTGGGATATTAATGAAGAGAACTTATACGAAATATGTGTTAGATCAAGTGTTTTAGATCAAGCTCTCGTTGATTCAATGAAAGATTCTTTAGAACAAATAGAAGTATGGCCCGGTGTATTCGATGAAAACTATGTACGGAGACTAGAAGGAACTTTCATTAAAACTGGTTCGAATAAGATGGATTTGGCTAACCAACTGGAAGAAGACATTAAGAATTTCACCAAAAAACATGAAACCAGAGCCAATGTTATGATTTGGTGTGGAAGTACTGAAATATTTTTCAAATCTGGGGATGTTCATTCTTCACTTGAAAAATTTGAGGAAGGACTTCATAATAATGATCCCGGTATTTCGCCCAGTATGATTTACGCATATGCCGCCATTAAAAATGGCATTCCATTTGCAAATGGCGCTCCGAACTTGACTGTGGATATCCCTGCATTAACAGAACTGGCTAAGGCGACAAACTCACCTTTGGCCGGAAAAGATTTCAAAACCGGCCAAACATTGATAAAAACCATCCTTGCACCGGGACTGAAAGCAAGACAAATTGGGATAAATGGTTGGTTCTCAACAAATATCCTGGGTAATCGGGATGGGGAAGTGTTAGATGATCCAGATGCGTTTAAAACAAAGGAAGAAAGTAAACTGGGTGCATTAGATTATATCCTTCAACCGGATTTGTATCCAGACCTATATAAAGACTTATATCATAAAGTTAGAATCAATTATTATCCTCCCCGTGGCGATAATAAAGAAGGTTGGGACAATATAGATATTTTCGGATGGTTGGGTTATCCAATGCAGATTAAAGTGGATTTCCTTTGCCGTGACAGCATTTTAGCCGCACCAATTTGCTTGGATTTAGTCTTGTTTTTAGACTTAGCTAAAAGGGCGGATATGAGTGGTATCCAAGAATGGCTTTCCTTCTTTTTTAAAAGTCCCATGACCTTACCTGAGTTATATCCTGAGCATGATTTATTTGTCCAACTCGCGAAACTAAAAAATACGCTTCGGCATATCATGGGTGAGGAATTAATAACCCATCTCGGGTTGGATTATTACGAAGAATAATAGATGAAACTGATTATTATTGCCGCGGGTCAAGGAAGTCGTATCCGGTCCGTGACGGATGGAATCCCTAAAACCTTGCTAAAGTTGAAAGGGAAATCCTTATTAGAAAGGGTTTTAGAAAACGCAGTCACTGTAGGAATTCAGGAAGCTGTAGTTGTTACGGGTTATAGAAGTACCGATTTAATGTCTTATATCGACAACCACAAATTTGAAATTAATATTGAAACCGTCTATAACCCGGATTGGGATCAGGCAAATGGATTGAGCGTATTAGCTGCAAAGCCCCTAATCCCCGAGGGGGAACCTTTTCTGATTTCAATGAGTGATCACATTTATGATGCTGAATTATTGAAGAATATTTTCCAGAGTAGTTTAGATAATTACGACGCTTTAGTCGGTTTGGATTTTCGAATCAATAATATATACGATATTGACGATGGTATGAAAGTTTCAGTTGATAATATTAGAAATACAAAAATTGCAGGTATGTCAAAAACCCTGCCTGAGTTTGATGCAATAGACTGTGGTGTATTTAAATGCAAATTTAATTTCTTCAATGCCTTGGAAGCCGCTAATGAATCAGGCAATTGCAGTTTAGCAGATGGCTGTAATTTATTAATTGCTAAAAATCAAATGGGGGGTGTGGATATCGGCAATTCTTTTTGGATGGATGTAGATACGCCAGAAGCTTTTGAAGCATTAGTTTAATATGCCGGAGCAATTGAACTTATCAAAACCAATCTATTATTATGCTAATCAAATATATGAATACTCATATGTAAAATTAATTTATAGTCATCTCGGGGGGACTTTTTTAGTCCGGAAGCCCAATCGAAAAATTCGAACAAAATGGTATTTTCGTAAGAGTCAACGTCAACTATCCAAGAATGCTGTTTTTTCGGAACAACCAAAAATATTGGTTAAAAATGTGAATAAAATCCCCTTTGACTTGCCGGGATTTATTATTTCGAACAGCAATACAATTGTTCAACGTAAGAAAGATATAACCAAGGCCATTTTTATGGGACATGGCACAGGTGATAAGCGCTATGGGGGGAAGGCCAATGCATTGGAATCTTATGATTATCACTTTATTTCCGGACAAAAACACATGGAAAAACTCAAAGATTCAAATGTCAAAATTCCAGAAAATAATATAGTAAAAATTGGCAATGCCCGTTTTGATGAAATCGTAAATAATAATATTGATGTAACTGCATACGCCGATTATCTCGGTGTACAGGATCGAGATCGAAAAACTATATTATATGCTCCAACCTGGAAATGGGGAGCCGGTACGCTTCATCAATATGGATATAAATTTTGTCAGGAGTTAACGAAAGAATATAATCTAATCATCCGACCACACTATTTTGATCGGAAGTATATTCCGAAATTTAAATATTGGGCAAAATCAAAAGGCCTAAAACATATATATTTTTCGAATCCTGCGAATATACTATCCAATGATACAATGTTTGATTTTGCACTTTCGAATTTACTGATTAGTGATACATCTTCAATCCTATATGAATATTTGATTACACGTAATCCAATTATAATAGCAAATACCCAGCATGTAGATTTACATAATATGCCACCGGAAATGGATATTTCTACAATAGCGTATCATATGGGGGAAAAGGACAATATAATTAAAGTGGTGGAAAGTGTTTTTGCTCATCATGATTCTAATAATTTCGAAAAAATGCTTCATCATTGTTTTTATTTTAATGATGGTAAATCCGTAGAGAGAATTTCAAAATTTTTATCTTCAACCAGCTTAGAAAGAAATTAATTATTTCTATAATATATTTCTATCACAATTAGTATTCGGAGTTAATTTAACTATTATGAAAGCTATAATCCTTGCAGCTGGTGTATCCCGCCGGCTTTATCCTCTTACGTATAAAATCCCAAAATGCCTGATTGAGGTTGGGGCTAAACCCATTTTGAACCATCAATTGGAGGCTTTACAATCCTCTGGCATTACTGATATAATTATGGTGGTAGGCTATTACCGTGAAGCCATCATGTCTCATGTTCAATCCCAATTCCCGGATATAAATTTTGAATTTGTAATCAACCACCATTATTTTGAAACAAATACGGCTTATTCACTTCGCCTGTGTAATGAGTCGGTTAATGGTGATCCTTTTGTCCTCATGAATGCGGACGTGCTTTATCCAAAGGAAGTTCTGAATCGCGTGATTCATTCTAATCATGATACATCTTTAGCGGTAGAAATCAAACCCTGCGGGAGAGAAGAAGTGAAGGTTGTTGAAGGTGATGATAATCGATTGGTGG
>JAPYOT010000098.1 GCA_029938045.1 Fidelibacterota bacterium | reverse complement strand
TTATGAACTAAAATCATGTGATATTGCTCACACTATCTTCGGCCCTGAATTAACCGACCCAATTCACTCGTGGATCTGTTGAATTCCTCTTCGAATGATCCATAATAATCATTCGCTTCATAAAAATACTTTGCTGCATCCCGATCCACCACATGATTGTTATTCAAAAGTACATCTGGCGACGGAAACAGAATCTCAATCCCCGGCTTAAAATATTGCAATGTTAACTTTAAATCCGGATTCATCTCAAGCACCTTTTTCATAACCAGTACATCGTATAAACGGCGCTCGTTTTTATCATCTGAAATCAAAATGGTAAACACATCATCTGATGGATCGGATCCCCGTTTATTTGATCCTTTTAACACATTCTTATACGAAGAATTACTTAATGTGATATACTTTGTTTCAGCCGTTGGGCGTACAAATGGTTTCTGAACCGTGGCTTTTCCTTTAACAGAATAGCTCAATTGAAGTGTTTTTCCCGCAGGCATACCCATTATATCTTTGGCCAATCGTGATACCTTAAAACCGGCGGGATTAGACTCTGAATCCAAAAAATAAATAACCTTGGCCGGATCAATATTTTTATGATATTCCAGCCTTTCAATCACATCAATCAGCATGCGTCTAACCAGGATATTTTCTCCCGGTATTTTTCCTTCAATTAAACTTTTGTATGGATCCCGCACCAATAATGTTTTGTCTTTTTCAGCCCGTTTGTTTACCTCATTCTTTATATCTTTAAAAACGGGACTTTCAAAAATAAAGCTTAAATCAAATACATCCGAATGCTGCAGCCTGTAGGAGTTGGGGAATGAGCGGTTTCCAAATGCATTAAACAATTCAGAATCCTGAGGGATCACCCGGCTAAAATTATCTTCATTATCTGTAATAATATGGGGAGTAATCACCACAATCACTTCCTTTTTTACCGTTTGTTCAGACGAAATTGCAAACAACCGGCCAATCAAAGGCAAATCTTTAAGAATGGGAACGCCGCCATCATTTAAAGTGGTTTTCTTATTAATTAATCCGCCAATGATAAATGGTGTATTATTGGCCACACGAACAAAAGACTGCACTTTACGATTATTAATAATGGGTGCAGCCTCAACGTCTGAATTACTTGCGTCTCCAATCCGTTTTTCCGTTTCACTAATAATGGTTTCAACCTGGATGGTCACCCGGGAACCATCGGCACTAATGCGTGGGCGCAAATTCAATACAATTCCCACGGGCAGATAATCAAACGATTTTGTTGGAGTACGATTATCAATAAAAGTAGTCTTTGCAATTGGAATCTGTTGTCCTATCTGTATTCTTGCTTGACGTCCATCCAAAACGAGCACTGATGGTTTGGATAAAATTTCTGCAGCTTTATTACTAATAAGTGCTTCAACATTGGCTCGAAAATTAGATGCGGATCCCAGCAATGTGCGATCAAGTACCACGGTGAAAGGTGATATGGATCCTCCTTCCGGTGGTGGAAATACGGCAGAATATCCCTGTCCTGCATTGGAAAAATCAATTCCCAGTTCATCCAGTTGATCGGAATTCAATTCAAGAACCAATGCTTCAATTACAATTTGATCCGCCGGTGTATCAATTTTATTTTGAATAATGTCAAGTAATCTGGCTACTGAATTAAAATCCCCCGGTTTGTAACCCACCAATAGGCGTTGCAACGGATCACCGCTGGTGGTATTATCTAAAGTAACGCCACCGAGATCAACTCCGAGGGCTGATTTTTTACTAGCAGATTTAGATTTGCTTTTTTCAACCAATGAAATGGTTTCTGTATCTGGGAACTTGATAATTATCGGAAGTGCCCCGGGCGCATTAATGTCCATATTCTTATTGGAAAATTGCGGTGTGAAATTATTTTCTCCCGCAATTTCTCCCTTGCCGGCTTTAAACTCAACGACAGAATAACCCATCGTCTTTAAAATCCCTAACGCACGGTCAGTCTCGATATAGCTCAATTTAATTACTTCAAAGTCCAGATCACGTAAAGAGGTCATTTTACCACCGGCAGGACGCTTGACCACGTTGGAAGGTGGCCGCCGCGTTGCTGTAGCCGGGGGCCGCTGCTGTGCAGATAAAATTGAAAAAATTATTAAAAACAGCGGAAAATATCGACGAATCATCGAGGCTCCACTATTGTTATTGGCATGGACAGATTAATTCCATTGAAGGATGCTGAGATATGCCCATTTTCTTTTTTTCCTGATCCTGATGTAGTTGGTAGAAAAAATGCAAGGGCTTCAAAGACAGAACCTTGCTCTTTATCTAATTCGACAGAAATGCTTGTAGCATAGGTAAAACTGTGTCCATCTATAGTCCCTCCAACTGCGTCCATAATCAATTTAGTGGGATCAGTACCAACAATAGAATCTTCATGCACCAATCGTTCTACAGTAGCAGTAAGTTTAATTGAATCAGTATAACGTACAATATCATCTGAAATCCTAAGCTCAAGTTTGAATTCATTATTGCTATCGGAAACAGATTTTTCTGTATTAATCACGGTATCACCGCAAGAAAAAAAGAGCAGGGTAAGGCTAAATATCACCACCTTCTTCATAAAAAGGTGACAAATAGCCAAAGGGCTTAAATGTAATATATTATGAGTTCTCATCCTTTTCCTCGGGGACAATGTACCTAAAGTGTAATCATTATTTAGGTTAAAGTGAAACCTTTTTAAATATTCATTAACTGTGCCATTTTTTGAAGAATGAGGTTCAACCCTTGTGAATCAATTCAA
>JAPYOT010000041.1 GCA_029938045.1 Fidelibacterota bacterium | reverse complement strand
TTTATAAATAAATGAAACGCCTCTGTTAAGTTACTCGTGTTACCTGTGTCTTATACTGCGTAGCCTTATATAAAAGAGACACCCACACTGATTAGTGATTTCTGTGTAAATTTGTTGTATGAAACGCCTCTGGGTCATATAAAGGAGAAGAAAATGAAACGAATATCCATAATCTTAATGTGCTGCATGGTTTTAGCCAGCAATTTCGCATTTGCACAAAATAAGGACATAGAAAAAAAAGTGGTTTTTATAACATTGGGTGACATGGACTATGTTGCTGATGATTCATCATATGGTCGTCAAGTCATAAATGTACCTGAAATAACTCAAAGCGTTATGGATAATGGTGGCGTTTTAGCATTTATAGAAAGACCTCCAACCGATGAAAACCCCCAAAGATGGAGTCAATTACCTCAATTATATTTATCACAAGATAATCCTACATTTACGTATCTCAGCCATGGCTTAGGATTAGTGAGACTTTCTTATCAATCATCGAAATCAATTAAAGATTTTATTGATTACACAAAAGGTAAAAGACTGAAGCTAGTAATATTCTACTAATTCATCTAAATCACTAAACGATTCTACAATAAACATAAATTCCCATATTCGTGGGGGGTGGTCGTTTTCTTCAGGAGTAATGTATATGGCATTATTTATTAATTTGGAGTCGTCATCAACTTTAACAAGACTTGATTCAAATATATTATATTCAATAACATTGGCGCTTACTGTTTCGCTTATTGGTATAATTTTAACAATGATTGATAATCAATTAAAATGAATATGAAATTGAGGTCTAATCAATTCCATAAAACAATTCAGATAATTCTGCTTCTGGGCTTTTTTTCGGCCTGTGAAAATCGTTCGGGCCACATCCGAGCATCTAGGGAATATAGAGAAGTTGCTTCAAAGGTTTCGGATGCGATCCATTACGAAATGGGGGATAAAGCACTCAATGCTGTTTCCATTGTATTGGTGGAGGATATGGAAATTCTTTGGGCCCGCGGCTTCGGGGTTGAAGATTTTAATAAATCAACAAAAGCAGATGCCAATACAGTATATAGGGTTGGTTCAGTCTCAAAGCTTTTCACAGATATAGGAATTATGCAATTAGTAGAGAAAGGAGAGGTGGATCTGGATGCCCCCATTACGGACTATCTTCCTGAGTTCCGACCCCGAAGCCGTTTCAAAAGAAAAATTACCCTTCGTCAACTCATGTCTCACCGGTCCGGGCTCCTGAGGGAACCTCTGGTGGGAAACTATTTTGATGATGATGAGCCCACCCTTGAAGCAACCGTAAAAAGTATTATCGATTCTGATGTGATCTATGCACCCGAAAGCAAAATCAAATATTCAAATGGTGCTATTGCTACCGTGGGCTATGTTCTGGAAAAATTGAAAGGTGAACCCTTCGCCAGGTATTTGAGAAAAAATGTCCTTCTGCCCATGGGACTTACTCACAGCGCTTTTGAACCATTGCCTGATATTACTGATCGTCTCGCGGACGCAACGATGTGGTCTTATGATGGTAGAATATTCGATGCACCCACCTTTGAACTTGGTATGTCTCCCGCTGGAAGCATGTATGCACCCGTTGTAGATTTGGGCCAATTCATGAAAGTGCTATTCAACGATGGTAAGGGACCCAATGGACCGGTGATCAAAAAAGAGACACTCCAGCTGATGCTCACCAGTCAGTTCAATGACGGGAAAGATCAGAGACATAACGTGGGGTTTGGCATCGGCTTTTCCCTTTCAGAACAGGGCGGCTACAAGCGCGTGGGTCACGGTGGTGCCGTTTATGGATTTTCTACTCAGCTCTATGCATTGCCGGAAGTGAAACTGGGGGTAGCTGTCACTTCTTCCGTGGATGTGACAAATACCATTACAAGGCGAGTGGCCATCTATGCACTTGACTGCCTCCTGGCCATTGAAAATGGTAAACCGCTGCCCGATTATGAAAAAACGAATTCAGTGAATGAAAAAACGGTGGCGCTACTGGCTGGGCATTTTGTTTCGGATAACGGAAAGCGCCTGCAGTTAATCAACAAACACAGCGCCCTGTATATGGAAAACGACAGGTTCCAAACCAGGATAAGGCAACTTAATGGTAGACTGGTGACAGATAGTCGAATTAGCTATGGCTCCCCTATAGACTACGATAAAGACGGTCGTTCCCTTACTATGGATGGTACTGTTTACAATCGTGAAAAATATTTAAAACCAATACCAATACCCAACGCATGGCTGGGCTTAATCGGTGAATACGGATGGAATCACAACATCCTTTATATCTATGAAGCATATGGGAAGCTGACTGCCCTCATCGAATGGATGGAAAAAGACATTCTGACAGAAATGGAGAAAGATGTGTTCGCATTTCCTGTTAAAGGTGGGATGTACCATGGTGAAAAAATGCGGTTTAAACGAGATAGAGATGGTATTGCCACTCAAGTTCAAATCGAGAACGGGCCCATTTTTTTCAGAAGAGATGTTGGGGTGGATCACGGAAAAACATTCCGAATCGATCCGCTGGAGCCAGTGGATGTATTACGGAAGATCGCTCTTTCTGCTTCCCCTCCTTCTGAACAGAAAAAAAACAATCCGGATCTTGTGGAGCTGAGAACACTCGATTCTACCATCAAATATGACATCCGATACGCCACCACAAATAATTTTATGAGTGCTGTCTTTTACCGCTCTGCACATGCTTACATGCAGCGACCGGCGGCAGAGGCTTTGGTGCGGGTGAACAAAAAACTAAAGTCCTTTGGCTATGGATTGCTTGTCCACGATTCTTACCGACCCTGGTATGTTACAAAAATGTTTTGGGATGCCACACCGGATGATAAAAAAATATTTGTCGCTAATCCAGAGAACGGTTCCCGACATAACCGAGGGTGTGCCGTGGATTTAACTCTTTATGATCTAGAAACGGGGGCGGTAGTAGAAATGGTGGGTGGCTACGATGAAATGACTGATCGTTCATTTCCGGATTACGTCGGAGGGACCTCCCAGCAGCGATGGCACAGGGAATTGCTACGGCGGAGTATGGAAGCGGAAGGATATACCGTATATGAGGCTGAGTGGTGGCATTACGATTACAAAACCTGGAATGACTATCCTATTCTGAATCTCACATTCGAAGCATTGGAACAATGAAATTCCTCTGGCTAATAGTTGGCAGTTTTCTAATTGTAAATGGCCAGCAAACAAACAACAATGATTATATAAATATTTCTCCGCCGCGGCATGATGATAAAACGGTTATCATTGATGGTCACCTTGATGAACCTGTATGGACATCAGCATCGTCTCGATCCGGGTTTAGGTCATATTTACCTGTGGATGGGAGACCTGCCGAAGATGATACAGAAATACGAATTTGGTATAGCCCAACCGCTTTATATGTGGGCATTATTGCCCATGAAATTCATGGTGAAGTCCGTTCCACTTTAGCTGACCGTGACAAGCTAGAAAATGACGATTATCTTATCCTTATTCTTGATACATACGATGACAAACGATCTGCATTTGCATTTGCAGTTAACCCCCTGGGTCAGCAAGGGGATGGAACCATTACAGATAATACCTCAATGGGCCGGAATTCAAAGCCATTCAGGTTGGATGATAATCCTGATTATGTGTTTAACTCACGCGGGCGGTTGACCAAAGATGGATTTACCGTTGAGGTAGAAATTCCATTCAAAAGTTTACGTTATCAGAGTGAAAATACACAAAATTGGGGTTTTAATGTTTTACGTTACATTCAACATTCAGGTTACACCTCTACTATGATTAACACCAAGCTTGGAGTTGCCTCATTTCTTGCGCAAAGTGCAAAACTGGTTGGCATGACCGGGCTCACCCGCGAGAAGGTATTTGATATTATACCTGAAATCAGAGGTTCTTTAAACCGAGGCTCATCACCTGAAAAATTTGGTGCTGAAACAAATGACCCGCTTGGTTTGAATCTCAGATATGGCTTATCCTCAAATATTTTCATGAACGCCACCTTAAATCCAGATTTCTCACAAATTGAAGCCGATGTGGCTCAAATCAACTATGACCCCCGTCGTTCCCTTTATTTTCCTGAAAAACGCCCTTTCTTTTTAGATGGGATTGAGCTTTTCAGCACACCAACTCGACTAATTTACACTCGCCGAATTGCCAATCCCGTAGCTGCTGCCAAGATAGCAGGTAAGGTTGGGGCCACTACCTTAGCTATGATCTCCGCAGCTGATAATACAGGTTCTTCACTTGCTCATCTTGACGCTGCTTATGTTAATGCACTCCGTTTGAAAAGAGACATTTCTAATCAAAATCATATAGGACTTGTTTATACTGACCGTATTCATAATGATTGGTCGAATCGCGTTTTTGCTTTAGATGGAAAATTTATAGATAAAGATAAATATTCTTTTCGTGCACAAGGAGGATTTAGCGTAACAAATGATAGCTTAGAAAGTGGTGTTCTTGCGCCGATGTGGAATATTGGTGCAAATGCATCTGGCCGTAAATGGTCTTGGGTATTTGCAACAACTGGTTATCATGGAGATTTTAATCCAGCAGTTGGGTTTGTAGAACGCGCTAACTATGTAACGGTTACTGCAGGGCCAACAAGACGTTTTTATGGCAAAAAAGGTGCCTTGCTTGAACAAGTTTCACTGTCATATAAATTAGTAGGCAATTGGAATTACAATGGATTTATTTCAAACGATGGGCCAGATGATAGAAGAATGTATCCTTCTTTTTATATGCAATTTCGAGGGGGGTGGCGTTTTACTAATTTTACTTGGATAGAATATTTTGGTTATCCAGAAAAATTTTATACTAATTATTATATTAAGTCTAATGATCAATTCATTTTATTTAGTGGAACGCCTGAGCTATTTAACTTAGGTGCTATGTTTGAATTAAGTACTCCACAACTAGAGAGTTTTTCTGCAAGTATTAAATATGGTTTTGGTAGAGATCCAAATTATGACGAATGGGCCCCTGGAGATATATATCTTATAGAGTCTAAAATTAAGTGGAGCCCGACTGACAAATTTCGTTTTTCTTTACGATATAATCAGCAGCAAAACTATAGACCTTCAGATAAATCCCTGGTTTCAGAAAGTCGTACACCCAGACTGAAAATTGAATATCAAATTACATCTGCTATATTTTTAAGGGGCGTGGTTCAGTATACGTCTAATTTTAGAGATGACCTGAGGGATAATTCACGTACCGAGCTTCCCATCTATTTCAAAGATTCCAATGATGATTATATACCCGCCTTAAAAAAGACAAGTAATAACATTGAAGCTGATTTTCTATTCTCATATCGACCAAAGCCTGGAACCTTAGTTTTCTTTGGTTATGGATCGGCATTAACGGAGCCGGGCCGATTCCAATTTCAGTCGCTGCAGCGGAAATCTGATGGATTTTTTATGAAAATTAGTTACCTTTTCCAATCATGATAAAACCTGAACAATAAAATGAAACAACTATGTAAAACGATGCTTTTTATAGGGTATATCAATGCCCAGGGGACCAGTGGTATTGATTCACTCAGCATTATTTCACAGTGGATGACCAATTCAAGAATAAACTAAATGAATCATGACAACATATAAGAAAACCATTTTTCTTTTTCTCCTTTATTTTTCTACACTTTACGGCGAAAATAAATACCCCATTATCCTTATTCACGGGTTCCTGGGGTGGGGAAAGGATGAATTAGGAGAAATCAATTATTGGGGCGGTAAGAACAATATTGAACAATATCTCCGGGATAAGGGGTATGAAGTTTATTCCGTTTCATTAGGCCCCATTTCATCAAGTTATGATTGTGCGGTAGAAACGTTTTACCAGGTGAAGGGGGGTCAATTGGATTATGGTCAAGCCCACGCGGAAAAATATCGTATTGTTCAACAACCGAAAGAAGTCAATTATACAGGATTGTATCCCCAGTGGAATGAAGATAATCCGGTGCATTTATTGGGTTATAGTTTTGGCGGAATGACCACCCGAATGCTTCTGTATCTGCTCACCCATTCCATGGCAAAAGATTCAACCGGATTGCCCGATGAAAGTCTGCTCCTCGGGGATGAGCTCCCCGGATGGGTTGCATCCATCACAACCATGTCCTCACCCCACAATGGTTCCACCCTTTCTAATATTGTTGTCAATTTGGTCCCCTTTACAGATAATCTCCTGCCCCTCGCTGATTTGATTAGTTCTAAATATTATGATTTTAACCTGAAACATTGGAATATTTCAAAAAAGAAAAGTGAATCAATCAGCAATTATATATCAAGATACATTAATCATCCCGCATGGAATACAAAAAACAGCGTTGCATGGGATTCGAGTGTCCAGGGTGCAATGGCATTAAACGACAAACTCACCATTGATCCAAACGTCTATTATTTTTCTTATAGTACCGTCGCCAGTGTTTTGGATACGGCCACCGGATATTATAAACCGGCGGATCATTTGAATATGGCGAATTATCCACTGGGTTGGGTGATTGGCAGAACCAAAGTTGACATGGGCAATGGAAAGGAGACTGACGAAAGCTGGTTCAAAAATGACGGAACCGTGAATACCATTTCAATGCCGCGCCCTTTTACCGGGAAAAATGGCCCTGAACCACTCAAAACATTTTCAGACACAAAGCCCATCGAGAAAGGTATTTGGAATTTTATGGGAGAATATGATCTGGATCATAAAAGTTTTATCGGCTTTTTTGTTAATGATGAAAAACAGATTAAGGAAATGATGGAACGATTTGAATCCCAGGCGCGGATTTTATACTCCCTGCCATAAAATTGTCATTTTTTATAAATCTTGGGCTTATCTTTTAATATGGGAGAGAATGATAAATTTAATTTTAATGATCTGAAAACGATCCCCAATATCTTAAGCATCAGTCGGCTGGTATTAATCCCAGCCATGCTGATCCCCTCTTTTTTAATCGGGGATGAAGCGTTAGCACGGAAAGTATTTCTCATCATGTTTATCCTGATTGGAGTCACGGATAAGCTGGATGGGACGTTGGCCCGGTACTTAAACCAGACATCTTCACTCGGCGCCAAACTGGATACCATGGCTGATATGGTCTTCTATCCTTTCATTGCCCTTTGGCTTTACCGCTTCGAAAGTACCGTAGTGGGAGAATGGTGGATTCTGGTGTATATCCTGCTCGGGCTCTTTTTCCTGAAAATGATATTGGGTAAGGTGAAATTTGGTAAAATCCCCTCCTTTCATACCATTGGCGGAAAAACATTTGCTGCCTCTTTATTCTTTTTCATGATTTCTGCAATATTATATCCGGATATTGCAGAAAGATTATTCCCCGTTTTATGTGCAATTGGATATTTAAATCAACTTGAAGAAATGTATATTTTTTTCACCCGGGATAACGTGGATGAAAATATAAAATCTGTATTTAGTAAATAACATCCTTATGGGGGTTTTATTATTTATAAAAGAGACGCACATATTGATAAAATATTTTGTAAGTTTTCATCCGTGAAACAAAAAACAACGCGAACTTTCTGTTAAGGATAAAAACAAATGTTATTTGATGATATTAATGTGACCAAACGAGTTACCATCACAAATGGTAAAAAATACGATTTTTTTATTTACGATATGATGACCATGGAAAAAGAGTTTTCAGATAAAAAATTTGGGAAAGGCGATACGGTCATCAGCAAGGTAACTGATTTTAAAATGCTGAATGAAGAAACGGACGAGATGCTGGATGTAAAACTACGAATTTCCAAAAGACTTGCAGATCACATGGATGGTTTAGAGCCAGAAGAAAGCACAAAGGTATTTAACCAATGTTTAAAAGAATTAGAAAAACGAGACTTAGTGCGAACAAAAAAATAGTTTTTAGGTCCTGTTAAATTCTGGTTTAATAAAATTATTAGAAGAAGCCTCCGTTTTGGAGGCTTTTTTGTTCATTGCAGATTGCAAAGTAAATAAAATTGGCGTTAATCCGTCTCCATTTATAATCATACATCCCCTAAATTCTCAACCAAAACCATGAGTACATATTTTACAATCAATGTCTGTGTCGCCAATATATATGGTGAGGGTAGTTTTGGTTCTCCCGTGGTTACCCAGGCGCTTTTGGGTGAATCCTGCACTGTTCTGGGCGAAACAGAAAAATGGTTACGCATTAAGCAGTCAGACGATTACGAGGGTTGGATAAATAAATTTTTTGGGGTCGTTTCCGACGCCCCATATGATTCAAATAGATCGTGTAACGATCTTGGCGGTGTTATTTATTCAGACGCCCATTCAAAATATCCTCTTAGAAAAATTACTTTTGGTGCCTGGCTCAACAGCACAAAATCAGACCAAGGTTGGTCTGTAACACTTCCCGATGGTAAGAAAGGATGGACTGAGTCTGCTCTAAGGAAAAACGCCATCGACTTAAATCGAAACGCAGCTGTTAATCTTGCAAAACAATTTTTAGGTATTCAATATCTTTGGGGCGGAAAATCGCCAAAGGGGTTTGACTGTTCAGGTTTAATTCAAACCATTTTTAATGCTATGGACGTGGTGCTTCCCCGAGATTCCGAGGATCAATCCCGTTATTTTATCAATCATAAAATAAACCGAGAAGAGGCTCTGCCTGGCGATCTTCATTTTTTTGGGACAGAAAAATCTGTGACTCATGTCGCCATGGAAATTGGTCATGGGCAATACCTTCATTGTCAAGGGTGGGTGAAGGAAGAATCCTTCGATAAAAACCAACCCAATTATAATAAAAAATTACAAGGAAGTTACTTACATACGGTATCCATGGGGAAATGCTTAGACCAAAATCATTAAAAAGGGGACATCGAATTGGTGTTGTGAGCCCATCCTATTGGTTGGAGAAAAAAGGCCTTGGGAATGCGGTGACGGTTTTTCAAAAAAAAGATTATGAGGTTCAACTAGGAGATTCCATTTATTTAAAAGACGGCCCTTTTGCCGGCACCCCCCAGCAGCGTGCCAACGATATAAATCAGATGTTTTCTGATCCAAATATTGACGCAATATTCTGTGCCCGTGGCGGTTACGGTGCCAATCGCGTTTTACCCCTTTTAGATTATGATCTTATTCAATCCAAACCAAAAATATTTATGGGCTATAGTGATATCACAGCTTTCCTAACATCTATCACCCAGAAAACCGGGTTGGTTACTTTCCATGGGCCCATGCTCAGTACATTTAAAAATAAACTTGTTCCATATAATTTGGACACTCTGGTAAATGTTTTATCTGGGAAGGAAAACATCCGGATTGTTGAACCAAATGAATTAAAACCAACTATACTCAAATCCGGTAAAGCGATAGGACCACTTTGGGGCGGAAATATGTGTCTGCTGGGGAACCGACTTGGGACAAAGAATCAACTTAATACAGATGGGGTCATTTTATTTATTGAAGATGTTGACGAAAATTTATATGCATTCGACCGTATGCTCTTTCATATGAAAGAAGCAGGAATGTTTGAGAACATACGGGGCCTCATTGTTGGAGAATTGACTGAAATGAAAGATGAAATCATTCCATTTGGTAAAACCACAGATGAAATTATCTTGGATGTCTGTGGTGATTTGAATATTCCCATTGTGACCAACTTCCCTTGTGGTCACGGTAACTATCAGGCAACCTTGCCGATTTCACTGCCGGTTGAATTCCGTGCTGACAATAATTTTGTTGAATTATTATTTTTAGAATCCCCCGTTAGTAAAGGAGATTAAATGCTGAATTACATTTGGTTTGGAATGATGTTTGCCGGTGTTGTTGTAGGCATATTTACCGGCAACATTGATGCGGTCACTGAAGCAGCCATTGATATGGCTAAAGTGGCGGTGAATTTGGCTATTGGCCTCATTGGTATTATGGCGCTTTGGTTGGGCATTATGAAAATTGCCGAAGAGTCGGGACTCATCCGCCTTATTGCAAAAGGACTTCGTCCTATTACTATTCGCCTGTTCCCGGATGTGCCGGAAGACCACCCCGCCATTGGTTCTATTGTATTAAATATGTCCGCCAATATTCTTGGGTTGGGAAATGCCGCTACTCCACTAGGGTTAAAAGCCATGGAAGAGCTCCAGGAAATCAACCCGGATAAAGATACGGCCACCAATGCCATGTGCACTTTTTTAGCGATCAATACATCCAGTGTGCAGTTGATTCTCCCAGCCTCTGTGGTGGCATTGATGGGGGCTACATCAAGTCAGATTTTCATAACTACCATTTTCGCCACGGGCATGTCCACGATTGCGGCCATCACCGCTGTTAAGTTTCTTGAAAAAAGAAAACGGTTTATTATTCATTCAGGAGGAAACCCATGATTGAATCTTTTGTCCAGAGTGTAAACCAAGTCTCCAGATATATTATTCCCTTACTGCTTGTGGGGATTCCTTTTTATGGGTTAATCTTCAAAAAAGTCAAGGTGTACGAAACCTTTGTTGTTGGTGCAAAAGATGGATTCACTATCGCCATTCGCATTATTCCATATTTGGTTGCTATACTTGTGGCAATTGGAATGTTCCGGGCCTCCGGCGCACTGGATCTATTGCTCAACTTTCTCTCGCCTGTTTTAACCTTTATTGGATTCCCGCCGGAAAATCTTCCATTGGCGTTGATGCGACCGCTGTCCGGAAGCGGATCCCTTGGCCTTTTGACAGATTTAATTAACCAACATGGCCCTGACTCTCTTATTGCCAAAATTGGGGCCACCATGTTTGGATCTACTGAAACAACATTCTATGTATTGGCCGTTTATTTTGGATCTGTGGGGATTCGGAAAACACGCCATGCCTTAGTGGCTGGACTTTTTGCTGATGCGGTGGGTGTGTTTAGTGCTGTCTATATTTGCCGGTTCTTTTTTGGTTAGTGGGTAAGTCTTAAGAAATGGGGTGGTACGGGCGTAATCTATTTCCGCCAAATAAAACAGGTGACTTTTTAATGCGTTCACCTATAAAGAAACCAAATGGAAATATATTATTATAAAAAAGGACTGAAATTACTTTTATCTAATTTCTCCCTTATAATCCTCTATAATCTGGTTAGCGTCAAGACGACTTCTTTTATATTGGGAGTAAGGTGAATCGTTTTCATTATAAATCGAAATAACATATACAGCTACCCAGTTTGTTGATGCCGTTGCCTGGGTTAAATCGGGAGATACGGTGGTTCGCACACCGCCGGACATGGATTCTCGGGTTTCAAATGGTTTATCAACGGTTGGGTTGTTCACTGTTTCCTCGGAATAACTTTGATCCTGCAGGACAACAAAAGAATCAAATCCATTCTCCAGCGTAATTTCAGCGCAGCGAAATAAAAGACGACGGGTTGTTCCGTCTTTCGTTGTATGCTGGTTTCCGTAGAACCGAACTTCAATCATATTTTCACCCACAACTTTATCTTCATAGCCGCCCATAGAATTTCTCGGACCATAAGCTGTCGCGCATGCGGAGAAAACAATTGCCACAACTATGCTTCCAAATATGACAAATTTATTGGTTGTTTTTATTGCGTGAATCATAATGTGACTCCTTTCAAATGAAGACTAATATTGAGCAGGTTCACCTTTTTGGGGTGTTGCGTTTTTAATGAAATCGCGAATATCATCATTCGCCTGTTTCAGGTCTTCTGACCTGAGATACATCATATGTCCGCTACGGTACCCTTTAAAACTAAGGCGGTCTTTCATCCGCCCACTGGGGTCCAGTCGCCACATTGTATATTTCGCATCAAAATATTTGGTGGCACCATCATAATAACCGGATTGGATCATGGTATGTAGGAAGGGGTTTTGAGCCATGGCTTGGCGGAGGTTTTCTCCAGTTCTGTTGTCAGAATTATCCCAGGGTCGGACAGGACCAAACATATTGTATTTGACATCTGTCTTAAAATTCAACACATTTTTGTAATAGTAATTTACTGCTGGTGTAAACGAATGCAGCCAGGAGGTAAGCTCTGAATTAAAATCGGGGCGTTCACCCCCTTTTGTTTTATCAATTCCCTTATATCTTGAATCCAATCGACCAATGGTATACCCTTCTTCCCGTAATAATTCTTTCCAGAAAAAGGATGTAGGTACATCCAGATTATAGGAAAGAATGGATGCTTTAGAAATGCCAGAATATTGTGCCATTCTGCTCGCCGCCTCCTCTCTATCTCTCTGGGTAACATAGCCTCCTTTGGCAATAACGGGCATGAGTTCATTAATGGCGTAATCCTCAACAATTGGCAAAAGATCTGTCAGATCCTTCCGTTGAAGATTCGATGGTAATTTATTGTGATACCAGGCTGCAGCCGTAAAATAAGGTAAGCGCAATGCGGCACCAAGCGGACCGGCCCTACGACCGTCACCGGAATCAATTCCCAATTCTGTTGGTGAAACAAGAATCACTCCGTTCAAATACATCCATTGACGACCTTGAAGGGCGTAAGACAGACCTGATACCCGTGTCGTACCATAGCTTTCACCAATGAGATATTTGGGGGATTCCCATCGATTCACCCGCTGGATAAATGTATTTATCCATTCGGCTAAATATTTAATGTCCGCATTTACACCAAAAAATGTTTCTTTTTTTGTTTCTTTATCTATGATTCGCGAATACCCTGTATTAACAGGATTTACAAAAACAATATCCGCCACATCTAATATTGAATGGGGGTTCTCTTTGACGCCATAGGGTTGAACAGGAAACCCTTCACTATCTACTTTCAGAATCTGCGGGCCCGTATAAGCCAAATGCATCCAAACAGAACCAGAGCCGGGACCACCATTGAAAGAAATCATAATCGGCCTTGATGCTTGATCTTTTATACCGGTTCTTTCATAATATGTATAATGAACCGCCGCAATGGACTTTCCATCTTCATCCCATACAGGCTGTGTACCTGTTGTTGCTTTATATTCAATGCGCTTTCCCTGGATAGTGGTCCGGTGCATTGTCATTACTGTCGTATCCGCCGGAAGTGATCTACTTTGGGCCAGGATGGCCCCAACTAATACGATGTAGGTTAATAGTTTTGATTTCATTTTATCCTCCTAAAAGTTATCTACTTTCCGGTAAGCTTCTATCACGGCCATTTCTCCAGCCTTTCCAGATTTAGAGTTCCCATGTTCCATTCCCATAATGCCCTTAAACCCCTTACTGTGAATATGTTTAAATACATTCAAATAATTGATCTCCCCTGTGGTGGGCTCTTTTCGACCGGGATTATCCCCAATCTGAAAATAGGCAATCTCATTCCATGATTTATCCATATTGGGAAGCAAGTTTCCTTCTGATATTTGTTGATGATAAATATCAAACAGAATTTTACAGGAGGGGCTATCTACCGCTCGGCAAATTTCGTATGCCTGAGGAATTTCTGTTAAAAACTGGCCTGCATGGTTGGTCCACCAATTAAGCGGTTCCAAAACCATTATAAGGCCGTGAGGCTCTAACAAGTTACTCGCTCGGCGCAGAACTTCTACCACGTTGGCAGTCTGATATGCCATTTCTTTTTTTAGGTCCACATGCCCCGGGACCACCGTCATCCATCTTGCATTCACCCGCTTGGCTATTTCAATCGAATCTTTCACATTCTGAACAAATTCATCGTGAAGTTCTTTATCGCCACTGGTAAGATTCGGTTCCCGCCAATAGATTTTATGGGCCACAAAAACACCCATATCCATTCCCAACCTACTCATCTTTTTAGAAATTTTATTTTGATCCGATTTAGATCGACTTTTCATGCCGTTGTCTTCCAAGGAGCGAAACCCATGATCGTACATGAACTGCAATTGATCAATGGGGTCATCACCGGCGTTATGTTTAAACATGCCAAAGTGAGGTGCATAATTCAAGTTAAAAGGTTTCTTGCCCATGGACTTTTCCCAGGTAGTTCGTGCCAACAATCCACTGGTAATAAACGGGGCCGATGCAACCGCTATACTTTTTTTAATAAATGATCTTCTTTTCATTGTTTACCTATAAGTTGAAACACCGGGAACGGGGATAGGATAATTGCCTTCCTTGTCGGGTTGAACTGGCGCCTTGTCATTAAATGAATGGAGTTCCGGCACAAGTTTATGATCAAAAGCCATGGCTTCATCCCAAGCAATTTTCTTGCCGGAATAAGTGGCCATTCGTCCAAGAATGGCCGACATGGTTGCCTCGGCACCTCGGTTGGTATCATCCATTCGATATTCGCCTGCCTTAATTGCAGAGAACAGTTCGTTGTGCTCCTGTTGATATGGATTAATATCGTTTTCACCTTCATGGTTATATACTACTTTTCCGCGCTTATTTTTTATCAATCCAAAATGGCTGCTGTTGGCGATCACACTCCCGCGCGTGCCTTGAAAAACTTCTTCCACACGGTTCATACACCCTTTTTGATGGCGGCATTGACTAGCCACTACTTGCCCATTTTGGTAGGTGAATTCTACAAAATGATGGTCGAAAATCTGGCCATGGTCTTTTCCTTTTCTCACTTCGCGACCACCCATTCCTTGGGCTGAAACGGGCGTAGAGCCGATGAACCAATTGGCAACATCAATATTGTGAATATGCTGTTCAACAATATGGTCACCACACAGCCAGTTGAAATAGTACCAATTTCGCATTTGATATTCTAATTCTGTTTGTCCGGTCTCACGGGGCCTCACCCAAACGCCACCACTATTCCAATAAACTTGTCCAGAGATAATATCGCCGATCTTCCCGCGATCAATTCTGTTTTTAATGGATTGATAACTCCGCTGGTAATGCCGCTGGAGTCCCACAACTACATTCAGTTTTTTACGGCGGGCTTCTTTCCCTGCGGCCAAAACCGTTCGAATTCCAGCCACATCTGTTGCTACCGGTTTTTCCATAAATACGTGTTTACCTTGACTAATGGCATATTCAAAATGAAGTGGGCGAAAAGCCGGAGGTGTGGTCAGAATAACAACATCCGCCATATCAATGGCTTGTTTGTAAGCATCAAACCCGGTAAAGATGGTTTCGCGATTTACGTTAATTTTATCTGAATCGACAAATTTTTCAATGAGTGTTTTTAGACATTCTTCTGCCTGATCGCCAAAAGCATCGGCCATGGCGACTAAACGAACATCAGGATCGGCTTCTAATGCTTGAGAAATTGCGCCGGTTCCACGGCCACCACAGCCTATCAGGGCCACTTTAATTTCACCTTCAAAGGATATCAGTTTTTTTGATTCGGCCGGCAACCGGCTCATTAAAAATCCGGCGGCAGTAATCTTAGCTGAATGTTCTAAAAACCCACGACGGTTAATCGTTTTAATTTCATTTTTCATAATGCCTCAATATTCTTTTTGGGGACGAACCCACAATTTATGTAGATCTTTTTTTGTAGGTTCGGTCCGTGGACGAACAATACGAAAACCAATATGGGTTGCATCTGTGTGCCACCACAAACTTTTGGGAATTTGGGGGTCGCGCTGTTTCCATGCGCGTGTAGAGTGGCCCCTGGCCGCCGACCGTAACCGATCTGGATCATCTTTAAATGATCCGCCGCGAACAACCCTTGGGTAAAGCATCCGATTCTTCTTCACCGGATTCTGAACCCCCTTCTCCCACACAATATAGGCCTCAGGATCATAACTGTCCAAGACCCATTCGGCCGCATTCCCGTGCATATCATAAAGGCCAAATCCGTTAGGTTTCTTCATCCCGCTTTTATGGAGTTGACCTTCACTGTTTCTTTTGTGCCATCCAAACTGATCAATAATTTTTGTCCCTTTCCCAAAGGAGTAGGCAGTGGATTCCCTGCTTCGACAGGCGTATTCCCATTCAGCTTCGGAGGGCAATCGATAGTAATGGCCTGTTTTCGCTGTTAGCCATTTGCAAAATTGAGAGGCGGCATACTGGGTTACATTAATCATGGGGTATCCATTTTTATTATAATTCACATAGGGCGGTGTCGCGCTTGAAACGCCATCAATATCAAAATTAACGTTCCCCATTTTTGATTCTACATGATCAAATTCTCGATTCAGAAATAATTCATAAACATCCCAACTGATTTCCATTTCAGCCATCCAAAAATCATCAACCCTAACCGGATGGGTAGGGCCTTCATCTGTTCTTCTATTCTTTTCTCCTTGGGGGCTTCCCATGCTGAAGTCTCCCCCATTAATTGGTATCATTCTTATCTCCTGGTTCGAACCAGCAATCATTTCACGGTAAATTTCGAAAGAGCTCTGCTCATTATTCATATTTTGAAGAATGATTGCCAATTCAAGGAATAAAAAAATATTCAAAATTTATACTTTCTTACAACTGATTAGACTTTATCATGAATTTCTATGGCCACACGAAGACCGGAGGATAAATTCTCGCCATGTTAATTCAGACATGGATATCTATCATAGTCTTGATTGAAAAATGATCACCCATTATTACACAATGGTTGAAACCTCCTCAAGTGGTTTTTTGAT
>JAPYOT010000097.1 GCA_029938045.1 Fidelibacterota bacterium | reverse complement strand
AATATTTAAAACGCCTGTCCAAAGAATACAGCATTGAGGAATAATCCATTTGTCCCATACCAAAAAGCCCGAAAGTTTGGATTATCCGCAAAAAGCACGACATGCCCCCGGCCCTGTCTGCGCGCAATGATGGATGCGCTTCCTTTTATTTCAGCCAATTTTTCTTCCGAGATATAACCACTGAGCAACGGTGCTTCTGTATAGCGCCCCACGTTGGCAGCGGTTTTTGCAGATAAAGCATAAAAGGCATCACCGCGCCTGAATACCGGTGCCGATTTTCCATATCCATACGCAATTGGATGGGTGTTGTCTAAAACAATTTCAAAAATGGCACCGCCGATTCGCTGGGCACCGGTTACCGCTGGAACTTGATCATAGGGAATATCCAGCGTATCTTTTATCCCTTTTTTGAGTTTTTCATCCAAAATCTTTTTATTAACTACCCACTTTGATCCGGTTTGGGTAGCGATTAAGGTTCCCCCATTTTTGATCCATGTTTTGATAGCCAATACATCGTTTGAGTCTAAGTTGGCATAATTGCCATCGGGAATAATAAGTGTATTGTATTTAGATAATTTTGCGGCGTTAAGTTTTTTCGCATTCAACAGGGAAACAGGAATTCCCATTTTGTGGTTTAATAAATGCCAAACTTCCCCCACACCATAGGACGAGGTTCCTTCTCCGGAAAAAATTGCCACTTTTGGTTTTTGAAGCACACCCTGGAATGCACCGCCCAAATCCGGCCCCATTGGCGTTGCAGCACTATTTGTTGCATAAATGCTCACATGGTCTATTTCAGCGAGATGGTTTACCATTTTATATAAATCATCAGGCGAAATATTTGCATCTGCATCTCGCTGATGGACGGGGATAACAATCGTTCCCCGATCGAATTGGATTTCTTTTCCATCGATGATTGCCGAAAAGGGCAATGTGGTAAGTCTTGGGAGAATTCCTGAATTCAGAATAGTGTATAATGCTTTGGGGGAATAATAGCGATCCCATTTCATGAGATAAGCCGATTGGGCTCGTCCGCCAATGACAGATCCGCCATTCAGTTCAACCGGGCTGAGTTGTGTCCCTAAATAAGCGGATGGGTTTTGGCGTAATTCGTATGATTCAACGCCATAGGCAAGGGGGAGTGTCCAGGCGGAGACATCATAAAAAAGAGAATCTTGAAAGGTTACCACCTTCTCCATTATGCCTTTCAAGAACCGCGTCTGGGGTTGGTTGGATGGAACGATTACCGCATCACCTGGTTTAAACTTTTTCCGTTTTATAGTCAGTGTCTTTTTCAGCTCATGGGCCACAATACGATGTTTTTGAAGATTTTGAATCAACATTTGGGCACGGGTTCTATTTTTCTTTAGACTGATTACGTATCCTGTTGCTGGATTCTTTTTAGCTGCATCTGGTGCTGTCGCATAGAAATCACGCTGGTAGGAGAGAAATTCTTTCCGAAGGTCGGTTAGTCCATCCAGCGTTCCCAGGGTGGATACAAAATGATTGCGAACGGTGAATGCATAGGTCAGGCGACCCTGGTTGGTTTTTGTTTCCAGGGCCCGGGAGGAGGCCTGTTCAAACAAAATACCCACGGATCCATGGATATCGCCGAATGAAGAGCCCTTTCCATAATAAAAATCATCATAGGACTGTTGGGAATAGTACATGGATTGGATACTATCTAATCGTTTGGCGTGGTAGGGCGCCAGCTTTCCCGCAAGTTCAAATGTTTTTTGTGGCGTATTGGGATTATTCCGGCTGGGTATGCCGGGCTGAAAAAAGAATGTTGAGTTCGATCCCATTTCATGGGCGTCCAATAAAAATTGAGGACGCCAATGGTGAAATAATGCAACACGGCCATTGGACTCCGGCTGTGTAACCGGCATCCAATCCCGGTTCATATCAAATAGATAATGGTTGGTTCTTCCTCTTGGCCAGGGCTGGTTGTGTTCCCTGTCTTGTGTGTCGGACGTGGGGACAGCACCGCGGTTGCCGTTTACCCAGTTCACAAATCGATCCCGTCCGTCCGGGTTAAACATGGGATCAATAATTAAAACCATGTTTTTTAACACATCATCAATTTGCTTTCCATTCCCCGCTGCCAGATGATATAATAAAAGGAGAGATGCTTCTGTACCGCTGGCCTCATCCCCGTGGATAGAAAACCCTAGATAAGCCACCATTGGCATTTTATTTAAATCTTTATCGGTAACCCCATTTGGATTATTTGACAATGTTAAGTTGGCCAATCGGATGGCCTCCAATTTTTCGTGGTTGTCCGGGTGGGTCACGATGGCGTGAATCAGACGGCGCCCTTCGTGGGTTTTCGCATGGTCTTCCAAAATAATTCGGTTACTTCGAGAAGCCAATGCTTCAAAATAATCGATGACCTGATCGGTCCGCGTATGGCGAGATCCGATTTGATGTCCGATAATTTCTTCCGGTTTCGGGATAGAAGCATTATACCGGACGCCCCTGATTTTCATGGGGAGTTGAATATTGTGTTGAGAAAACAAAAATGAAATCAGAATAATGAATGAAAAACGCTTCATGAGACTTCTCCTCTATTAAATTAATGGATAAAGTTAAAACAGGAACATTATTCAAGAATGGATAATTTAACCTGTCGAATATCTTGGTAAGACTCGATTAGAATTACGCCTAAATTCATCCTTGAAAGTGATTTAAAAATATGCCAAACGAATCAATTGAATTAAAAATTAAGGGAATGCATTGTGCGGGCTGTGTGGGCACCATCGAACGTGCATTGAATCAAGTAGAAGGTGTATCCAAAGCAGTTGTCAATTTAACGTTAGAAAAAGCCCGAGTGGCTGGAGAAGTTCGTGTCGATCAATTAATTCAAGCGATAGA
>JAPYOT010000040.1 GCA_029938045.1 Fidelibacterota bacterium | reverse complement strand
GAAATCTTAGAAAAAATTATTAAATTATAACTATCTAATGCCACAATGCGATGGCATGAATGCACTCTTACATTATATAAATTCAATATTCATATTTAAGCTTTGTGCTAATTCTTTAACTAATTCAGCATAAGCGCCTTCAAATTTATTTCCTTTTATCATCTTCCAGCTGATTTCCCAAACTTCCATCGGGATGAAATGTGTGAAAATCACTTCGAGAAAATCCTTTTTGTTCTGAAATGGATGAAGCCAACGCATCGCACAATGCCATCATATTGGTTGTAGAAGAAGTGGGAGCTAAATTTAAATGATCTGCTTCGTCATTCACGCAAATATCGAGATGAATACGACTCTTTTTTGCCAACAAAGAATTTGAATCTCCGGAAATCCCTATGGTCGGAATATTATTTTGATTACAATATTTTACACCATTAACTACATCCTCTGTTTTGCCGCTGAAAGAAAATGCAACGATTAAATCATTTTTAGCCATCATTCCAAAATCACCATGGAAAGCTTCACTGGCATGAATAAAAAAGGATGGAATTCCTAAACTTGAAAATGTAGCAGCGCATTTTTTTGCAACATGACCGGATTTCCCAAGTCCAAGAAAAATGACTTTACCCTCCGTATTGGAAATGACTTCTGCCGCAGCATTAAACTTATCACTCAAAGAATGGTCTAACGCCTGCAAAGCTTTAATCTCATTTTGGAGCACTTTTTTGCCAGATTTTAAATAATCCATGAATTTTCCTTATTAAAATATTTTTTGAGTTTCAATGATTCATTTGAATATTGATGAAAGAAAATAGCTATTTGACTAACATACAAAATAACAATTAAAATACAATCATGATTCATAAAAGATTTTCTCATTCTATCCACTTGACAATATGATAAATGTTCAAAGGCGGTTTAGTCAAAAAATGAAGGTAATTATATTATTCATGATAATTTTCCCTATCCTATTAGCCAAGACTGATTCTACTCAAGTTGACTCCATTCAAATTGATTGTAGCCAAGACCAATGGTTTGGACAGGATAAGGTTCTCCATATGACCGGGAGCGTTGGGCTCGTATTGGGATTGAATGAAATAGGTGGCATCAACACCCAATCGGCGTTGATAGGCACATTTACAATTGGAATGTTGAAGGAAGTCTATGATAAAAAATACGGTAGTGGTTGTTTTAGTTTTAAGGATATAATCGCGAATTCAATCGGAATTGTTATTGGATTTCTATTCATTTTAAATACAGGATAAAGCATGAAAAATAAACAAGTTGTTATTGTAGGATTAATACTCGTCTTATTGTGCGGATGTGCTCAATACGATGTGGTCATAAGAAACGGAAATGTCTATGACGGAACCGGTACTCAACCGGTGGTAGCCGATGTTGCTATCAAAGGCGATAAAATTGTTCGGGTTGCTCGGAACTTCCCAGGTAAAGGAAAGATAGAAATTGATGCAAATGGATTGGCTGTTTCGCCCGGTTTTATCAATATGCTCAGTTGGGCTACTACATCTCTCATTGCCGATGGCCGTTCTTTAAGTGACATTAAACAGGGTGTAACATTAGAGGTGTTTGGTGAAGGATGGTCCATGGGGCCTTTAAATAAAAAAATGAGAGAACAGCAACTGGCCGATATGACTGAGTTTAAATATGAAATTGACTGGACCACTTTGGGTGAGTATTTAGAATCATTGGAAAACAGGGGCATCTCAACCAATGTGGCGTCCTTTGTGGGTGCGACTACAGTACGAATCCATGAAATTGGTTTTGATGACCGACCCCCTACGGAACGGGAACTTGAGAATATGAAATCTTTGGTTCGCCGAGCCATGGAAGATGGTGCATTGGGCGTTGGTTCTTCACTGATTTATGCTCCAGCTTTTTATTCATCTACAGAAGAATTGATTGAATTATGCAAAATCGCATCTGAATATGATGGCATGTATATATCGCACATGCGCAGTGAAAGCAATCGCTTCTTGGAGGCTTTGGATGAACTCATTACTATTTCAGAAAAAGCGAATATTCCCGCAGAAGTATATCATCTGAAAGCAGGTGGTTTGCCGAATCATTATAAGATGGATTTGGCCATTGAAAAAATTAATGAAGCTCGAGAGCGCGGTTTAAAAATAACGACAGACATGTATTTGTATGTGGCGGGCGCCACTGGATTAGATGCACATATGCCTCCATGGGTTCAAGAAGGCGGTTATGATAAATGGGCGGAACGACTGAAGGATCCTGAAATTCGAAAACGGGTTAAACAAGAAATGATAACCGATACGGATGATTGGGAAAATTTGGGTTTCCTGGCCGGACCGGAAGGGGTGCTATTTTCAGGATTTAAAAACCCTGATTTAAGAAAACATATTGGAAAAACACTGAAAGAAGTGGCGGATGAATTGGGAAAACATTATGCAGATGTTGCCATGGATTTTGTTATACAAGACGGGAGCAGAGTGGATGTGGTATATTTTCTCATGTCCGAAGAAAATATAAAAAAACAAATTCAATTACCTTATATGAGTTTTGGTTCCGATGCAGGTTCGCTTGCACCGGAAGGTGACTTTTTAAATTATAATCCCCATCCGAGAGCTTATGGAAATTTTTCCCGATTACTTGGGAAATATGTACGGGATGAAAAAGTGATATCTCTAGAAAATGCAATTCATAAACTAACAGGCCTTTCTGCAGAAAAATTGAAAATCAAAGGACGGGGTTATTTGAAAAAAGACTATTTCGCGGATGTGGTTATTTTTAATCCGGAAACGATTCAAGACCATGCCACATTTGCCAAACCCCATCAATTATCCACGGGCGTTCATCATGTATTCGTTAATGGTGTCCAGGTATTAAAAGATGGTCAACACACAGGGGCAACACCGGGCAAGGTTGTTCGGGGTCCGGGCTATAAGAAATAATTTTTTATAAAGAAATTTAAAGGGGAAATATTTAACCATGTATATCGATTGGAAGAAATCAATTAATTGAAATTAAATGCACCCTATTTAATTTTGATTGGTGAGGAAGAAGATTCAACCTACGCAAAAACGGGACAGGGAATCGTCCAATGGAGACCGGAGTTAGTTGCTGGTCAATTACGTTTTCCTGGTTGTCAAGTCGATATGGGTGTTCCCGATATGACAGTAGATGAGGCTGTATCCCAGGGTGTGCGTAGTTTAATTATTGGTGTGGCACCGATCGGAGGCATCATTCCGGATAATTGGTGGAACGTCATTACGGATGCGGCCAATCAAGGGCTTGATATTGTAAATGGTCTGCATCTGAAGCTAAAAGACTATCCAAAAGTTGTTGAAGCCGCAAATCAATCTGATTCGCGATTAATTGACATCCGCGTACCGCCAAAAAATCTTCCGGTGGGCATAGGTATGAAACGTTTAGGTAAACGCCTTTTAACGGTTGGAACAGACTGTGCAGTCGGCAAGAAATATACAGCCCTGGCATTGGATAAATCCATGCGTGAAGCGGGTATGAACTCTACCTTTCGGGCAACCGGACAGACGGGCATTATAATAGTAGGCGCAGGCATCCCCATTGATGCCATAAAAGCAGATTTTATATCTGGCGCAGCAGAAATGCTTTCCCCTGATAATACGGCAGATCATTGGGATGTGATTGAAGGGCAGGGGACCCTATTCCATCCGGGGTATTCCGGAGTAAGTCTTGGTTTGCTTCACGGATCACAACCGGATGCTTTTGTGGTTTGCCACGATGCTACACGTAAAGTGATGTCTGGTTGGGAACATTATCCACTCCCATCCATCGGGGAATGTATAGATATGCACAACCAACTTGGACAGCGTACCAATCCTGGCATTTCTTGTGTTGGCATCAGTATTAATACTTCCGGTTTGCCCACAGATAAACGTGAAAAGTACCTCAATAACTTGCAAACGGAAACGGGTTTACCTTGTATTGACCCTTTGATGGATGGATGTGGCGCCATATTAGATATCATAAGAGAAATATTCAAATGAATAGTACATTTTTTCAAAAATATTTACTCCCCGGCTTTATTTTTCAGTCCTTGATAATTGGAGGCGGATATGGCACGGGCCGGGAATTGGTTGAATTCTTTCTGACCGCTGGCCCTGTGGCGGGTTTAGTTAATATGGGTGTTGCCACAATTATATGGAGTATTGTACTGGCCATTTGTTTTGAATTAGCTCGGAGAGAAAGACATTATGAATATCGATCTTTCATCCAGGGGTTATTAGGGAAAGCCTGGATTAGTTATGAAGTACTTTATCTGGTTGGATTAATATTGGTTGTATCAGTTATGGGATCGGCCTCCGGCGAAATCATCCATGAAATGTTTGGTATTTCAAATTTGATGGGCATTATCCTTATGATGACCTTGGTAGGCCTGATTGTTTTCTTTGGAACCACATTGATTGAAAAATTACTCTCCTTTTGGTCCATTATTTTATACGGTGTTTTTGCCATAATGTTTTTGGTCGTGTATTTCCTTTATGGAGATGCCATTGGATCCAGTTTTAATCAGCAACCATCTGATATTAGTTGGACAATGGGCGGTATTAAATATGCAGCTTATAATATCGGTCTGGTCCCCGCCATTCTATTTTGTGTCCGTCATATTGAAACCCGCAAAGAAGCAATCATATCTGGGCTGGTAGCTGGTGCCATTGGTATGATTCCAGCTGTATTTATGTTTTTTGCCATGCTGAGCCAATATCCAAATGTATTAAATGCATCTGTCCCTGTAAATGCTGTATTAGATAAAATTGGTTGGGACTGGTTTAAACTCATTTTTCAAATTGTTCTCTTTGGAACTTTTATTGAAACTGGGGTTGGTTTAATTCATGGGTTTAATGAAAGAATAGCATCTGTCTACACGGCATTATCAAACCAATGGCGATCTGCCATCGGAATAGTACTTTTAATTGTTTCAATATTTATTGCCAATGCAGTCGGTCTTGTGGGACTGATTGCCAAGGGGTATGGTGGATTGACT
Organism: Fidelibacterota bacterium; assembly: GCA_029938045.1. GTDB lineage: Bacteria > Fidelibacterota > Marinisomatia > Marinisomatales > TCS55 > TCS55. The sequence continues at coordinate 11,803 of JAPYOT010000040.1, read as the reverse complement.
TGGGCTTACTGGATTATATTTGTTATCCCTGTTTTAACTATTGGTGTTTGGAAAATATTAAAGCCGAAATTCTTATAGTAGCATTGTGGAGGCTTTGCTTTCTCCAATATCATTATATAATATCAGGTATGTTCTAAATGTGGGTTAGCCATGCCATGTCTCTATTATTTATATTTCCTGTAAATAAACAAAATTATAATACCCGCCAAATTCGGGAACCATATTTCCGGGCGGGACCATGGAACGCCATCGAATGAAAAATCTGTAATGGGCCATAGCAGTTTAGTGGGGAAGAAAGCCTTCGAGTGAAATGGAAAATCCAGAATTATATGAAATGGCCATCCCAGCATTGCGAAGGCAATATCTTTTCTATACCTATAAACAATACCAATACATATAAAAGCACTGATAAAACTGTGTGAAATATCATAATTGATATATACCCACCATGGAATCGTGTCAGATGGTGGTGGACTTCCAAGTTGAAATTCTCCCGATAGGATTCGAATGATAATAAGTATGCCAAATGAAAATAGGTCCGGCATGGCGCCAAAAAAGAGGGCCATCCATCGATGGCCGCGATATCCAAATAATCCTTTTCCCCAAAGGGCGTGGCTGAAAGTATCCATTAATTAAATAATGTAAGGACACGGCATGCCATGTTTCTACAAAAGTTCATTTATATTTCTATATAAATCCAATGATTCCGGATTTGCCAGCGCATCTTGATTCGTCACTTCTTCACCATGGATGATCTTCTTCACAGCAATTTCAACTTTTTTCCCGTTAATGGTGTAGGGAATATCTTTTGTCTGCAAAATAATGGCCGGAACATGTCTTGGTGTGCAATTGGAGCGGATGAATTTTTTGATTTTAGAAATTAATTCTTCATTCAACAATGATCCTTCATTCAACATAACAAACAGGATGACTCGTTCATCCCCGTTGATGGATTGGCCTACCACCAAACTATCCGATACCTCTTCAAATGCGTCCAACACGCGATAGATTTCTGCCGTTCCAATTCGGACACCACCGGGATTTAAGGTAGCATCGCTTCTGCCAAAAATGGTAACGCCTCCATGTTCATTCACTTCTATAAAATCGCCATGGTGCCAAATACCTGGGAATTTGTCAAAGTAGGCATTGTGATATTTTTGTCCATCTGCATCATTCCAGAAATAAATAGGCATGGATGGAAATGCTTTTTGGCAAACCAATTCGCCTTTTTCATTTTCTAACGCATTTCCCTTAAAATCGTAGGCAGCCACATCCATGCCAAGGCCGATGCACTGCAATTCACCGCGATGAACCGGAAGAGTTGGATTGCCTCCGGCAAAACATGAAAGAATATCTGTCCCGCCTGAAATGGATGAAAGCTGAACATCCGATTTAATGTGGTCATACACATAATCAAAACTTTCTTCGACTAATGGGGATCCTGTGGAAAAAACGGTTTTTACTGATGCGAGAGAATGGGTATCTTTGGGCGAAAGGCCTTCTTGTCGACAGGCATCGATAAACTTAGCTGATGTGCCAAAATGGGTGATGCCCAGTTCATCGACCATATCCCACATAAAGTTGGGGTTGGGATGAAAAGGGGAGCCGTCATACAGGACAATGGTGGCGCCGATGGCCAAATTGCTCACGAGCCAATTCCACATCATCCATCCGCAAGTGGTGAAATAAAACACTGTATCATCCATGGAGATATTTCCATGGAGGCGCAATTCTTTCAAATGTTGAATCAATGTACCGCCGGCGCCATGAACGATGGATTTTGGCAATCCCGTGGTGCCGCTGGAATACATAATATATATTGGATGGTCGAATGGGAGTTGTTCAAATTCGAGTTTTTCAGGATTATCATGGAGAAAGTTATTCCACAAAATGCCAAATTTTACTGATGAAATATCAGGATGTGATTCTGTGTAGGGCGTAACTACAACTTGTTTTACCGATGGCAGTTGATCCAAAATGCTGTTCAGTTTTTCCAGAGAGTCGAATGCTTTTCCGTTATAAAAGTAGCCATTGGCGGCGAAGAGAACTTTCGGCTCGATTTGGGTAAATCTGTCCAAAACACCTTTAATGCCAAAATCAGGAGAGGAGGAGGACCAAATGGCACCGATGGAAGCGGTTGCCAGCATGGCGATAATGGTTTCGGGCATATTGGGCATGAACCCCGCCACGCGATCGCCTTTTTGCACACCCATTTTTCTTAAAGCAGATGCGAGTTTTTCAACTTCAACAAATAATTCTTTATAGGTTACTGTTCGTACGTGTTGGCATTCCCCTTTAAAATGGATGGCGGGCTTATGGGAACGAACTCTCAATAAATTTTCTGCAAAATTAAACCGGGCATCTTCAAACCATTTGGCTCCGGGCATTTTGGATTCGTCATCCACCACTTTGGTATAATCGGATGAAAATTCTATTGCCATATATCCCCAAATTGCTTTCCATAAATCAGGAATATTAGAGACCGACCATTTGTGAAGTTCGTGGTAATCTTTCAGTTCAATATGAAAACGGGCATTCACCTGTTTTCGAAAGGCATCCATTTGGGAGGCCCCAATTTGATCTTGTGTGGGTGTCCAGAGAATTTGATTCATATTATTCATAATAATTGATAGGGGGATTTTATTCCGAAATGAGATTAATTTCTATAAAAGACTTTAGGAGGTAAAAAATGAAATCCATTTTATTATTATTCATAATTAGCACTATTTTAACCGCAAACCCCAAAGATTATTCAAAAGATGTTGAATCTTTAGATTCAATCATTGAAGCGCTCTACGATGTAATATCTGGTGAAAAAGGGGAAGCCCGGGATTGGGAGCGCTTTCTACATTTATTCCACAAATCTGGTACGCTCCGTTCTGTGGGTAAAACAAAAGAGGGAAAAGTGGACACCCGCGCCATGACACCGGAAGAATATATCAAACGGGCGGAACCTTTTTTGGTTGGGAATGGCTTTTTCGAAAGGGAGATCGGTCGGCGGACGGAATCATACCGCCATATCACCCACGTGTTCTCCACTTATGACAGCCGGAATTCCGCCAGTGACCCAAAACCATTTGCTCGAGGGATCAATAGTATCCAGTTGATTCACGACAATAATCATTGGTGGATCATTAGTATTTTATGGAATGGAGAAACTAAAGATAATCCCTTACCCCAAAAATATCTCCGAATGAAAAAATAATATTATTGGTGCGTATTCAAAAGTCTCCTCTTTTGGGAGGAGACTTTTGAATAGATTCCCTAAACAATATTTTAGCGTTCCTTACTCATCTCAGATGGTACAATCATCACCGCCGGGACACCAGCATCGCTCACCATATTATTGAATTTGAAAAGATCATCCGTTAGCACCTTGTCCAATTTTTTGTAATGGACTTGGGACTGTGAAACCAAATCATCCAAGACACCATATGATTGTGCTGTGGGTCGCGCATCCACACCGGCCACCACCCAGACTAAAGATGCAATTTTATTATCCAGCTTGATGGGATAGTTCAATGGATCCTGACCACTTTTGGATTTTACCTGGATCAAAGATTCTTCGATTTCCGTCAGTGATTTTGTCAACGCTTTGCCCGCATCTTTGATTTCATCCTTTTTAAACCCGGAATTTTTCATTAATCCCGTTAATGTATTGACCTGCTTTTTGATACTACGGATCGTCAGGACTTTTTCATTGATTTCCGAAGTGCGATCGCGGATATCCATAAGCAAATCGAATTGTGCTTCAAAGTCCGCCTGTGTTGTTTTAATGCGTGGGTCTTTTTCAATAACAAAAGAATGTGTCTGTGATTTTCCATTAACGGTCATGCGCACTTTATATTCACCGGGGACCGCTTTGGGTCCCATGTGAGAACCGCCCCACATAACAGCACCGGGCACCTTTTTCGCATCGGAATAACGAGTATCCCAGACAAAACGGTTCATCCCTTTTTTCGCATCTACGGTTGGTGCTTTTTTCTCTTTCTCTTTTATATTTGAAAATATTTTAATCACTTCACCGTTTATTTCCATGTATTCCAAAGTGATGGTATCATCCTTGGCAATTTCATCTTTTAAATAATAGAAGGTCATAACCCCATTAGGCGGATTTTCCCCGGCGGATGATGATCCACCCCAACGGCTGCCGCCACTCATACGGAAGGTGATTCTTGGCTCATAAAGGTGAGAGGAAGATTTTGCAATTTTATCCGATAATTGGTGGAGGGGTGTCAAATCATCCAAAATCCAGAATGACCGTCCCTGTGTACCCACAACAAGATCATTCTCCTTAACGGCAAGATCAGTAATAGGAACGATAGGGAGATTCAACTGGAACGACTGCCAATTTTTTCCATCATCAAAGGAGATGTACATCCCTGTTTCTGTTCCGGCGTAAAGGAGTCCTTTTCTTTTCGGATCTTCCCGTACCACACGGGTAAATGCATCATCTGGAATTCCCTTGGATATCATTTTCCAGGATTTACCATAATTGTTCGTTTTGAAAAGATAAGGTTTAAAATCATCGGACTTATAGCGTGTCACAGCCATGTAGGCCGTGGCGGGGTCATGAGCCGATTGATCAATGGAATTCACCATACCCCATTCGGGCATATTTTTCGGTGTAATGTCCGTCCAGGATTGGCCGCCATTTTTGGTAATATGAACGCGCCCATCATCGGTGCCGATCCAAATCACACCTTTTTCTTGTGGTGATGGCGTAATGACAAAAACCGTGCAATAATATTCCACGCCCGTGTCATCCTTGGTGATGGGACCACCCGATTCATCCTGCATTTTTACAGTATTTGTTGAGAGGTCAGGACTAATCACTTCCCATGTCTGGCCTTCATCCGTGGATTTATGGAGGTGTTGCGAGCCCACATAAAGGGTGTTCGGATCGTGGGGGTCAAACTCGATGGGAAAGTTCCACTGGAAGCGGTATTTCAGATCTTTAACGCCATGGCCCATTGGATTATCCGGCCAAACAGTAATGTTGCGCCGCTCTTTGGTAATATGGTCATAGCGTGTCAGAAATCCGCTGTAACTCCCGGCATAAACAATGTTTGGGTTTTCAGGATGGGGTGCCACATGGGCGCTTTCACCACCCCCAACTGCATACCAATCATCTTCTGTTATACTGCCCCCCGATGTGCGGGATGGAATGGATACAGTACTGTTATCCTGCTGCCCGGCATAGATACGATAAGGGAATTGATTGTCTACATCCACACGGTAGAATTGGGATGTGGGTTGGTTATGATAGGTACTCCAAGTTTCACCGGCGTCAAAGGAAACTTGTCCGCCACCATCGTCAGCAATAATGAGATGTTTCGCATCTTGGGGGTCAATCCATAGGTCATGGTGATCCCCGTGGGGGGTACGAATTCTATTGAATGTTTTACCACCATCTTTGGAGCGCCAGAATGAGACATTCAGGACATAAACAATATCTTCATTTTCTGTATCTGCATAAACCCGCGTATAGTACCATGCTCGTTGGCGAAGATTATTATCGGAACTGGTTTTCTTCCAGGTTTCGCCGCCATCTTCAGAACGGAATAATCCACCCTTTCGGTTTTCGATCAATGCCCATACTCGATCAGAATTCAATGGCGAAACGGTAACACCAATAATGCCCACAATACCTTCCGGTAGTCCTTTATTTTGGGTGATTTCATTCCATGTATCGCCGCCGTCGGTGGACTTCCAAAGTCCGGAGCCTTCGCCACCGCTTTCGAGACTGTATGGCGTTCGTTTGATCCGCCAGGTTGAGGCGTAAATAATACGGGGATTGTTGGGGTCGAGTGTGAGGTCACAGGCTCCAACTTCATCATTCACATAAAGAATTTTTTCCCAAGTTTCACCACCGTCTTTACTGCGAAAAACACCCCGCTCTTCGTTGGGGCCGAACAAGTGGCCCAGTGCAGCGGCATAGACCAAGTCCGGATTACGTGGATGAATACGAATTCTTGGAATCCGCCTGGAGTCTTTTAGACCCATGTGTTTCCACGTTTTGCCAGCGTCTGTGGATTTCCATACACCATTTCCATGGGAAACATTTCCCCTAACCGTAACCTCACCACCACCAACATAGATTACATTGGGATCCCATTCACTGATGGCAACTGCTCCAATAGAACCGCCAAAAAATTCGTCGGAAAGATTTTTCCAGGATTGGCCACCATTTTTGGTTTGCCAAACACCCCCGCCTGTGCCACCAAAAAGGGCTAAAAATTTGTTACCGGGAACGCCCGCCGCTGCGGCTGATCGGCCACCACGAAATGGACCGATGTTTCGATATTTTAATGCTTTAAATAAATCCTCGCTAAATCTTTCTTTGGCTCCTACAAATGTAAACCCCGCCAATAGAAAAATCGCTAATTGGACGAACCGCTTTCTCTTATGCATAAAAACCTCCTAGTTATAGCACATTGAATAAAATGATATGACATATAATAAGATGACTACCTCTTTGTTTACAAGGAAACAAATAAACATAATAAATAAGGCATTAATTGATCTGTTTTTAAAATTATCTTAATCTTAATTTTCACACCCATAATTTAGGAATTTCATGAAGATTGCATTTTTAACCGCAGGTGGTATTGCACCTTGCCTATCCGCTTCTATTGGCGCATTAATTGAGTCGTATAATGATCTGGCTCCGGAAGCCGAACTTCTGGGGTACCTCCATGGATACCGCGGTTTATTGTTAGGAAATAAAATTGAAATCCCTGCATCTGTTCGTGAAAAAACGGATATTCTATATGAGTTTGGTGGAAGCCCTATCGGTAACAGCCGCATCAAACTAACGAATGCCGAAAACTGCATAAAACGGGGATATATTAAAAAAGGGGAAGATCCACTAAAGGTTGCTGCGAAGCAACTGATGAAAGATGGTATTAATATTTTGCATACGATTGGTGGGGATGATACCAATACTATGGCAGCTCAACTTTCATTTTACCTCAAAGAAAATAATTATAATCTTACTGTGGTGGGCCTCCCCAAGACAGTGGACAATGATGTTTATCCCATTACACAGACTTTAGGTGCCTGGACGGCAGCAGAACAGGGTGCAATCTTTTTCGAAAATATAGCCAATGAAAACACGACCAGTTCCCGGCAACTCATTATTCATGAAGTCATGGGACGGCACTGCGGATGGCTCACGGCTTATACAGCAAAAGAATACCATGATCGATTAAAAAAGCGCAATTTTTTACCTGAACTATTGATCGATCAACAGCGATGGGATGTGGATGCGGTGTACATTCCTGAAATGGATATTGATTTTGATGCTGAATGCAATCGTTTAAAAAAATTGATGGATGAAAAAGATTCAGTCAATATTTTTCTCAGTGAAGGTGCTGGTACGGATATCATCATTAAAGAGATGGATGCGGCCGGTGAAACTGTCGAACGGGATGCATTCGGCCATGTGGCACTAGATACCTTAAATCCGGGGCAGTGGTTTGCCAAACAGTTTACGGATCAATTGGAAGCAGATAAAACGCTAGTTCAAAAAAGCGGATATTTTAGTCGTAGTGCAGCTCCGAATAAACAAGATTTAGAGTTAATAAAAGCATCCGGGAAGCTAGGCCCAAAACTGGCGTTGGATGGTCAATGCGGTGTGGTGGGAATGGATGAAGAAAAGAATGGTGAATTAGGATTAATAGACTTTAAGAGAATAAAAGGAGGTAAACCTTTTAATGTAGACCAACGATGGTTTAATGAATTACTGGCCGAGATGGGTCAGCCTAAATGAATTAAAAAAAGAGGATTAAAATTATGAGTTTAAATTTGAATAACCTCGAAGAAGTTGCAGGAGCAATGGTTGCTTCGGGAAAAGGTATTCTTGCAGCGGATGAAAGTACAGGCACCATTGGAAGTCGCCTATCCCAAATTGATACAAAAAGCACCTTTGAATCCCGAAATGCTTATCGTGACCTTTTGTTCAGCGCGGATGGAATGGAAAACTATATCAGTGGCGTTATCATGTATGATGAAACATTGCGGCAATCATCCTTGGTGGAGGGAACACCTTATCCTGAGTATTTAGCAGCGAAGGGTGTCATCCCTGGGATTAAAGTAGATGCAGGCGCGTATGATCTATCAAGCAGTGAGGGTGAAAAAATCACCTATGGTTTAGATGGTTTAGATGAACGATTAAAAGAATATAGAAAAATGGGTGCGCGGTTTGCCAAATGGCGCGCGGTGATTAATATTACAGAGGATAACCCCAGCGGTTATTGTATCAGTACCAATGCCCATGCATTGGCCCGATATGCAGCACTATGTCAGGCGAATGATATTGTTCCCATTGTTGAACCCGAAATTCTCATGAATGGCACCCATGACATTGATGATAGTTTTGTAGTGACAGAAGAAGTGCTTCACACTGTTTTCTTTGAACTTTATTCCCAAGGTGTGAATTATAGAGGAATGGTATTAAAACCCAATATGGTTCTTTCAGGATATGATGGGGACAACCGGGCCAGTGTGGAAGAAGTGGCGAGTGCTACCCTTGAATGTTTTGCACGAACAGTTCCAGTTGCGGTCGGGGGTATTGCATTTTTATCTGGAGGTCAAAGTGATGAAGATGCCACGGCACACTTGAATAAAATGAATCAAATATTGGGAGATAATAAACCATGGAATTTGTCTTTTTCCTATGGACGTGCCCTGCAGCAGCCAGCGCTCAAGGCCTGGGGAGGGAAGGATGAGAATGTGTCCGCAGCCCAAGAGGCCTTTATGAAGCGTGCAGAATTAAATAGTATGGCAACTCAGGGAAAATATTCAGAAGATATGGAATAAAATCAATAGGGTTGAGACTTACCTCAATTCTACAATTGATATATTATAATTCGTTAGTTAAACAGTGGATGGCGCCGCCGCTGAGGCGAAACTGAGTTGTGGGAACGGTAATATGCATAACACCCAATTCTTTCAATAGGGGTGCTACCTTATTGGATCGAAAACGGGTTGGACCAATGAGATAACCGGGAATCGGTTCACAATTCACCGCAAATTCCCCCAGTTCATTTTCAGTCCCAATTGCGTCTTCTGGAGGGACTTCTACAAGTTCAATGTCTTTTCGTTTTGCGAATAATTTCAAGTTTTCAACAGAATCTTTTTCCATCAAACTTGTACAGGCAATAACTGCCACCAATGTATTTTCTAAATTAATGACCGGGGTAAAGAGTGTATCAATATGAAAGGCATTAGACTTCATAAGGACTAACTCATCCACATTTAATTCTTGAGCCACCCATTCGGCACCTTTTACATTATTTCGACAGGCACCGGAAAACAAGACACCATCCTGAGGACAATAATAAAATTCACCGCCTTCAGCCGTAGCCGTAGATTTGCTGGGGATGCGAATAGTCTTATATCCCATTGAATCAAGCATTATCTGCATAATGTCGGCCTCAACCTGGCGCGCTTTTTCTTTAAACTTTGATATGATGCATGTTCCATTTTGATTACTCACAAACAAATCGCGCACAAACACAAAATCATGCTGCCGTTGTTTTGTATTTTGCTGATCGAGAAAATAAGGGAAGTCAATTTCTACCACATCAATAGGTAGCTGGTTGAATAACTTAGACAACATAAACATTTCAACTGCGACTATTTCCTGATTTGGGACCACACCTTCTTTCATGGCAGGGTTATTTTCATATATAGGAGTCCCATGACCCCACCAGGCATTTTTAGGTAGTTTTGAGATCAATATTTTCATATTTCAGATGGTTAGCTTAAATACAAAAGTGTAGGTAGGTGTCCATTTACCCTCGTTTAGAGATTGAACGTATTTATAAAAAATAGTTGGTTTTCCAATTTTAGTTTTTGGTAAATCAAAACCAATAGCCGTCCAATTAATATAATAGTTCCAGGTTTTGGGTGCGAAAAAGAATTCATTATTGATAAAGGGCGTTACCTTAAATCGGGATATTGGGTTCGAGGCCTTTAACTGGAATCGGCTGCGGTTACGCATTTCATCATTTTTTCCCTCACGGATGCGGTAGTCCATGCGTGTACGTAATTGCCAATTTACATGGGACCTTTCTAATGATTTGATAAGTTCTACCTGAGGACGTTTTTCCAAATGCCATACATTTTCTTTTGTTCGATATTGGGCCCTGTATTTGAAGCCAACGGCCCATGTTGGTTTAAAAGAATAATGGATGCCTATGTCCAGGTGTTTATGAAAAACCCCTGTTTCATTTGTACGACCATCAAAATCAAATGTAATAGTGGATTGCCCCAATTTTCGTTTAATAACTAATTTATCTTGGTGGTTGAATTGCCCAAAAAGGGCAGATGCAAAGAAAAGATATAATATGATTTTATGCGTCATTGTTAATCAATGAATTTAAGGGAAGCACCAAGATTTTCATTATCTGTCATCAAAACCAACGCTTCCTTTTGAAACATCATGGCTTCTACTTTTTGGCCGTCGAAGGTCATAATGGGTTTCAGTAAATTGGGGTGTGTTGGAATAAAAGTCCCCGAATGGTTGAATTGTCCTAATTCATAAATAAAAGTTGAAAAAGGACCCTCGTCTCCGGGATCAGAAGTTGCGGCAGACCACAAGCTGCCATCGAGTTTAAGTGTGAGGTCGGCAATATTCCTTTTATACTTTTTGGGTTTGGGTAAATCAAACACAAATTGATTCAATTCATAAAATGATTTATTCTTTGGGTTGAAAAAGGCCGTGAACAAGGTTGATATCCGTGTGTCTGAACCCCGATCGCCGTAAATAAAAACGAGTCCTTGGCCTGAAGGGAATATGGTAAGCCCCTCTAAATTCATTTTTGATTTTAAACCGGGTAAGGTGAAAGTGTGAAGAACATCCATACGGAAATCATTCTGATCAACCGATACTTCATAACATTTTCCCGTACTTTCCATAAAGATGAATTGGTTTAGTTTCCCGGGGAGTGCAACTGCAGCTTCCAAGTCATAAGGTAATTCAGGTTCGGGCCAAATCAATTGTGTAATCACTAATTCATCATCAAGGTAACTGACACGAGGCTGGTTTTTCTTTTTATTATCATGGACGACAAGATAGCCTTCTTTAAAAGCGGCGACCCCGCTTATAGAGTATTCACGTGAATTGTGAATTTGTTGCCAACCATCTTCCTGTGAAAGCAGAAAAATAGGCAGGAGAAAAAATAAAAGTTTATTCATTATACCAGGTTAAAAACGGATGTTTTGATAAAAAAGCATTATAATATTTTTCATCACCAGTGACTTCCTGAATAGCCCATTTTGGTAAAGTGACCGATTCGTCCTCTGATTCTAATTCCACCTCTGCTAACCAAAGTCCGCTATTTTCTCCATGGAATTCATCTACATCCCACAGTTTTCCTTTCGCCATGATTTTGTAGCGTGTTTTTTCAATTATATCATTCTGGCATAGGTTGATAAGTGCCTCTGCATCATCTATAGGAATTTCATATTCAAACTCATCCCGGGATAAACCAGTGCCACTGGATTTTACGGTCAATATTGCAATATCTCCTTTGATTCGAACCCGGACAATTCCTTTTTCGGTAATTGATAAATATCCCTGACGGTAAGGGGTGCCTTCAGTATCTCGGGGCCAATGGGTGAGGTCCATTAAAAATTTTCGTTCAATTTCTTTTGCCATTATTCTCTCTCAATTATAATTGAAAAACCCCTATATAGTCCCCCATATGGAGAGGACTTCCACGCATGATGCAGGGGCGAGGTGTATTGTAAAAGGTGTTTTTCAATTCTTTACCTTAATTACATAAACGAGTAC
>JAPYOT010000096.1 GCA_029938045.1 Fidelibacterota bacterium | reverse complement strand
TCCCGCGGTATTGGTCCCTATATCGCAAAATCCCTTGCCCAGAAGGGTATGACCATCATAGCTGTTGCCCGAAGTGAAAAGGGACTTCAGATTACCCAATCAGAGGTTGAAAGTAATGGGGGCATTTGCCATGTACATCCCTTTGATTTAACAAACATAAATGGAGTCGAAGATTTTATTAATGATGTGTGGCTGAAACATGGTTCAATCCATGTATTAGTAAATAATGCAGGTGTTGAACATTATCAGCATTTTGACCGACTCAGCAAGGATGAAATTTCATTAATCTTAAAAACAAACTTACGGGGACCACTAGAACTCTCACGCGCAATTCTCCCAAAATTTATTGAGCAAAAATCAGGTCATATTATAAATATAGCTTCATTAGCAGGAAAAAAAGGCGTGGCATATAATTCAATTTATTCTGCTTCGAAGGCAGGATTAATCATGTGGTCTGACGGGATGCGCCAGGAATATAAAGATTCACCGGTAGATATCTCCGTTATTTGTCCCGGTTTTATATCTGAAGCTGGGATGTTTCATGATGGACATTTAGCACCTCCAGCATTATTAGGTTCTTCTCAACCCCAAAAAGTGGCCGATGCAGTATTAAAAGCGCTGCGAAAGGGCTCTTGTGAAATTATTGTAAATTCCGGACCTATTCGCCCCCTGTTGGCATTGGGACAAATTTCATGGAAACTGGCGGACAAAATAGTGCGATGGTTTGGTGTACCGGCGCTTAGCCGGAAACGGATTTCCGCTTAGCTGCTTTTTTCTGAACTTTTCGCAATTTCCTCCCTTTCCACCATTTAATCACTCTACTATTCATGATGGGTTTTATGATGGGTTGTGATTTTTTCCAAACCCATTCTGGAAAAGAAAATACAAACATATTTATTGGGAACGGTGTGTTCTCATTGCTTGGGAGGAAGTAATTGGACCGCTTATCCTTATACCAATCGTAACCAACCTTTCCCAACGTCACAATTGGGACCACTGTTATAATGGTACCATAGTCACCACTAAGAACGCTGATCAACCCTAAATAAAAACCTTTTCGGACGGAATTTTCTAAAAATGATTTTCCTGTTTTTACGTAATAAATATCCATAAGGGCATGATAACGGGGAGCAGTCGTTGTGTCTGCTTTATGAAAGGTACCCACCTCAGGATTATTTTTTATCGGTTCAAAGAAGATATTATCAAACTGAAGCGTATCACCACTATGAAAAACCATGAAGCCATCCCGATCTTGGAGTTCTTTCATGCGGTCTTTCATGGATCTTGATTGATGGATAAAAATGCCGTAATCGTTATAAATAAAATATACCTTATCCAAATCAATGACGTGTTTTTTGAGATTATCAAAATCGGTATAATAAACAGAGTCGCTCACAATAGAATCTACAATGATGGTATTGGCATTTCCATTAAGATCAACAATGATATGGCGGATATTTATTGAGTCTTCCGGAACAGGTATTGTTGGTATTCGCCGTATGAGAACCAAAGTGGTATCGGTATAATTAGCTGGAGTATATATCGGAAATTCATTAAAAGGATAAAGGGTACCAAGGTCTAAAGTTTCATTCACAACCTCAAAGCGATGGTTAATGTCAACCTCTTCTCCCGTGATAATTCGTATTTTGTATTTGCCTGATGATACATTGTTAAAAGAAAATTGTCCGCCTCCATAGCGTTTCATGAATTTTTTTGATGTATTCGTCCGAGCAATAACTTTTTCAGTTGTATCCATGAGAATAACTTCAGCCTTTTCAATCACAACACCGGATTTGTACACGGCAATACCGCTTACATCATAATTTGGCACACCTTGACTGAAAAAAACAGGCACTAAAAGGGCATTCAATAAAATGAATCGTACTGGGATCATGGTATAATTTAAATCAATTTAATTCAGAATGTGAGAGTTCATGACAATAGTTAAAAAGCATCGTAATTTTTGTTGATGATTTACCGCTTTCAAAGTCTAAGTAAATTGATTTTTTGTGCCGGAATTCTTTGCGCATCTATTCATGCACAACCCAAATGGTCCTTCCATCTGGGCGGTGGTTTTTATAGCCCATCTCTAGGATTCCTCGATCCCGATTCAAACAGTGTCATTCCGTCTCTAAGTTCATTCAGTAAAAATATTCTCCTTGATTGGGGTGTGAAATATCAATTTTACCCGAACGCTCGAATCGGTTATGCCCGCTCAAATTCCTACCACTCTGGAAAAGTAGGAGATTCAGGATTCCTACGGACCATTTCATATCGAATGCTGACATTTGAAACATTTTATTATCCCCGGAAACGAATGGAATTAAATTTTATGTTAGCTCCCATGTATAATAAAGGAACGGTTAAGTTAACGGCAGAAAGTTCATCAGGAGATTGGGATACACTTTTGGGAAGTTATGGCAATAGTTCGGTAAAATTATCAACGGATGGTGAAATGACAAAAAGATGGTTCGGATTGGCCAGTATGATTGGATTTCGTTATTATGTTTTTTCATGGTTAGCGGTTGATGGTAAAGCAGGCTTTATTCAAAATTCATATAGCGAAAAAAAGTGGAAATTGGAAAAAGAAAAGATTGATGGGCCTACCATGGATATTAAAAAATTACCTGTTTTCAATATCCATTTGGTGCTAGGGTGGTAAAACTATTCCCACTTTTATTCTTTGTATCAATTTCATTTGGTTTTGAGAAAGATCAAGAAGCATCCTGCAATGGGGAAAAAATTCAAAAAGTAGCGAAGAAAGGTTTGCGTTCACTTAAGATATCGGAAATACCTTCATATTTAGTTGAGTTAAAAAACTGCAAGGATAAAGCGAGAGTAAAGAGAATTAAAAATTCAGCGAATGAAAAACAATTAGAAGATGATGCTGAAAATAATAAAT
>JAPYOT010000039.1:8367-16929 GCA_029938045.1 Fidelibacterota bacterium | reverse complement strand
CGCCCTTGTTTCCTTTGGGGGCTGAAGCGAATTATACCGTACATAATCTTACATTTGAGGACAGTGAAATGGATTTGGGTGGTGTCATGGATTACAAGTACAAGTATATGAATTTGAGTTTGACTTACTCCTTTTAGAATAATATAATAATTAAGGGATAATTATTGTTTAAAAGGCTTCGCTGTTGCGGAGCCTTTTTTGTTTATAATGGTTTAGCTAAAACCACCGTTTGAATATCTTCCCAGATTTGTCCCGAGGAACCATCCCGGGCTTCAAATTTTAGAATATAAATCCCAATTCTGGCCGGGTCCCCATTGGAACGGGTACCATCCCAGTATAAAAGACCTTCTTGAGAAGACGCTCTGTTCCAATGCGGGGTGGTAATTTTCCGCCCAGTTGCATCAAAAATATTAATTGTAATGGCGGCTTGTTCAAAAGGAAGTTGGTAGCGAATATTGAGTATATCGTCCATGCCATCTCCATCAGGAGAAAATGGGTTGGGGGCAAGATCAACCCATCCGGATTCAGCCAGCGATTCATAAAAAATACTGTTCTGTTTTCCCGGTGTCATGGCATTTGCATCTACGGTGAGAGCCCAGTGAGAGGAATCATTTGAAATATAATCCGTGCGAAATTTTTCAGTAGATCGCCCCGCCAGAATAGGCCAGTTTTCAGAGTATATAAGGGAATCAATCACCTCCCCGGTCATATCGTATATGAATATGCCATCGGATGAATTATTCAAGGTCGGCCAGTTTTCATTTATGGAAATTACTAAATCGTTCATTTTTGCGTGCTGATATATGGTAGAATCCTGAGCCAACACCAAATATTGATCTTGATGGACCAAAATATTAGGAATAGGCTTTTGCACTTTTGATCGATCCGAAATTGTCCAGTTGCCCAGATCCAATGATTGGGGAAAATAAATTTCCATAAATTCAGTTTGATCTATGTTTGGTTCGGATAAAAACTCATTCAACAATACGGCGCCGAAAGGATAGCTCACCTTAACTGTATCATGGGCCCAATCATTACGGCTGTTTTCATCTCCATCGATATCCAGTTGAATCTCCAAGGGGTGAATCCCCGATGGTATCCCCGGGATGTCTATTTGTACCAAAGATGTATCTCGCGATTGGATGGTTGAGAAGTTTCCGGATGTTAGTTCAACGCTATTTTCTAAAATGGAAATTTTACCGATAAATGGAAGTACCCCGGAATTTGCAATTTCAATTACCATTTGAAAAGGCGTGTCAGAGGCAGGATAAAGTGGTGAATGAAAAATGGAATTCTGTAAAACAGCCCCATCAATATTGTGCCACATGGTGGCGTTAGGGTAGCCCGGTGTCATTACCGCAGAATCGGGCGTTTGCGTCCAATGGTTGGCCGTGTTGGAAAGAAACTCCGGGCGTTGTTTTTCTGTGGAGACTTCGGACGAAACAGGCCAGGTATCACTGTTATAAACAAGACTGTCAATAATATGGCCGGTCATATCATAGATGAAAATACCATCGCCGCTATTGTTCAACGCCGGGAAAGACATTGGCACAATAAAATGCATTTCAGGATTTACCAAAGAAGCAATGGTGGAATCGGTAGCAATGACGATATAATCCTTTTCTGAAGCCGTGAACTCCGGGAGTGGCCGCATCCCTTTACTATTATCACTAATCGACCAGCCAATAAAAGATAGAGAAGTGTCTGTGACCAATTCAATAAACTCAGACTGATCGTTGTTGGGCCGTGCCATGAATTCATTGATGTGTACAGCATTCCAATCGTATTGAACCGCCATTTCAATCTGCCCGCGATTATTGTTGGTATCCTGATCGCCCGCTATTAACAGTTCAACCGATAATGTATGGTATCCCGATTGGGAAAATGGCCCCAGATCTAAATTGAATATGGCCGTATCCAGCTCAGATATACTTCCAACATCGGCATTCGTTAATGTATTCCCCAATTCCGAAACCACAATTTCTCCCGTGATGGTATGGATGCCATCATTCATAATACTAGCGGAAAGTACCGTAAAATCTGATTTTGAAAGGTTGCTTTTGGAGAGACGCAAGGAGTTGGCCAGCAGATGACCATCTATATTATAAGGGGAAACACTATTGATTTTTCCTGGTGTACCTAAAGAATCACGGCTCATTTTCCAATTAGAGTGTGTATTGGGTAAATGATTTCGCACGCGTTCGATAGAATAGCCCGGCGTAACGATATGGTTCCACCCCAGACTATCGGTCACAACGCCTGCAGGATCCACAAGGTAGAGTGAGTCACTTCCGGAGAGTCCATTACCAATTGATTTATCATCCACTTTCATTATAATGGTATTCGCAGGGATGGTATAAATACCGACACCGATGGGAAAGTCACCTTCCAGAATGAGGCCAAACCCACCTGGTGGAATTTTGCGACCATTACTGGAATCTTCGATGGTATCTGTAGAAAATTTATCTCGGAGAAGCCACCCGGAGAGATCCACTGTATCCGCTGTGGAATTATATAGCTCTACATACTCATTAGGTGAATCACTTCCCTCCAGATTATACATGACTTCAGTTATAATCACCTGTCCGCTGATATATGAAACCCATAGAAAAATTGTGCTATATCTAAGAAAAATAGCCACCATATCAGAAAGTAATGTAAAAGACTTGTATTAAGTAAATAAAATTATGTAATATACTTACGAGTAACTTACGAGAATTAAAGATTAACGCAAAGATGCACCTGTCCGAACTTCCATTAAGGAAGCAGGCGGGGAGATGCAAAGAAATTCATGAAAAAAGAAAATTCAATCATGTCCTTATCGGCTGAATAATCAAATGGATTTATCATTTAAACAGCAAAAGTTTTTGAGCTTTGTTCAACGTTATACCGTTGAATATGGCCAAGCCCCTTCCTATGAAGAAATCATGGATGGAATGGGATTTGCATCCTTGGGGACGGTTCACTGGTATGTCAATGCCCTGACTCACAACGGCCATCTCGATCGTTCCAAAGGACCTAACGGCAAGCGGGCTTTAGCCCTTACTCATGAGGAGCCCGCCAGACCGGCCCGCCTGCCATTGTTGGGTTTAATTGCTGCGGGGGAGCCCATCGAAGCATTGGAAAATGCAGAATCGATTTCTGTGCCGACGCCTTTTATTCATCCGGATAATTTTGTACTTCAGGTCAAAGGCGATTCTATGGTGGGAGATCATATTCAAGATGGCGATTATATTATTGTGCGGAAAACCGCGGAAGCAAATCCGGGGCAGATTGTTGTTGCCCTTATTAATGGCGAGGCCACACTCAAACGTTATCAACCAACCAATGGCCATGTGGAACTTCATCCCCGTAATCCGGATTATCCTGTGATTATGGTCCATAAAACAGATCATTTCAAAATCAACGGCGTGCTTCTCTATTCCTTCCGGGAATATTGACGTGTGTACCCCACTGTATTTCACCTTCGTCTAAGAGATTTTGAACTGCAGGCCGAGCGCCGGCTGGATGCATCCCTGCGCACGCGCCCCATTGCCATTATTTCTTCTCATCATCAAAATGGTACGGTGGTGTCTGTGTCTAAAGAAGCAGAAGATGAAGGTTTGCGCCGGGGAATGAAAGTTTCGTTGGCCCGGCGGATGAGCCATGGCGCCCAGCTTTTGCCTTATAACCAATCACTTTATGCACGACTAAACCAATATATCTATTCCACCATTCAACGATTTACGCCTATTGTAGAACCATCTGGTTATGGGAAGTTTTATTTGGATATGACCGGCATGGAACGCATCTATAAAAGTCATGAACAAGCGGGATCAAACATATCAAAATTGGTTCAAGACCACGTTGGGCTTAATCCAGTTTTGGGTATCAGTCAGAATAAACTGGTGAGCCGTATTTCCACATCTGTTGTTCCCGATACAATCCATCGTATCATGGCAGGGAATGAGACCCAATTTTTATCCCCTTTGGATACGCTGGTCATTCCCACTGTTCACGAACCCACGGTTTGGAAACTGATCAAGTTTTTGATTCTGAATCAGGTGAGACAAATTCAATCACTTGTGAATTCAGCAACCGATGCCCGGCGATTGTTTGGGCGGTATGCGTTACCCCTTTCCCGGGAAGTACACGGACAGGATTTATCCGTGGTGCGTCCCTCTGTTATGAAGGATCATATCGTGGAACAGACCGTTTTGACAGAGGATACCAATGACACAACTATATTGTGGTCTGAAGTGAAACGATTATCAGAGCAGGTGGCATTTAAGCTCAGGCAGCGGTCCCAGATTGCAAAAAAAGTTCGGGTGGAAATCCATTATACAGATGGGTTTAAATATGAAGTTCATGGACAATTTTTTAAAAATAATGATGCTACTATTTTGACTGAAACATGGCGACTGTTTCAAAAAGCCAATACGCGCCGAAACCGTATCCGAACTATTTTGATAGACCTATCTGGTTTTATCCAGGTGGCCAAACAAATGGAATTGTTTGAAAAAGATACAGAACAAGATCGCATTTCATCTGCTATGGATATTCTTAGAAAGAAGTACAATATGGAAAGTCCTCAATGAACCATGTTTACGCATTTGAATGTCCATTCCCATTATTCCCGAATGTCCGGAACCGCTTCCCAACCAGCGCTACTCACTGCGGCACGCAACCAAGGGATGAACCATCTGGCATTGACAGAAACCAATGGCTTGTGGGGATTTATTCGTTTTGTCCAGCACGCCTGCGCCGCTGAGATAGAACCCATCGCCGGCGTCAACCTGATTACCAATCAGGGCGAAGCTATTTTACTGGCAGAAAATCAATGTGGATATGAAAACATCTGCCGCGCCACTTCGGCTGTTCACGATAACCCATCTCAATCTATCGCTGATATTTTAGCCAACCGTTCGGGTGGTCTGTTTATATTATCCCATGATAGGGCGACTCTATTTTCTCTGAGTAAAATCATTCCAAACAGCCATTTATTTGTGGAATTACGCCCTGGTGTAACGGAACATTTTGCACAAAAATTATCTCAAAAGTTCAAATTGGAAATGGTGGTCACGGGGGATGTGTATTTTATCCAAAAAGAAGATGCGTCTGCTCACCGCATATTACGTGCCATCGATTTAAACACAACCCTGTCACAACTTCCGGAAGATGCCTCCAAGCCTGAAAAACACTGGTTTTGTTCAGAAAAAGATATGGTGCGGCGATTTCCCAACAGTCTGGAAGCCATCAATAACAGCACCTATTTGGCGGAACGTTGCAAGCGGGACTGGTCATTTGTAAATACAATTTTTCCGTATTTATCCTTAAAAGATACACGTCGGTCCAACCGAATATTGAAAGAAAAAGTGGAAGCAGGCGCACAGAAGCGTTACGAAAAAGTTACAACTGAAATACAGAGTCGCATTGATTATGAATTGGCCCTGATTACAGCCAAGGGGTTTTCCCCCTACTTTTTGGTGGTAGAAGATATTGTGAAGCAAACGCGCGCCACCATCGGACGTGGTTCCGGCGCCGCATCCATTGTGAGTTATTGTTTAATGATCACTCAGGTGGATCCCATTAAATATAACCTTCAGTTTGAACGTTTTATCCACCCCGAGCGGAGTAATATGCCGGATATTGATGTGGATTTTCCCTGGGACGAACGGGATAATATCTTGGATTACGTTTTTAAAAAATATGGCAACGAACGAACGGGGATGGTATGTAGTCAGGTGTTTATGAAGCCACGATCTGCGATTCGTGAAGTGGCAAAAGTGTATGGGTTGTCCAATGAAGAAATTAATACAATTACCAAACGGATTGGCTGGGTTGCATCCCGGAGGGATTTACTGAACTGGGTAAAAACCGACGCCCGGTTTGAAAATATAGAACTGGACGAAACGTTAGAAATGATCCTGCGGGAAAGTGAAAAAGTAGTGGGTGCTTTTCGACACCCATCTGTGCATCCCGGCGGCGTGGTGATTGTTCCTGATGAAATCCGAAAATATGTACCGGTACTCACAGCGCCTAAAGGTGTACAGATTGTGGAATGGGAAAAAGATCAGGTGGAGGATTCGGGACTTCTGAAAATTGATATTCTGGGCAATCGCAGTTTGGCGGTGGTGCGAGATACGATTAAACAAATCAATTTGAATTATGGTGAAGCGGCAACAAAAAACCGACATTTAGATTATCATAAAATCCAACCGATTGGAGATGAGAAAACAGCTGAACTGATGAAGGGCGGAAAGACCATGGGTGTATTCTATATCGAAAGCCCTGCCACGCGACAGCTCTTAGCCAAAGCCGGTGTAGTGGATTTTGAACATGTGGTGATTTATTCATCTATTATTCGACCGGCGGCAAACCGTTTTACCGATATGATGCTGGAACGAATTCACGGAAAACCATGGAAAATCAAACATCCGGATTTAGATTTTTTAAAAGAGAGTTATGGCATTATGGTATATGAAGAACAAGTATCCATGGTGGCGCAAGTCATGGCGGGAATGGGGTATGCCGAAGCAGAATCTTTGCGAAAAACCATGAGCCGGGATTCGATGCAGCACTTGATAAAAAATTGGAAAAATAAGTTTTTTTTAGGTGCAAAAAAACGTGGTTATGAAGAGGAGCTCATTACTGAAGTGTGGAGTATGATTCGTTCTTTTGTGGGTTACTCATTCTGCAAACCCCATTCCGCATCTTTTGCCATGCTTTCTTTTACCTGTGCATATCTCAAATCCCATTTCCCGGCAGAGTTTTTGGCGGCAGTGATTTCCAATCAGGGTGGATTCTATTCACCCTTCGCTTACCTCAGTGAAGCGCGCCGGTTTGGGGTTCAAATTCTACCACCGGATGTGAACCGAAGTTGGATAGAATATCGAGGGCAAAAAAATAAAATTCGCATGGGATTTATGAGCATTCGCAACCTGCAGAAAAAAACAATCAAAGAAATATTAGATGAACGAAAAGCCGGTTGTTTTTCATCCCTTGATGATTTTTTCATGCGCATTGATCCCAATCTATCGGATGTTATGGCCCTGACAAATGCGGGATGTTTTTCTGCATTGGCATCGGAATTATCTCATCAGGAAATTGCTTATCGCGCAGCTTGGTTTTGTTTGGGAGAAAACAATACCACGCAGAACAGTAGTGTGTTTCGATTTGAATCCGCCCAGAGCAAACTAACCCAGAATGACAGGCTAAGTAAAAAAGACCAATGCCATTTGGAAATTGAATCATTTGGGTTTCCTATTTCGGGACATCCCTTGGAACCTTATTTCCCAATAATTAATAGTCGCGTGCGTAAGGCGAAGGATTTACACAAATACATTGGTCGGACCATTCACTTAGCCGGTGTGTACATTACGCGGAAGGAAACGGCCACAGTAAAAAATAGAGAAGCCATGGAATTTTTGACATTAGAAGATGAAACAGATATTTATGAATGTGTCCTTTTTCCGGAAGCGTTCCAAAAATATGGCGATCTACTGCTGTGGGAAAACCTGTTTATCCTCAGGGGAAAGGTTGAAGAGTCGTTTGGTGTGATTTCTATTACTATCGAAAAGTTAGGGAGCTTACCCAAAATGTTTCGATTAAATCATTCCAGAAGTGCGCATCCACTATAAAAATAGAAAAATTTTAATTCTGAGAAAAACGGAACATCTGCTTAACTTCAAACTTAAATGACTCAGAATTATACAATTATCCATAATGAATTGAGGACAATAT
Organism: Fidelibacterota bacterium; assembly: GCA_029938045.1. Taxonomy (GTDB): domain Bacteria; phylum Fidelibacterota; class Marinisomatia; order Marinisomatales; family TCS55; genus TCS55. The sequence goes on along the minus strand of JAPYOT010000039.1, from coordinate 9,207 downwards.
GAAAGGAATTATATTGGCTGGCGGCAGCGGCACACGGCTATATCCTGTTACAAAAGTGGCCAGTAAACAGCTCATGCCCATCTACGATAAACCCATGGTTTATTATCCACTATCCACTTTAATGCTGGCGGGCATAAAGGAGATTCTGGTTATTTCTACACCAGAAGATACACCGAAATATGAATATCTACTGGGCGATGGATCCCAACTGGGAATGTCCATTTCGTATAAAGTACAGCCATCACCGGATGGATTGGCACAAGCATTTATTTTGGGAGACGAATTTATCGGTGATGATGATGTCTGCCTCATTCTTGGAGATAATGTTTTTTACGGTGGGCAGCTTCCAGCGCGCCTCCAGGGAAGCGTTCAAACAGTAGAGTCAACACAGAATGCAGTGGTTTTTGGATATTATGTGAATGACCCGGAACGATATGGTGTGGTGGAATTTGATTCAAATGGAAATGCTGTTTCTATTGAAGAAAAACCCAAAGTAGCTAAAAGTAATTATGCGGTATCGGGTTTGTATTTCTACCCAAATGATGTGGTCACAGTTGCCAAAGAACAAAAGCCGTCCCCCCGTGGTGAATTAGAAATTACAGATGTAAATAAAACCTATCTTGCCCAGGGTCGCTTAAAAGTAGAACAAATGGGACGTGGATATGCCTGGCTCGACACAGGAACCCATGACTCTTTGTTAGAGGCCTCTCAATTTGTTCAAACATTGGAAAAACGTCAAGGAATGAAAATATCCTGTATTGAAGAAATAGCATTTAGAATGGGCTATATTGACAAGGTTCAACTGGTATCCCTGGGGAATGAAATGGCCAATAACCAATA
>JAPYOT010000039.1:0-8267 GCA_029938045.1 Fidelibacterota bacterium | reverse complement strand
AGACATTCCTGTCTATAGAAAAAATTAGTGCGAATCTAAAAAAGATTCAAGCCGACGACGAATGTCTCTCCTTGTTTCCCGAAAACTATCTAATTGATTAGCGTTAAAATTCCATCCGCGAAAGGGGTCGTCGATACTCCAATGGATGCGTTCAACATCACCGGGAAAAGTGGGACATACTTGATTCGCGTTATCACAGACCGTAATAACAGTGTCAATGCCCACATGGAGATAATCATCCACATAATCTGATGTATGATGTGATATATCGATCCCCACTTCTTCCATAATGGCAATACTCATGGGATGCACCCGACTGGGATGTGACCCGGCGCTGAATACATCAAATTGATCAGGAGCCATATCTCGGAGTAACCCATGGGCGATTTGGGATCGGCAGGCATTTCCAGTGCATATAAAAAGAACTTTTTTCTTATTTAACATGGGAAAATTTAGGTTCTTAAAATATTGAATGGAATTCCTGTTTTGTAGTGTTATGATATCCTAAATTTTCCCCCATGTCTATTGAGCAGAACGAACCGTTATTCACCAATCCCCTGGAAGCCGTCCGCGGTTTAACCATTAATGATTTAAATAAATATCTTCCGGCAGTCCAGAAAGTGGAAGATATTTCAATGACAGCAGATCAAATTAAGGATGGTGTTTTTTTAGGGTTATGCCTTGATGGACTTAAAAAGATTCCAGATAGTTCGATTGATTTAATTATTGCGGATCCGCCCGAATCTCCATGGCGGAGTATTAATCAACGTGGAAACCCCATGACGATTCAGGAATATTTTCAATGGAATGAAAACTGGTTAAAAGAGAGTGCGCGGATATTAAAACCAACCGGGGCGATATACCTGATATCCGGGTGGCGTTTTTCCGGCATGTATCATTCGCTTTTGAATACAGATTTTCATATTCAAACTCGAATCACCTGGCGAAACTCAACACCAAAAGATCAACCAAAACCACTTACATGGATTAATCGGACTTCAGATATTTGGTTTGCAACAAAATCGAATGAATTTATGTTCAATCAGGAAGCAGTAACCGAAGGTAGCAATCAAATGAATCCTGAGAGTGGGATTGAAATGGGTGTGACTAATTTATGGAGTGACATCATGGATATTCAAGTTGGGTCCACAGTTAAAATGGAAGGGGATAAACCGGAGCAACTGATTCAGCGGATTTTAACTGCGTCCAGTTTTAAGCTAAATTGGGTGGTAGATCCCTTTACACGGAGTGGTGGTATCGGGGTTATCGCAAAGAAAATGGGTCGTCGGTTCATTGGTTTTGAATCGGATCAGGACCAATTATTAATGGCCATGAAACGAATAGATAAAGAGTGAAAAATGAGCGTTTTGGAACAAATTCAAAAAGATATGTATGCTGCAATGAAAGCGGGAGAAAAAGAAAAAGCCGGGACTCTTCGCACCACATTGGCAAAACTGAAAGACAAGCGAATTGAAAAAAGAGAAGATCTTTCTGAATCTGAAGAAATTCAGGTCCTGCGGATCCTGGTGAAACAAAGAAGAGAATCGGTTGAAATGTTTGAAAAGGGCGGTCGTGAAGAATTGGCATCAGCTGAAAAAGCAGAAATCAAAATTTTAGACAGCTATTTGCCTCAAATGATGCCGGAAGATGAAATCAGGAATATTGTAAAAACAGTGGTAGAAGAAGTGGGCGCAACCTCTATGGCAGATATGGGAAAAATTATGCCAGAAGTCATGAAACGGGGAAAAGGATTAATTGATGGAAAAACAGCCCAGCAATTTGTGAGAGAACTTTTTGGTTAAATCAGTATCGTCTTTCCTTTTTTCTTCATATTACTGGAAGGTAAATCCTTTCGTGTTTTTAGTGTATTTCGTGGGTTCGTGAGTTAATGAGGGTAAGATGATAGACGCATTAGCCATATTTTTTACCATCGCCATGGGATTGATTGGGTTCCGACGTGGATTAGTGGAAGAAATGGGACGCCTGCTTGGGCTCATTTTTGCTTCAATATTTGCCCTGCGTCTCTACGTTGGCTTGGGTTCTTTTCTCATGGAATGGGTACCCATTGATGTATGGCTTCTCTTTGTGTTAAGCTATATCATCATTTTTTCTGGGGTGCTGTTAATGGCCAGGATGATTACAAAATTATTTCATTTTTTGTTTCTATCTAAAAGTACAAAATGGGTAAATAGAGTGATGGGTACTGTTTTTGGTTCAATGAAAGGATTGTTAGTTGTAATGATTTTCTTTTGGATGGTGGAGCTTTTTCCTAATCGTGAATCATCAAATATTATCATGAGCGAATCCAAAATGGTCCAGCGGTTAATTCATGTTCGAAAATCAATTATAACCACATTTAATTGGCGTGATCCAGTGGAATTAGGTGAAAAAACGATAAGGGAGTTTTTGGATAACATGGAAGATAATCGTGGCTAGGATTCCCCAGGAAACCATCGATCGCATTCATGATACAGCCGATATCCTGGATGTAGTTTCCCGCCATGTCGATTTAAAAAAACGTGGACGAAATTTTTTCGGATTATGTCCTTTTCACAACGAAAAAACACCCTCATTCAGTGTGGCACCGGATAAAGGTATTTATCATTGTTTTGGATGTGGGAATGGTGGGAATGCGGTTAATTTTATTATGGAGTTTGAAAAAATAAGTTTTGTGGAAGCCATCCAGGAATTGGGAGATCAATTTGGCGTTCCCGTTGAATTTACAGGCAGCGATGATTCAAAAGAGTTTTTTACCCATTTATATGAGATTCACCAATTGGCCGCGGACTTATATCATGAAACACTTTTTTCAAATCGTGGGGAGGAAGCAAAAAAATATTTATTGGATCGTGGGTTAAGTGAAGAATCATTAAAATTGTTTAAGGTTGGTTTAGCCCCCGCAGGTTCGTCTCATTTATGGAATGCGGTAAAAGTAAAGAATTATAGTCAGGAAGTATTAGAGAAATCCGGATTATTAGGTTTTTCAAATAATGATATTTACGATCGGTTTCGTTCCCGGATTATGTTTCCCATATGGAATGCGTCGGGGAAAATAATTGCTTTTGGCGGCCGTGTATTCGGGACAGATGATCCGGCAAAATATATGAATTCCCCGGAAACACCACTGTACAGAAAAAGTGAAATATTTTATGGATTGAACCTAACGCGGGATGCGATTCGAAAAAACGAGTGCGCCATTATGGTGGAAGGTTATACAGATTTAATTCAACTTTTTCAGGCAGGAATCAAAAATGTTGTGGCCGTTTCCGGTACGGCATTCACAGAGAAACATGTCCAGCAGATCCGTCGGTTTTCTTCAAAAGTATATTTGGCTTATGACGGAGATTCTGCCGGAATCAAAGCGGCCCTCAGAGCAGGGTATGTTCTTCTGAAAGGTGGTGTAGATCCCCATGTTATTGAAATACCGGACGGAATGGACCCCGATGATTGGATTCAAAAAGACGGGGGAGCCGAATTCAAATCGATTGGAATAGAAAAAGCATCCGGATTGTTAAGATTCCATTTAAAGACTGCCGGATTTAAAGATTTATCTTCTTCAGAACGATCCAATGTAATTAAGGAAATTTTATCCGAAGCTGCCGGAATCCCCGATCCTATTATACGGCAAGGCTTCATAAAAACATTGGCTCAAGTAAGTGGTGTGGAAGAAAATCAAATGGTGCATATGTTTTCTCAGCAACTGAGGAAAAAACGCTCGCAACCAACATCAAAAGAATCCACGAAAAAACCGCAATTATTTACCACCGTCAATGCGAAAGCAGAATTGGGGATTATCAAAGTATTGGCTGGAGATCATGGAGAAGCGAAAGAATTGATTCGAGAAAAACTGGATATGAACCGGTTGGAAAATGTGCAGCTTAAAAAACTGGCTACATTATTAATGGACAAAGCACATGTGAACCCGGCAGAAATTATTGCCGTCTTTGATTCGGCAGAAGATCGTGAAATGGTCAGCCGAATTTTGATGGAAGAAGACGATACTACCGAGCCACTCCAAATGGCAGAGGAGTGCTTAAAAACAATTTCTAAAGTTTCGATCAAGGAAAAGATCCGTAGCCTCAGAATCAAAATTCGTGAAAAAGAAGCAGCAGATGAAGACGCAATAGATCTAATGATGGAAGTGGTTCAATTGCAAAAGGGAATCAATGATTAGATTTTTATCGCTTTTTCTTTTGAGTTCAATTTTATTTTCTCAGGAAATCGATTGGAATGATAAACCCAATCCGATAACGGCGATTCATATTTTTTGCGATACGGAAGGAATCCCCATTTATGTGGATGGAATTCAAGTCGGTGCTTCACCGGTGAAAGACCCCGTTCAGGTGGCGCCGGGCTGGCATCAAGTGAGTTATTTTCCGCCAGAATTAACCATAAATACGCGCTCCATCACTCAAAACAGAAAAATGCGGGATATGATAAAACTGGCACGGCAGGATGTATTGGTCGAAGAGGGAAGAACAATTCGGGTGGTGCTTGGGTATCGTTCTATTGAAGCAGAAGCGATGGAATATGAGAGAAAACTATCCAGTAGCCGCTGGGTTGGATTGGGGATGGTTTTTACTGTGTTTAGCCTCATTGCCTGGGGATTGATGTAGTTGAAAGTTTATGTATTAACAATTCTGTTGGCAGGTGCCGGGTTCGGCCAAACTGATTCCACCGTCAAGATTTTCTCCACTGATTTAATGCGAACCAATATTCTTACGGGCAAGCCCAAAGAGTCTGTGAAAAAAAATGAAGCCCATTTTCGTGCGGTGTATTACCCATCGGGAGAATTAAAAAGTGTGGAATTTATTCCGGCCAACTGGGATAAGGGGCGGCGCAAAAAGGCAAAATCACCCGCAAAATTGAAATTATATTACTGGAAGTGGAATCCCAAAAAACAAGAATTACTGGAAGGCATTACCAAAAAGACCGCAAGGGGGAAACCCCATTATCGGGCAACTTTAGATAATAAGGGCTTAGTCCAGGATGTGGATTATTTTAATCGCCATGGGAAAATATTATGGACCTATCACATGCGCTGGGATGATGAGGGAAAATCATCGGAATATGATATTGAATTCTATTCGAATCGAAATTTGTCAGAATTGAATCAAGAATTATTTGCACCAGATTTAAGCACCATCCGCCCTGGGTGGGTGGCAAGATATCAAATGAATAATCAAGGAGTCACTCGGGGCGTGAAAGTATTCGATCAATATGAAAACTTGTATTATTTTTACCAGTTCAACTATGGGGAAAATGGCCTCAGGTCTAAATATTTTCGGGCGGATTCAGTTTTAGTCGGCAGTCATTCCATTCGATTTGGGGAGAATAAAAAACCGGTTCGCATCACTTATTACAATGAAAATGGTATCATGAAAAATGCCATTGCATATGAATATCCAGTTGATGCAGAAAAAATCATTTCCCAAATTAACAGTAAAGGAGAAATCATTGAGCGACGGATTATTCCAAAAAAGGAATAAGAATTTTTTGCAAAACCCTGTACATGAAGAAAAAAGGAATACAACTTTCCTGATTAAGGCGGAAAATGCAGTTAATAATGGTATTATGGACAATGTTTCCAACGAAGAGCAGGGGAATTCTAGACTTTTTAATTTGTGTGTCAGGTTTTTTTAAAGGATTTATTAAATGAAAATATTAGTAACAGGCGGTGCAGGATATATTGGATCTCATGTGGTATTAGCCCTCTGTGAAGGTGGGTATGAAGTGGTGGTATTGGATGACCTTTCAACAGGAAATAGAGAAGCGGTGGATGATCGCGCCGAGTTTATTCAAGGATCAACCCTCAACAATGATAATATGGCAACCGCATTAAATGGCGTGGATGCGGTGATTCATTTGGCTGCATTCAAGGCGGCGGGAGAATCCATGATAGACCCGGGGAAGTATTCCCAAAACAATATTTCAGGGACAATTTCTTTACTCAACGCCATGATGACCAATGGGGTGGATAAATTTATTTTTTCTTCTACTGCCGCCGTATATGGTTATCCAAAATATTTGCCTTTGGATGAAAACCATCCTTTGGAACCCATTAATTACTATGGGTTTACTAAACTGGAAATTGAACGCATTTTAAAATGGTACGGTGAATTGAAAGGATTAAAATTTGCAGCATTACGATATTTTAACGCTGCGGGATATGACCCTGAAGGAAGGATTCGATTTCTGGAAAATAATCCCGCGAATTTGATTCCCATTGTGATGGAAGTAGCTTCAGGACGACGGGAGAAAATGGAGGTATTTGGGAATGACTATGATACGACCGATGGTACCGGCGTCCGGGATTACATTCATGTAACAGATTTAGCATCAGCTCATGTGAAGGCCATTGAATATTTGAAAGCAAATGACAGTATTACTGTGAATCTGGCAACAGGAGAAAGCCATTCTGTATTGGATATTATCCAAGAGACAAAAGAGGTATCCGGGAAAGATATTCCATTTAATGTTGTGGATCGGCGTCCCGGTGATCCGGCTGAATTGTATGCCGGAACAACATTGGCCTTTGATCAATTGAACTGGAGAGTAAAACATTCCGATTTGAATGCATTGATCAAAACGACCTGGCAAGTTTATAAATAAATGAAAGACAATCCATTTATAGGGCTCGCCGGTAATATCGGTGTAGGCAAAACAACATTTACAAAAAAAATGGCGGACGTTTTTGGCTGGTCTCCTTTTTATGAATCGGTGGCTGATAATCCATACCTGAGTGATTTTTATGGAGATATGAAACGATGGAGTTTTAATCTACAAATTTATTTTCTGCATCACCGGTTTAAAGCACAAAAAGAAATGAATAAATTAAATGGGGGCGTGGTTCAGGATCGTACCATCTATGAAGATGTAGAAATTTTTGCCCAAAATCTTCATGAAATGGGCCGAATGGATGATCGTGATTGGGAAAATTATCGTAATCTATTCGGCATAATAACAGGTTATTTACGGAAACCAGATTTAATTATTTACTTAAGAGCGTCCACCGACACATTACAAACGCGGATTCATTCCCGGGGAAGGGATTATGAAAATTCAATCGACCCGGAATATTTACACCAATTGAATGTAGCTTATGATCAGTGGACCAGCGGGTTAAAGGATATTCCAGTCCTGAAAATTGAAACAGATCAATTTAATATCTTTAGAGACACAGACCAATTTGAGTCCATTTTGGATGAGGTTAAAACCCATTTACATTAATTAATAAAAAACCGAATTGAAAAAAGTTAAAGACTAAAAAATAAAACCTTAAATTCCTCGCCCATTTTGGGCCCATAGCTCAACGGTTAGAGCACCGCACTCATAATGCGTAGGTTCCAGGTTCGAATCCCGGTGGGCCCACTTTTTATTGTAAATTCAACTTATGTGCGGACGTAAAACACTCACCCGAGACATCCAGTCCATCATTGAAGAAATGGCCATCGAAGAATGGCAGGATTCAGAGCTCTATTCACCCAGTTTTAATATTGCACCCAGTCAGTCGTCCCCCATTATGATTGACCACATGGGCCGCCGGGTTAAGTCCATGAAATGGGGATTAATTCCCAATTGGTCAAAAGATCCCTCCATGGGATCAAAACTGATCAATGCTCGCTCAGAAACCTTATTAGAAAAACCATCCTTCCAAAACCTTGTGCCCAGTAAACGCTGTGTGGTGATAACGGATGGCTATTTTGAGTGGCAGAAAACATCCAGTAAATCCATTCCCTTTTACATTCGTCATCCTGAGAATAAACTCTTGCCCATGGCCGGGCTCTGGGACATTTGGAAAAATGCATCAGATGAAAGTATTTACAGCTATACTGTTATTACCACCAAACCGGCGCCGGAAATTAAATATATTCATCACCGCATGCCTGTTATTCTAAATCCAGAACATATTAATCCATGGCTCCAGATACATAATACATCTATTCCCAATGCCATGGCATTATTAAAACCCTATATGGATCCGTTAAAAGCATACCCGGTTTCAACCCTGGTAAATTCACCAAGAAACAATCGGAAAGAATGCATTCTACCATTGGAAGAATCCAATAGTTTATCTTTATTCTAATGGTGTGATATTTCTATTAATTTTGCTTGCTGATTAATGAGGAATGAAACCAAATTCTGGGGTGATTTATTATGATGAAACCCTAAAATGCTTTGTTATAAGAAAGTAGGACGGGTTTAAGTGAATAGTGTTTCCACTATAATGAATCCAAATGAAAACCCTTGGAATTAGAATTTTTCAA
>JAPYOT010000095.1 GCA_029938045.1 Fidelibacterota bacterium | reverse complement strand
ACATGACCATTAATCCAGTTGAAAAAATAGAGCAAACCGATCCAAAGGACACCGGCAATAATATGTAACCATTTAAAAATGGGTGTAATGAAATCCATTAATTCCTCCTATTTGTAGTAAAAATATGTGGTTATAAATCCCGCCAAGTTACAGCCAGTATCATTGTGTTTTCAAGGAAGAGAATCTGTTATGCATTCGGATATGGAAATAATTCTGCCAACGATTTTACCCGGCCATAATCATCTTTGTACATGATGTGCTCCCGTTGAAATTGGGTATAATTATGTAACCCTGAAGCAGCGGCAAGGGAGTTTAATCCATTTCTTATCGTAATAACATAGTTCAGTACACGCCATTGTTTCTCATCCACCACCAATGCTTTCTGATGGTCTGCATCAGTGGTGGCCACACCAACAGGACATTTATTTGTATGGCATTTTTGCGCACCAATACAGCCCACAGATATCATCATACCCCGGGCAATATTTATTAAATCAGCACCCATTCCCATGGCAATGGCAATTTTATCGGGACTGAATAATTTTCCAGAGGCGAATACTTTCACCCGAGTCCGCACACCATATTTCCGCAGTGCATTATCCATATAAATTAATCCCGATTTTAACGGAAGCCCCATGGTATCGGCCATTTCCTGGTAAGTTGCGCCGGATCCTCCTTCTCCTCCATCCACAGTAATGGCATCGGGTCCCCGCCCTGTTTCTGCCATGGCTTTACATAATTCATCTGCAGAATCAGGACCGCCCATCACCACTTTTATGCCAATGGGTTTACCCCCTAAATCCCGCAATTCATCAATGAAATCAAATAATGTAGCCGTATCGTGGAATTGCTTATGCCGATTGGGCGAATCTATATTTTTCCAGGGTGTGACGCCGCGAATTTCAGCAATCTCTGGATTAACCTTACTCCCTTCTACATGCCCGCCTCGAAGTTTTGCACCCTGAGCTAATTTAATCTCAAACATTTTCACTTGAGGGTTATTTGCTTTTTCTTTGAATTTCTCCGGACTGAATTTCCCATCCTCCGTTCGAACGCCAAATAAACCAGAGCCAATCTGCATAATGACATCACCGCCGCCTAACGTATGATATTTTGCAAGACCCCCTTCGCCCGTATGTACCCAAGATCCCGTGGCCTTTCCCAATCCTAAACTGATAGCACTTATAGCATTTTCGCCCAGTGAACCAAAACTCATTGCAGACATTCCTACGGGTCCCTGGACCCGCCAAGGTTCACGACAATTGGGGCCAATAACAATGGCATCTTCGTCCTTGAGTCGCCAGGGCTGAATTTCGATTTCCTCCAATTTCTCTTTTCTTGAAAACAATCCTTCAGTCCCCACATATCGACTTGTTTTTATTTTGGGTTCACAATCAACGTTCATTTCTTCTGCCAATTTCGGAAACATATCATTTTTCAAATACCATCCAGGTTGATTGAAATTCCGTTTCGACCCGAATGCAATAAGGGTTTTCATATATTTTCCCGCAACAACAATATTGGTAAAATCAGATCGACTGAATGGACGACCTTCATTATCGCTATCAAACATATATTGGCGCATTTCTGGACCCAGCATTTCAAACACATATCGAATACGGCCGAGTAAGGGGAAATTTCTAAGAATAGAATGCTGACTTTGGTTTCTATCTTTTATATATAAATAAAGAAATAAAACAGGTGGTACCGTTATCACAATGATGAAAACGGTTAATAATATGTTAAGTGCTATATTTTGAAACATGGTTGTTACTCTTGAATCAATCTAATCAATGAACCAATATTACAATTAAGACGATGAAACTTCATATTTCAATTAATTTTGTTATTGACTTCGTTAAAGCATTATGGAATGAATATATCTTGTTCAGTCTTATAGATATAAATTAGATTTTCCGGTTAACCATCCATGAAGAACAATTGCTTCTGGCTAAATAATTTTGAGGATTCACCCATTCCAAATAATATGACGATACAATCTTTCATTGAAGGAATTCCCAAGGCGGAACTCCATTTACATATTGAAGGTACCTTTGAACCGGAACTCATGTTCGAGATTGCCCATCGGAATCATATCTCAATCCCCTATCAATCTATTGAAGAACTAAAGAACGCTTATAATTTTAATAACCTTCAAGAATTCCTGGATATTTATTATGCAGGGGCCAGTGTGCTGTTGCATGAGCAAGATTTTTATGATTTAACATGGGCTTATCTCACCAAAGTTTATGAGCAAAATTTAATTCATACAGAAATATTTTTTGATCCCCAAACCCATACGGATCGGGGCGTTTCTTTTGATACTGTCATTCAAGGCATTCATAATGCATTAGTTGATGGGCAAGAAAAACTGGGAATCAGTTCTAAAATTATTATGTGCTTTTTGCGTCACTTGGATGAAGCTGCTGCATTTGATACATTGGAGCAAGCACTCCCTTATAAAGAGTGGATTGTTGGCGTTGGATTAGATTCTTCCGAAATGGGACATCCACCATCAAAATTTGAACGCGTTTTTTCAAAAGCAAGGGAAGAAAAATTTATCACCGTGGCTCATGCAGGTGAAGAAGGACCTGCGGCATATGTATGGGAAGCGCTTAATCTGTTAAAGGTATCCAGAATTGATCATGGGAATCGATCATTGGACGATGATCAATTGATTCAACATCTTGCCGAAAAACAAATGCCTCTCACCGTGTGCCCCTTATCAAACCTCGAATTAAAAGTGGTGGAAGATTTAAAAAATCACCCTTTGCTTCAATTAATGGATGCTGGATTAATGGTTACGATAAATTCAGACGATCCGGCGTATTTTGGTGGTTATATGAATGAAAATTATGTCCAAATTGCTTTTGCATTAAATCTTTCTAAAAAACAAATTACTAAATTGGCTAAAAACAGCTTTAAGTCCAG
>JAPYOT010000038.1 GCA_029938045.1 Fidelibacterota bacterium | reverse complement strand
AGAGCATCATCGCACCAAATAATCCATTCCACACTGCTCCAATTTTAAAAAGATTATTAAGATTCATTTCCTTCTCCTTTTGGTTTTGTTATCCCTTAATGGGATAGTACAATATAGAATTTTTTAAATAAAAAGAAATAGCAATTTTCTCATTTGCTCAGTCTTATTAATGGGTTACAACGAATGTTAGCAACAGTATTTAATCATAAATTCTGATAACCTCTCCGTTATCCTTTCCTCTTACACTTCTTATATATGCGTTTACAACCTTAGTCATGGGGATCGGATTATGACCAGGGAAATAATCCTTGTATTTTTCATAAGCATCCTCAACCATTCCCAGAGAAACAACATTCACTCTGATTCCATTTTCAATTTCCAACGCAACGGCTTGAACAAAGCTGTGAATTCCGCCATTAACCATTGCTGCACTAGTTGTTTTAACAACGGGGTCGTCTGCTAGAATTCCAGTCGATAGAGTTATTGAACCACTTTGATTCAAGTAATTCTTTCCAATTCTGACAAGGTTAACCTGTCCCATTAATTTACTCTTTAATCCTATATAATAATCTTCTTCAGTTAAGTCATTAAAATCTGCCCATTTTGCTTCTCCAGCGATACAAATTATAGCATCAACTTGACCAGTTTTTTCAAACATTGATTTTATTGACTTACTATCTGATATATCCACTTTAATATCTCCACTTTTTCGCCCAGCAATTATTAATTCATTTTTTTCCGAAAAGTGAGTCGTCACTTTACTTCCTATAGTTCCATTTCCTCCGATTATTAGTATTTTCATAATTTACTTTTTGATTGTTTTAATTTCATTATGCTTTTCTATTTCACAAATTACACACAACGTTTTGCTAAACACAATTATTGCGTTTAGCGGGTTTACTCTTTAATATCATCCTGTGTTTGAAACCATCACCAATTATTTCGTCCCCAACACCAAAGAATCGGCCCAAATCTACCGAACAAAAATCGGTGTCTTTGAAGGTTGGGTCTCGGTACTCGTTAACGGAATTCTCTTCGTTATAAAATTGGCTATTGGGCTTATGGTTGGGGCAGTGAGTGTTATAGCGGATGCAGTACATACATTGTCTGACGTGGTGTCATCTGCAGTAGTTATATGGGGTTTCAAACAGTCCGAAAAGCCTGCGGATGTGGAACACCCTTACGGTCATGGACGGGCAGAATATATTGCAACTCTCATCATAGCAGTACTGTTGATGGTAGCGGGGATTGAATTTATCAAAGCAGCCATAGACCGCATTCAGAATCCTGAATTGGTGGAAGCGGAATGGTGGATGGTCATCGCCCTTGGAGCCACCATTGTGTTAAAAGAAATCACGGCCCGTTATGCGGAATTTCTTTCGGCCAAGATTGCTTCTGGTACGCTTCACGCTGATGCCTGGCATCACCGCAGCGATGCCATTTCCAGTATGTTGGTTGTGGGTGCCTTGATTGCGGGGAATTACGGTTTCCCCGCCGTTGATGGCTGGGCGGGACTTGGTGTGGCGCTGTTTTTAATTTACACTGGGTTTGAGATTGCCAAAGGTGCTGTGGATGATTTGATTGGCAAGCCACCAACATCGGAAGAAGTGGAAACCATCCGGAAAATCGTCATGAATGTGGATGGTGTCCTAGGTGCCCACGATATTACAGTCCACAGTTACGGCCATGATAAATTTGCCAGTGTCCATGTGGAAATAGATGCAATAAAGTCCACGGGGGAAGCACATGATATTTCAGAAGAAGTGGAAGCCCGGCTTGAAGCATCTTTGGGTGTGGAACCCACCATACATTTAGATCCGGTGCACCCCAATGATCCCCTCGTTCAGGAGGTGATGAACCATTTATCCGAAATTACTTTGGAAGATGTTCGGGTGACAGATTTCCATGACATTCGTGTGGTCAATACTGAAAATCATCAAGTTATTCTATTTGGGACAAACATGAAAGTCGGCACGACTCAAAAAGAAATTATCGCCTGCAATCATAGGTTAGAAAAAAGTTTAAAAGAAAAATTTGGTGATTATGAAGTGCAGATTAAAGTGTCACCCATGCACCGTTATTGATCAGGAAATTTCACCGGAATAAAACCGGTTTTCTTGTCCATTTATATCTAAAACAGCGGACCCTGCTTCTCCCAATGATTTAAATATGCCTTCTACTATTTCGTCACCATGATGGAATTGGACAGATTCATTCATATGCCCGCAGGCGGATTCCCATTCGGTACGAATCATATCCCGATTATTCGGCAGTCCTTCGAAAAGGGGTTCCAACGCATTCAATATTTCAGCCAGCACCCTTTCCCGTTGATAAAACTTATCTGTAGACATGTGGAGGGAGGTTGCTGTGGATTGGAGTGAGCCATCAAAATCATCTATTGTTTCATTCACATTGAGGCCAATTCCAATTACAACTTGCTTTAATTTATTTCCTTTAACTTTGGATTCACATAGAATCCCCCCCACTTTTTTCGCGTCAAGGATGAGATCGTTGGGCCATTTTAATCTTACATCTGTATCGAAATTCAATAGTGCTTTTTGAACAGAAAGTCCAGAGATAATGGGAAACCAACCGGAAAGATTTGGGTCTAAATCAGGAAAAAGGAGGAGGGAGAAAGTGAGACTTTTATCTGGTGCAGCGGACCATTTGCGATTGGCACGGCCTTTTCCGCTGAATTGATTGTCTGTAACAACAAGGGCACCCGATTTGGCGCCCTCATCTATGATTTCCCAGGCTTCAGAGTTGGTGGATTCCAGCCGGGTATAATATTCGATCTGTTGACCAAGAATCCTGGTTTTCAGGTTGGCCTGGACCAGGTTTGTAAACAGCATATTGCTTTAAGCGTTGGGGTCCAACTTCTCCCGCAGTTTCAACGTCATCCCCGGATTTAGCACACCGGCATTTGCTTTGATTATATCTTCGTTATCCCAGAGTAGGATGATCCATGATTTGGCATCCCCATATTTATTTCCGGCGATATTCCAAAGATTGTCACCGGTCTGAACGGTGTATTCTGTATAAGTTGGCTCAGACGTTTTTGCAGAAAGGCGTTCTTTCTGAAGATTCAGAAAATGATATGGATAAATGATGTTTGGGTTCTCGCCAATTTCATCTTTATTCCAGGTATAAATCTGACGCCATAGACGAAAATCACCATATTCCTTCTTCGCGATTTTAATTAAATAATCGCCGGGCTCCACCATATATTTTTCCCATGCGAAATCAGGAAATAAAACTTCTGGCTCAACCTTGATTCCTTTTTTTGGTTTTTCCGTAACTATTTTTTTATCTTTATCAACATCGGGGGCGGGGCCGTGTTCCGGTGTTTCTGTTGGATTTGATTCTTCAATAACTTCTGTTTCTGCAGCAAAAGTGGCTTCTTGTGGATTCGGGAGTTCTACCCGCTTTACATCGCTGGAAATTTTGGCTGAATTCGTATCCTGTAGTTCTAGCGCAGGCGCGGTTTGTTTCCCGCAGGATACAATAAAAATGAGCGTAATACTTGTGAGGATTTTTTTCATGATCGACGCCTTAATCTTTTTAAAGAGTTTGGTAACTATGTAATCACTCTATCGTACTTATATCGGGAACACATGTTCCAAATTGAAAAGATAGAGTTCAATTTCTTGTTTGATCTTAAATGTGTAGAAATATTTAAAAAATAAAAAAATTAAGTTTGGTTGAATTCACCAAATTGAGATCGAAAGGTATCAGCCACCTCGCCCAAGGTACATTCAGCACGGATACAGTCAATGATGGCCGGCATTAAATTATCATTCAATTTGGCTGCGGATTGCAAGGTACTTAGCTTCGTTTGAACCGAACCATTATCCCGGTTTTCTTTTAAGGCGAGGACGCCATCAATTTGATTTTTCACGGATGTCTGATTAATCCCCTGAAGATTTGCTTCCGATGGATTATCTTCTTCAAAACTGTTAACACCAACGATTTTACGATTTATGCTATCGATGGATTGTTGATATTCATAGGCACTTTTAGCAATTTCACTTTGAACCCATCCCGTTTCGATGGTAGAGATTGCACCACCCATATTATCAATTTCTTCAATAATGGCAAAAGCTTCTTCTTCAAGTTCAGAAGTCAATTTTTCTACGACTTCACTACCGCCCAGTGGATCCACAAAATTTGTGACTCCCGATTCATGGGCGATGACCTGTTGCGTTCGGAGCGCCAGTTTTGCAGAATGATCTGTTGGCAGTCCCAAGGCTTCATCAAAGCTATTGGTGTGGAGTGACTGTGTACCGCCTAAAACAGCAGATAATGCCTGAATTGTTGTTCGGACAACATTGTTATCCACTTGTTGAGCCGTGAGCGTAGAACCGCCGGTTTGTGTATGAAAGCGGCAAAGCATTGCTTTTGCATCTGTGGCGCCGAAGCGGTCTTTCATGATTTTAGCCCAAAGGCTGCGGGCCGCCCGAAATTTGGCCACTTCTACCAGAAAATCATTATGGGCATTGAAAAAAAATGAAAGGCGTTTCCCAAAATCATTTACTTTTAGACCCTTATCAATGGCTGCCTGAACATAGGCGATTCCGTTGGCCATGGTAAAAGCCAATTCCTGGGCGGCGGTTGACCCCGCTTCCCGAATATGATAACCTGAAATGGAAATGGTATTCCATTTGGGCATATGATCCGCACAAAAAGCAAATATGTCCGTGACTAGCCGCATCGATGGTTCCGGTGGATAAATGTATGTGCCCCGGGCGATGTATTCTTTTAATATGTCATTCTGGATGGTACCGCGTAGTTTATCCGGGCTAATGTTATTTTTTTCTGCCGATACAATATATAATGCCAATAGGGTTGCTGCTGTGGCATTTATTGTCATGGAGGTAGATACCTTATCCAGTGGAATATGGTTAAATAATCGGTCCATATCTCGAATGGAAGCAATAGGGACGCCTACTTTTCCAACTTCACCGTCAGCCATTGAATGATCGGAATCATACCCTATTTGTGTGGGAAGGTCAAAGGCAACTGAAAGTCCAGAAACGCCCTGCTCCAATAAATATCGATAGCGTTGGTTGGATTCCTCTGCAGAGGTGAATCCCGCGTATTGGCGCATGGTCCAGAGTCTGTCTTGATACATAGTCGGATAGATGCCGCGTGTGAAAGGGAATTGACCGGCTTTTTCAGTCATATTTTATTCAAATGCCTCTTTCTTTTTTGATGTTTTGATAGGCATCACTTACCGCTTTGAATTTTTCTTCTGCTAAACTGATAAGGTCTTTTCCCAAATGGGCTACTTTATCCGGATGATATTTTGTTGCCATTTTACGATAAGCTTTTTTTACTTCGCTATCGGAGGCAGACGGATTCACTTCTAAAATGGTGTAATCGGAAAGTGTGTCCCGGAAAAACATAGCTCGGATAGAATCAAAATCGTTTGGATTAATATTCAAATAACGGGCAATGGTATGAATTACTTTTACTTCATCAGGGTGAACATGTCCATCCGCTTTTGATAATCCAAATAAAACATGGATGAGTTCTAAACGACTGGGATGGTCCATGGATCGGAGAATCTGTCGGCAAACGTCCCGCAATGAATAATCCTGTTTCACAATATCTTTGAATAAGGTCATGAAATCTTGGACTTGTTTTTGGTTGAATTGCTTAGAGAGGAATTGCTTCACATAATCCAGCTCTGATTTTAACATTTGGTTGTCCGCTTTCATGACGGCACTGAACAAGACTAATAGAGAAACAATAAAGTCTCCAGGCTGTGTTTGAGGGTAAGACCGAGATTGATATGCACCCCCGTATGTGCCTCCCACTTGACCAGACATTCCTGCCAGTGAATAACCAATGATAGCTCCAATTGGTCCTGCTAAGGCCCAACCAAGGCCTCCCCATAACATTTTTTTTCCCACACTCACTTAATTTTATCCTTTCAAGAGTTGGCAAAGTTAATACTATTTTCTCATCCATTAGAATGCAGAAGAAATCAACGTAAGCCAACATTGGAAGTTTCAAAGAAAACAAAAGCAGCACTGTGGTGGAAAAAGCTCCGTGCAAATAAAAACTTGGGATCTAAGAATATGTCTTTATCCACCCATGGTAGAAGTGCACATCGGTTTTTGATTGTTTTGCCGGAGCATACAACGGAATCTGAGTTAGCGAAACGATTTATGTTGGCCATGAGGAATGCCCTCGGTCCTGCTGGAGAAAGTCAGATCCGAATTCTGGGGCCTGCTAATGTAGGCAACTTAATTAATATGGAGGGGTTCCATGACTTTTTGTTTTTTACTGAGGCCGATTTAAATCGTTGGGGTCTTCCGGGAAAAGAATTGAATTGGGCTTGCCAACGCATTCAAGTGGATGCCGTTTTAGATCTAAACCAGGCCTTTGCACCCATATCCGCAACCATTTGTTCTACAGTGAGTGCACCATTAAAGGTAGGGTTTTTTAGCGAGGAAGGGGATCAATATTTTAATGTGATGATCCGCCGTCATGGGACTGAATTGATGGAAAGCGGGTTTAAGGAAATATTCCAAATCCTTGGAATAAGATGAATCTATATATTTATGAAGATCATTCGGCCATTCACCTGGTATGTCAATGGAAAACACCGAATGGTGCTGCTTGATAAATTTCTTGAAACTGGGTACGATGTAAAAGAAAGAGGGGGTCAAAACCTCACAAAAACAGAAATATCATTATTTAAAAAAATTCAAAAAGATCGATGAATAAATCTTGACGAGTGAAATGGCTTCTGCTATATTCGTGTCCCATTTTAGAGGAAAAAATTAATGTTAGAAGGTATTATTTGTCCCGTTTGCGAAGTCACTTTTGATGAAGTGGATATTAAAGAATCGCTTACCTGCAGAAGTTGCAAGACGGATCTTAAGGATAGGCGGTTTTTAGACTTCCTTGAATTTCTCATGGCGAATGGGCTCGTTGAAGATTTAGATTTTTTTGATGAGAAAGTTTATAGTGAAGATGTTGAACGCCTTGAACCAGATGATGAAGAAGATGTGAATCCTGCAGAATTCGAAAAGAAAAAAGACATTTTTAGTTTATACGAGGGTGAAATAGAAATGTATAAGCAAAAAGCACAAGATGAAGAAATCAAAGGATATGAGGATTTTGAGGGGATTGAAGAGGAATGGGAAGATTTTAATCAAAGAGATTTCAAAAAATAAAATTAAAGTTATTAACAATGAAAGAAAATAAAAACGTCCAGCAAATAAATATTGAACTCACACAGGAAGTGAGCGAAGGTGAATACGCCAATTTTGTTGTGGTGACCCACTCCCCGGCAGAATTTGTGATGGATTTCACTAAGATTTTACCGGGCGTCACCAAAGCCCGTGTTCATTCCAGAATTATCATGGCACCCCAGCATGCCAAAGCATTTTTGGCAGCATTGGGAGATAACATTAAGAAATATGAACATAAAAATGGTGAAATCACCTTACCCGTACAGGAAGGATTTGGAGATTATCCTGCTGCACCACCTGAGGGATCACTGCCGAATTAATAAACGACCCAGTCGGCCCCTCTTTTTAATTCCCTCATTTTAATTATAACCCATAGGCTCAGTACAGCCCAGGCCAAACCATAGCCCAGTAATCCGCCAAATATGATATCAGCGGGATAATGTACCCCCACATAAACCCGGCTGAAGGCCACCAATACTGCAATAATAAAATATGTTGATTTATATCGTGGATAAAAATATCCGAATACGACTGCTGCGGCAAACACATTGGCTGCATGGGAGGATACAAATCCATATTGACCTCCTTTTCCCATGAGAATTCGGATGCCTTCCGTTAACTCATGGCTGGGCCTAAGCCGGGCAAAAAATGGTTTTAGAATCTGAGCAGATGTTGCATCAGCTAAGCCAACTGATATAATGATTATTGCCACCGCAATCCGGCCGCGGCGGCCTCCCTTAAACAAAAGAGAAAAAATAATGATTATTATTGGAACTGCCCAGATGTTTTGGTTTGTGATAATGGGCATGATCCAATCGAAGATAGGATTGGCAATGGTGGTATTGAAAAATCGAAAAACGGCTTTATCCATGTGAATAAGTGACTCTACCATACCCAAAATATAGTTTACATTTTATTAAAAAAATACTTGATCAAAGGGAAATCCGGAGATAAATTTTTATCTATTTTGAGGCAGGATCGTTATATAAGAAGACTGGTTGTTCCCCCGCTCCCAGGATTCCAGCGATCCTGCTTTTGTTTTTGGGCAAAAAAAATCCCCTGCAACTCATGCTGGGGATTTTTTATTAAAACGAAGTTTGGGTGGGTGGTTAAAAGCGTGCGTTGAGTTTCAGGGTAATATGCCGGCCCAATTTAGGTCCACCAATGATTTCCCGATGCACATCTTCATTTAAATTATTGATATTCAATAGGAGGTCATACCGCTTCCCAAAACGATATCCCACCATTGTATCAATCACTAGGTATTCATCTATAGTACCATAGTGTACACCGGCTGACCAATCAAATTCTGGAATATACCGGAATCCAATATTACCATGGAAACCGTGATCCGCATTATAGGCAACTTTAGCATTTACTTTAAATTTAGGAGCGTTGATGGGGTCGTAGGATCGTGTTAAGAAATTCCAGAATCTGGTTCTCCCTAAGAATGAAAAATTCACATCCGCCGTTATTTGAGGTGTAATAAAAGTATATAGGCTTGCATCGAGTCCCCACAGACTCACAGCGCCATAATTGATATTGGTTAACATTAAATTGACCGGATTATCAAAATCAACACTATCATCCGACCACCATGCACCCAACGTATCTCCGTCTGAAATCACAAGTTCAGTGCCCATGCGTGCCTCACTTGGTTTTGACCACCATCCGGTGGGAATGAGACCCCAATTAGCGGATCCATATTCAATATAGTAGGCACCATAAATGCCGTCACCCCCATCTTTAACACCGCTATGGTTTGATGTGGGGATGAATCCAAGAATTTCAGGGTCCGGGTTATCGACGCTATAAAATCCGCTGGACGTATCTAATACGACGGGGGTGACCCAGGTTAAATCACTGACAAAATCACTATAGGTGCTATAATAAAGGTCGAAAGTTGCCCGAGTGCGTTCACCGATAAAGCCGGCATAACCAAATTCATAGGTCCACACTTCTTCAGATTTGACAGGGTCCAGATACTTGTAATCATCGCCATTTACAAATTGAGATGGGCGACCCAATACAGCCGGGATATACAAAACGGATCCTTCAGGCATATCCGCCCAGCGGAATCGAGAAAAGGAGTAATCTCGTACATCGTACATCATGAGGTTACCGTCGGAATTTCGTGTATAACCATATCCCGTTCTATTCCCACGTGCTTTTACGGGGAAAATTGAATATTGGGCAGCTAAAATATCTAAATATAGTCCTTGTGATGATGGTGTATTAAATGCCCGTGCAGCGGTTAATCGAAATGTTTGATTTTCCTTCGGTTTCCATAACAACCCTACTTTAGGAGAAAACTGAGGAAAGAAATTTGCTGTTTCACCTGAAAGCGGGTCCAAAATAAAAGGAATTCCATCCTCATCCAATTGTCCACTATGAAGGTCAAATCTTCCAGATAGGATGAGTTGAAAATGATCGGAAAGTTTGGATTGAGATTGGGCATAGAGGCCATATTCGTTGGTAATAATCAATTCATCCCATTCGTCAATTTCCCCATCACCATCATTATCTATACCATCTTCATCAAAACTAATTGGGTTATTTCCACCAGATCCATCCGGTAAGATTGTCCCAAATGTTTTAGGCATGGTTCGTTGATAGTCCCCACCCCAAATCAATTTTGTATTGAGAAAACTAAAATCAAGATTATGCTGAAACTGGAAATGTAAAAACTTGGAATGATCTTTTACGATACCGCCGGTTCTCATATTTCGGGTGGTACCGGAATTACTTGTATTTATATAGGCTTGGGCAAACCAATTTTTGTAAATCCAGCGTGCTTGGTAAAACTGGTAAATCCAATCATCAGCCAAATATCGCCCAATTCCTGTAATATTGATATTGGTTGCTTGGGCAAACCCATAATTCAGGCTGACAAAATGCTCTGGAGAAAAATCGTAATCGGTGCGAATATCAAATCGTGTATTATTAATGTCAAAGTTTGGCATATCATCAATGCCATCATTATTACGATCGCGAATTATATTATCCGACCCTAGATAAGTTGTATCAACCGTCCCATCCCCATCACGGTCAACCTCAACATCCCATCCATTCCACCAGGCTTTCCCATCATCAAAATAATCATCTAACTCATCGCCATGTCCAAAATCATCATTTTGCCACTGGTAATAATGAGCAGTTTTTTCATCCTGTTCAATATATTCCCAATCGTGGGCCGAAAATTTAACGATAGACAATTTATAGCCTAAGTTACCGGATTGTCCTGCATGGCGGACTTGTGCCTTATTAAAACTTCTTGATCCTCCCGTTAAACCCACAACGGTGCCAAGAGATTCAATAGGCCGTTTTGAAATAATATTCACTACACCTGCATGTGCATTGGGTCCATATAGGGCAGAGGAGGGGCCCAGGACCACTTCAATTTGTTTTACATCATCAGAAGTGAGAGGAATGACATTGTAGGCGATGAGACGAAGGGAAGGCACGTTAGCCATACGTCCATCAGTTAAGGTGAGTAATCGACTGCTAAAGCTGGAATTGAATCCCCGGGCACTGAGGTTGTAACTGTCCAACCCTGAGGCTGTAAAATCCACACCTTTAATATTTTTAAAATAATCACCCAGGTTTGGATTACTGGCATTACGAATTTTTAACTCTGATATAATGGAAATTGCCGCTGGCGCGTCTGTAATCTTTTCCCGCTTCCCACGACTGGCAGTGACCACATATTCTTGCAGCTGGATCGCTGAGATAGAAAGTTGCGCATCAAAAGACTGGGAGGCTTCATCCCCTGTGATTTGAATCTTTCCTGTAAAATCACTATATCCAATGTATGTAATTTTAATTTTATAAGATCCTTCAGGGATATTTTGAACCTTATAATCTCCCTCAAAATTGGTCGCTGCTCCCGTATTTATTCCAGAACCGGCGATGACTACATTGGCACCAATGAGGGGATCACCAGAAGATTTATCCGTTATTTTCCCGTTTAAGCTGGTTTGTTGGCAGACACTATATGTTAAACCAAAAATAAGAATGAGAAAAATTTTCTTCATATAGTAAAGTGTTTCACCTCCTAAAAAAATGGGGGTAGTTCGAAAACCACCCCCACCTGTATGAACGATACACTTGCGAGGTATCAAAGAGTCAGTTTTTTATTCAGCAGCTGTCCACTGTGATTTGAATTCAATTGTTTCATCAGCGGGCATGCAAAGACCATCCAGGATGGTGAATTTCATTTTACCACCAGATCCAGTAAGTATTCCTGCTAATGCAAAGTCAGTTGCACTATCATTCACCGCAGCAGGTGCTGCGGGATTTGAACTGTCAACCAGCATGGTATAAGGAATACCAAATGCTGATTCACCTCCACCACCGGCCAGATTATCATAATGCATGTAAATAACCATATCTACGGGAGTAATACTTCCGTCTCCATCTAAATCAGTCAAAGGATTTTTAACATCCGCAGCTTTTACAGATGTTTCAGCAATAACATTATATGCGTACCAAGTCAAGTAACCACCCCAGGAAGCTAATGCGGTTTGATAGATATAAGCAGAAGCTGCCAGATCGCCTGCATTAGGATCAAGAGGGCTAGTGAAAAAGCCACCTACAGTATTTACAGGCAATTGAGAAAGCCCTGTAATGACCCGATCATCCGCTTCGTTCCAAGCAGCCTTCACTTGTGAATAGAGTGTGCTATGAGCGTCACGATCTACGAAATCAATGGTTAATTTCCCTGCATCACCATCGACGGTAAATGTACCGTCGGGGAAGGGAGGAAGTACCTGATCCAGATCTGTTGCAGGAGAAAGAGCGATTGTACCTGCTGCATCTGTTGCATCAAAAGTTAAGGTATAGTTACCCCGGTCATTAATTTGAGGAATAGTTTGATAAGGGGTACATGTTTCAGTATTTAATTGGATTGAAGGATAGGTACCTGTGATAGTATAAGTCGCCTTTTCACCCTTGCCCGGTGCATCATCAAATACGCCTTTCATAACAATACCGCTTCCAGCAAGTGCCGCCGCATCCAAAACATTTGTTCTTGGGAAACCCGGCGCGTTTTCGCCAGCTTTCCATTTAGCCAAGGTTTGATTTGTAGCGCCAATGATGAATGCCTCGTCAGTTGGCATTCCATAACTTGTCAAAGCTGCTGCATAACCTGCCGCATCATCCCAAGTAGCAACCAGATCGTATGAATCAGCTGAATTTGCAATTCCAGTACCTGTTACAACCTTTCGATCATAAGTGCCCGTAAGACCTGATAGGTTCCATGTTCCGACAACATCGCCGTTATGCACAGGGGCGGGATCGTCATCACATGCTGTAAATACAATCATTCCTCCCAGTAGGAGTGAGAAAGTTTTAAAGAGTTTAGAGTTCATAGCCTCTCCTTTTTGTGTTTCGTTCATATTGAAATGTATTATCAGTTCCGTTTAATTTTTCGCAAGAGGAACCGTAATATCTGCCCCAAAGCTACACTGATTCTTTAATGGGGTCAAATCTTTTTTTAAACCATTATGGATCAATAATAATTTCAACGTTCTATGATCCGTTTCACGGCCCATAACAGTAAAAATATGCCAATGATAAAAAGTCCATTACTTAGAATAAATCTGGTGATGTTTTCCATATTTCAATTTAGCCTGAAAATTTTGAAACCATGTGGAAATTTTCATCCAAATTTAGCCAAACAATATTAAAATAAACCGACCAGTCGGTTTATACATTGATTTTACCGCTTCAATCACCATAAATTTTGATTAAAATCAAACAGTCTTTTGATAACCTTATTTTAATTCACAGGAAAATTATACGATGAAAATCGCAGTATTAGTAAAACAAGTTCCCGGACCTGATTCTCCACTTCCCATACAATCTAATCAGAATTGGGTAGACGAAGGAGCGGCTGCATTCATCATGAATGAGAGTGATAATTATGCGTTAGAAGAGGCGCTGCAAATTCGAGAATCTATGGAAGAAGGTGAAGTGGTCGCCGTTAGCCTTGGGCCAGATCGGATCCAAAAAGTAATTCGGGAAGCGTTGGCAAAAGGTGCAGACCGTGCTATCCATATACAAATGGATACGGAAGGTGTAATTGACCCATTGGTGACAGCCTCCCATTTTGCCCATGCTTTAAAAGAAGAAAATTTTGATTTAATTTTTACTGGATTACAGTCGGATGATCTTGGTATGGGACAAACAGGTATTATACTGGGCGAAATGCTGGGGATGGCCACCGCATCTCTGGCCATGGCAACCGAATTGAGTGATGGAAAAATCAAAGTTAAACGGGAACTTGAAGCAGGGTGGTTTCAATGGGTTTCCTTAACACTCCCTGCCAGTGTGAGTATCCAATCCGGATTAAATACCCCAAGGTATCCATCATTGAAAGGCATCATGGGTGCCAAGAGAAAAGAATTGAAAGTTGTAACGCCCAATGTGGTTGATGCAACCCAATCATTGGAAAGAGTATATTTGCCTAAAAGCGAAAAGCAAACAGTGATGATTGAAGGGTCGGCGGATCAGATTGTAGAAAAATTAGTAGAAACATTTCGTAATGAAATCAAAGTCTTATAGGGGATATGATGGATATTTTAATCGTACTGGAAGACAATAATGGGAAGATTCATCGGATGGGATTGGAGTCCATAGCAGCGGCACAAAAATTAGCCAATGGCATGAGTCTATCTATGGGAGCACTTGTGATGGGTGCGAATGGAAATGTGTTAGCAGAAGAAGCATCGAAATATAATGTGGGTGAAGTATTGAAGATAAATAATGAACATCTTTCATCCTATTCTTCCGATGGATATGCAGAAACGGTAAAGCAAGTTATTGAACGGGAAAATCCAACCTATGTCATATTTGGTCATACATATCAAGTTCGGGATTATGCACCCAAAGTCAGTGCCAAATTAATGAAGCCTTTTCTGGTGGACAATGTGGATGTTAGTACCAACGAAGGCAATGCTGTATTCACCAAACAAATGTTTAATGCAAAATTATTTTCTGATGTAACTCCCACTGGCGACGGTCCCTATTTAATCAGTTTTCAATCGGCTGCTTTTTCTTCAGAAAAGGCTGACCTAGGATCTGCGGCTGTTCGGAATTGTACCGTAAATCTGGATGTATCAATGATACGAACAGAATCTGAAGAACCGTTCCAGGAAGAAGCAGGCGGTATTGATTTAACTTCGGCGGATATTATTGTTTCTATCGGGCGCGGAATCGGCAAGGAAGAAAATATTCCGCTGGCTGTAGAGCTTTCTAAAGCTTTAGGCGGGGAATTGGCTGCATCCAGGCCGGTGGTTGATTCCGGATGGTTGCCATCTGCCCATCAGATTGGCAGTTCGGGCCAATCCGTATCGCCAAAACTTTACCTTGCGCTGGGAATATCAGGCGCCATTCAGCATGTGGTTGGCATGAAAGGGTCCAAAAATATTGTTACTATAAACAAAGATCCTGACGCACCCATTTTTGAAATTTCTGATTATGGTGTTGTTGGAGATATCCTGGAAATAATTCCCAAATTGACCGAAGAAATCCAGGCGTTAAAAAACTGATGTCCGAACGAGAAGTCCTTGATCTGGACGTTCTATTTGTGGGAGCTGGGCCCGCCAGTCTGGCCGGAGCGATTCACCTAAAAAGGCTGCTTAGCAAATCCGGAACGGAAGCAAGTGTAGCTGTGTTGGAAAAAGCTTCCGAAATCGGCGCCCACTCCTTATCGGGCGCTATTGTTGATCCCCGGGCCTTGAGAGAATTATTCCCGGATTTTCTAGATACGGATTTACCCTTTGAAGCAGAGGTATCAGAAGAACATCTATATTATTTAACGGAAAACAAAAAAATTCCTTTTCCATTTGTTCCACCTTCTATGAGTCACCATCATTGTTTTGTGACCTCATTAGGGAAACTGACTCGCTGGCTTGGTAACAAATGTGAAAATGAAGGTGTAGATATTTTTTGCGGTTTCGCTGGTACAAAACTTTTGTATGAAGGTGAACAGGTAGTCGGTGTGCGTACTGGTGATCGGGGTATTGATAAAAATGGAGAGAAAAAACCTCAATTTGAACCGGGGGCAGATATTCGCGCCAAGGTTGTCATTTTAGGTGAAGGTACCAGAGGCAGCTTGACGAAAAACCTCATCGATCGGCACGAACTTATGCAAGGGTGTAACCCGCAAGTCTGGGCAGTTGGAGTAAAAGAACTGTGGCAGATGCCTTCTGGGACTGTCCCGCCTGGATATGTGGCACATACCATGGGCTTTCCTCTGGGTCAGGCCATATTTGGTGGCGCTTTCCTATATGGAATGCAAAATGATATATGGGACTTGGGGCTGGTGGTTGGCCTGGATTATCAAAATCCTGGAGTGGATTCTCATCATGAACTTCAGCGCCTCAAAAATCACCCATGGATTCGTTCTTTACTTTCGGCGGGTAAAATGATCGCTTATGGTGCCAAATCATTGCCGGAAGGGGGTTGGTATTCCATCCCAAAATTGTCGGTGGGTGGTGCTATGCTTATCGGAGATTCAGCGGGTTTTATGAATGGTCAGAGACTAAAGGGTATCCACTTGGCCATGAAATCAGGGATGCTTGCGGCGGAAACAACTGCGGAAGCTCTTGCTACAGGAAAATTTTCAGAATCGGACCTGGCAGATTATGATTCGAGGATAGCATCCAGTTGGATAAGGGATGAACTTTGGAAGGTACGGAATTTCCACCAGGGATTTGACCGTGGTCTATTCGGTGGGCTGGCCAATGCTGGAATTGGACTTTTTACAGGTGGTCGCGGCTGGGGAATTAAAAACCGTTTGTCCAGTGAAGCGGGGCATAAAAAGATGCAAAAGGGCGTGAAAAAGAACCGTTACCAAGATCTGCAATTTGATGGTACATATTTGTTTGACAAGGTAACAGACGTCTATTATTCGGCCACTGCCCACGAAGAAGACCAGGTGCCTCATCTGAAAATCAGGGATCAGGATGTATGTGTTTCAAAGTGTACAGAAGAATACGGGAACCCATGCGAGAAATTCTGTCCGGCAAATGTTTATGAAATGTTACCAGATGGAGATGGCCAGAGACTCCAGATTAATTTCTCGAATTGTGTCCATTGTAAAACTTGCGATATCATGGATCCCTACCAGATCATTGACTGGGTTCCCCCTGAAGGCGGAGACGGTCCTGTTTGGGTTAATTTATAAAGGAATTTTTGGGGCAGATTCCAGCGCTGCTTAACATTCAGTTCAATGCCCAGTCATTTTTATTTCCCTTTTGAAAAGGACTTTGATCATTACTCACCAAAAGTCCTGGATGGGTTGAGTGAGTATGAAAAATACCAACTTTCCTTTCATCCAGAACGTCCCAAGTATTTAGACTATTTAACTATTTTTTCGAGTTTAGAAGAATGTCTCCACAGCAAGGAATTTGGGGCTTGTTTAATTCAAACCCATCGAGCCTTATTAAAAATTGACGATGAAAATATCCCTGTGATTCTTATCGGCCAGCAAAGTGGCCCGTCTTCAGATTACAACACATTTCAAGAGATAGTCACAGATTCTGAACTGATTAAAAGTTGGAATGATGGAATGCCAACGCCGATAAGCTATGAAAAAGCTATAAAGGCTGTAAAAATTGCCAATAACGAAAAACGCATGATTATTATTTTTGTTGATACGCCGGGAGCCGATCCTACGGAGGAATCGGAAGCAGGAGGTATTGCATGGAGGATTGGTGGAACGATCAAAGCATTGGTGGAAGCGGAAGTACCTACAATATCGGTAATTATTAATCGCGGCTGCAGCGGTGGTGCTATTGCGCTTACAGGAACTGATATCACACTGGCCATGGAAAATTCAACCTACTTAGTTATTACCCCCGAAGCATGCTCATCTATTTTATACCATGATAGACATCATGCCA
>JAPYOT010000037.1 GCA_029938045.1 Fidelibacterota bacterium | reverse complement strand
TAAGGAATTGAAACAAGGAAACATAATGAAAGTGAGTTTTCCTATACAGATTTTCCACAATGGGAAGCCGGATGAATCCCCGGTTGCAATGAATTTTTGGCGAATGGCTATTGGCGCCGGTGTTATTTTGGTCGGATTGTATATTTTAGTAACAAAACATTACTGATACGGGGGATAAAAAATGGAACCCCTACAATTTATTTTGTAATCGAAATTTCTCTATGAATGAATGTCCTCGGTACACCCCATGGAATTTATCTGGAAGGAGAGCACCAATTCGGCACATAACCCTATCCCCAATTTCTTTGAGAGCATCTGCTTTTTTGGTTCGGTCCTTCGGCAAAGAATAGGGGCCGAATGGTTTTCCAATATTAATCCGGACTTTGGGTCGAACACCCCGCAAAAGACTTGACCAAATATTCCCAATATTCCCATCAATACCAATCGGTACGATTGGAACCTGCATGGTTGCGGATAGATAAACCACACCATCTTTTGCTGGTCGCAACTCATTTGAAAGGGAGCTGCCTTCAGGGAAAATTGCGAGGATTTCCTTATTCAAAAGGGCTTTTTTTGAAGATTTAATTGTGGATGGTGCAAGGCGAGTACGGTTTGCTGGTATGAAACCATAAAGCCAGGGCGCCCAATAATTAAACCATTGTACAATCTGATCGCTGGCAACAATAAAACTGATGGGCCTACGGACAGCATAAACGAGGAACGGGCCATCAGCATAATTGAAATGGTTAATCGCTAATATAAAGGGCCCCTCTTTTGGAAGGTGGTATTTGCCGCGAACAATAATTCTTGCAATAAAAAGGCCAAGCAGAAATGCAAAATAAGTAACAAAATACCTTACCCATTTTGGCCGAGGATTAAATAAATCAAGCTTTGTACGAGCGCTCAAATTATCTGGGATATTGATTCAAAATAAAACCTATACAGGCGCTGAGTTTTTTGGCAAATGGAATATGTAAAAATTCATTCGGTCCATGGGCGTTTGATTCAGGGCCCAGCACGCCTGTAATCACAAATTGCGCTTCCGGAAATTTTTCACCGAGCATGGCCATAAAAGGAATAGTCCCTCCTTCTCCCATAGCCAAAGCCGGTTTGCCATAGAATGATTCTGAGGCTTCCTGAATGGCACAATCAAGCCAGGAAGAGAGCTTGGGAGCATTCCAGCCATTGGCAGGCTCTTCCCATTTCAAACGAACAGTTGCGTCAGATGGGGGATCATTTTTTAATACTTTATCGATGGCTGCCATGGCTATGTGGCAGTCCACATCTGGTGGGAGACGAAATGAAAGTTTCAATATTGTATATGGTCGAAGCACATTTCCCCCATCTTTCACGGCAGGGATGCCACCCATTCCCACATAAGAAAGGGTGGGCGTCCAGGTGCGCCGCAAAGTTCCCTCTACCGGGTCTTCCGTGGAAGGGGCCATTTTTTCATGCCAGGGAAAGGCCTCTGTTTTGCCGCCCAGCGCCGAAACCATTTTTCTCACCTCATCAATGCGATGATCGGGAATATTGGTTTGGAGGGCCTCCACTATAATTTCCCCGGAAGCTTCATCTTCAATGCGGGAAAGTAATTGTCTCAGAATGCGAAAAGAGGATGGTACCAATCCGCTGGCACTGCCGGAATGGACACCTTCTTTCAGGACATCCACCCTGAGTTCACAGGCAACCATTCCCCGTAATGATACGGTGGTCCAAAATTGTTCATAGTTACCGGCGCCCGAGTCCAAACAAACAACCAAATCTACGTTCCCAATAATATTAGCATATTCATTTATATAATAAGGGAGATCTGGGGAACCACTTTCTTCGCAAAATTCAATTAAAATAACAATTCGAGGGAGGGAAAGCCCCTGATCTTTAAGTGCTTTTATTGTTCCAAGTGATGCAAACAATGCATAGCCATCATCGGCACCGCCGCGACCGTAGAGCTTACCGTCTTTCATCACGGGCTCCCACGGGCCAAACCCTTCATCCCAGCCTTCCATCTCCGGCTGTTTATCCAAATGACCATACATAAGAATATTGCCTTCTCGTTCTCCTGGGATTTCAACCATAATAACCGGTGTCCGCCTATCCAATTGTTTTATATGCAGCGTGCTATCTTTTGGGCGATGTTTCTCGGTCCATTTAACGGCTAAATTGAGAACCTTTTCCATATGACCGGTCTTTTCCCAATCCGGATCAAATGCCGGTGATTTATTGGGAATTTTGATATATTCCGTTAATGTAGGTATGATTTCATTATCCCAGAATTGATCTAAATAAGACTGAAGTTGTTCTGTTTTCATTTAAATATCCAAATTTATGAGTAAAATAAGTGTCAGTAGTTTAAAGAAATTAAGGGATTTTATCTTAGTGGTAATTAGTAATTTGTTAGACAAGCATCCTTGGTTATCGCCACCATTACTACTTGTCCTCTAATAGTCAAGCAAGAAAACACTATTTGTTTTAATCACAGTTACCAATTAATCACTCAAAGTTTAATGTATACAGTCAGTTTATTATAATTAGAAATTAAAAAAGCCCCACGTAAGCAGGGCTTTTTTAATCATCTTACATTCAGGATTGATTAGAATGGTAGGTCGTCTTCATCATCGCCATCGGCAGTAACAGGCGCGGCCTGTCCTTGTTCGTTTTGATTCTGTCCTTGTCCGTTTTGATTATCGATTCTGCGCCCAAGCATGGTAAATATATCACAGATGACTTCTGTGGTATATCTTTTTACCCCATCCTTGTCTTCCCAATTACGGGTCTGGAGTTTTCCCTCCAGATAGCATAGTTGACCCTTTTTCAAGAGTTCACCAGACATTTCTGCAGATTTACCAAACATAACACAACGATGCCATTCAGTTTTATCCTGAAGTTCACCGTTGGCATCACGCCAGGTTTGATTGGTTGCCAGATTGAAGTTGGCCACGGCTGTGCCTGACGGCGTAAACCGTGTTTCCGGATCGCCACCCAGGTGTCCAACCAACACCACTTTATTTACACTTCCTTTTTGCATAACGTACTCCTAACTTGTTTTTATTCGTTATTTACGCGTGTGTTTAATTCTACGACCCCACAATAATAAATGTCAATATATATTTTTGAAAAAAGGTATGTTCAAGAGAATAAAACAATTTAATTTCCCTTCTTTTTATGCCATAATTTCTTTAAAGCTAAGGCGCCACCAGCTGCAGCTAATATACCAATTCCACCAATGGGCGCCTGATTGGGTTTGTCGGGGAACGTTGGCTGGGCCAAGAGCAACGTTAGGTTGATGATTACCACGGTACACATTGTTTTTTTCATAACGACTATCCTTCTATTTAATTAATACAAGTTTATTTACTTTGATTGTTGATCCCGCTTGAAGTTGGCAGAAATAAATGCCCGATGGGAAATGATTACGATTCCAACGTACCGAATGGCTTCCGGCTGGAAAAACCTCATTAATAATGGAATCAATTTTTTGTCCCCTTATATTGTACACATCCATTTTAACTATGCCGCCATTTCCTAATTCAAATTCAATGGTGGTTGTTGAATTAAATGGATTTGGGTAGGCGGGAAAGAGGTCAAATTCTTTTAGGAATGTTTGAGCACCCAACAGAATATTCGGAATGATGAATAGTTCAAATCGTGGTGACCGGTATCGAGGAATGGATCCAATATTATTTTTGTCAAATGCTGGCGAATCAACATGTCCATTATTAAATGAAACCGAACCAATCTCTTTAAGGTTTATGGCGCGACCCGTTTTACGATCTAACAATTGAATGGTAAGATTTTCTGGAATATTATTTAATTTCCAATTCAGTGTAACCGGGCCGGGCTTTATGGCCCAGTTAGCATCAATTTTGAAAGCATCAATAGCAATGGTTTGTATGGTATCTCCTAATGAAAAATTCATGATTTCCATGGGGACAGAATCATCATAAATAGACAATAATACCCGCTCACGATCATCAAGAGGTTTTAGTTTGAGAGCGCCTTTAGATATTAAAGAGGAAGATGATATAAGGTTGAGAATGACACCATCGATAAACACCCCAGATGAAGCTTCTATCATTATTTGGGGATAGGCAGCAATTTTATAAAAATTTCCTGAACTAATGGCTTTGCTGCTTGATTTAAAATCAAATTGTGTCCCACCTGATTTTGACTGAATAAAAAACCCCTGAAATGGCTCAATCAATCCTCCTGCGAGTGTTCCCGAATCAGTAGATGCATCATAGGATTTAAACGCTCCGGATGCATTATCCCAGACATAGACAACTGTTTCATATTTGTCGTTGGTTCCGCTTCCGCTACCCCCAAGACTAAGTTTATCTGCATCAATGGAATGGGTAAAAGGATTCCCGAGAAAATTCCATGTATTCTCGGCAGTTGTTACGCTCACGGTTGCCGTATGTTCACTGCCGCTCAATGAAATGGTTTTTGGAAATCCTTCAGCAGAATTATCATTATTATCATCAGAAAAAACGTAAACGAGAAACCCCGCTCCAGTTGTTGGGGTGTCTGCTTGGTCGCTGATCGACGACCAAGAACTGCCATTATATGTATAAACATTTGCAGTGCCATCCGTCGCATCGGCGCCTGTAAAGCCTTGGGTCCAAAGGACACTCAATAAATTATCATACGTTTTACTTTGAAGTGGCAGGGATAACATTCGCCAACCCTCTGACCCGGCCAGCCGAATGGATTGGTTCGCATAGCCAGGGGTTCCCCCCAAGTGATAACTGTATGTCCAGTTGGACCCAAGGCTATTGTTGGTTGAAGCATCTTTTAATTCGAGGGAGGGACCGTCGTTATCGGCTGGTGTGGGCCACGGAGAGGTATTGTCATAGGTCACTTGATCAATGGTATTCCCGGAGCCATCATACAAGGTAAGTGTTTCTCCCCCATTGGTTAATGCGCCACTGGTCCACTCAACACTTTCCGAATAGTTATTCCCATTCCTGGCCACGACGAGAAAGGCGCCGGCAGCCAGCGTTATTCCTGTTGCAAAAGTGTAGGTAATACCTGAAAAATAATAATCAGCGATGTTCACAGATGAACCACTGGCATTGTATAATTCTATAAACTCGTAATCTGTGTCATTCCCCTGGTTGCTTGATGGACTATAATGGATTTCATTTATAACGATAGACTGCGCCGGCAGTCTTTGCTGAAACGCAAGAAGTAAAAGAGAAAACCAAATATATTTAAAATTATCCATAACACGTTTACAAAGTGCTACGCTGATACCTTTGATTGTGGTCAATATGGCTTAAAGCCCCGTCCAAACTGCTATATATAAATGATTAAGTCAATAGATTAATGCAATTACCAGATTGGCTACACCCCAAACAGCGAATGGCTTCCTGCTGGAAAAACCTCATCAATAATAATATCAATTTTATTCATTGAAATATTTTAACTTCAAAAATGGATTTTAAGCCGTTTAAGATAATGGTAGCATTGGTTTTCCGTGGCGATGAAAGGCCCGTTATTAGCCAATCAGTGTTTTTTACAGAAAAATTAAATGCACAATTAACAATTATCCATGTTAACCAGCCTGCTCTGAGTCAACCAAAAGGAAAGATTGCTAAGCATATTGACGAAGACGCAATAAGAGAAAAAATAACAGCATATGGTTTTGAAAAAATATTGAATAAAATTGATATTATTATTGAAAACGGAGAAAGTGTATCAGAAATAATAAACAAATATGCGCAGAATATGGATTTAATTATTCTAGGGCACCGAAAAATGAATACATTCAAATCTCATATTATGGATTCTATAGATGAGGGGATCTCAAACCTTGTAACTGCCCCCGTGCTGATTGTACAAAAAAATTGATTTACACAGATCACTCAGTGCAGCCTCCATTAATCATTTATTTATACGCGTCATTTTAAATAGCTGTCTATAATAATTTTCAATAACAAATGAATATTTTTGATATAGCGTCAATATTGGTAACGCTTTCAGCCTTACTAATGTATATAAACTTTAAGTATATAAAACTTCCTACAACGATAGGACTCATGGGGCTATCGCTTATTTTATCTTTCATTGTTTATCTTTCTGGATATATTAATCCAAGTATTATTTCTTTTTCAATTTCGCTTATTGATAGTATTGATTTTAATAAAGCCTTAATGGGAGGGATGTTATCTTTTTTATTATTTGCGGGAGCTTTACATGTTGATATAAATGATTTATTTGAGCAAAAAACCTTAATAGCTGTTTTAGCTACTCTTGGAGTTGTTTTTTCGACAATTGTAGTTGGATCCTTAGTCTACTATTTATTGCCAATATTTGGGCTTCAAATTGATTATATATACTGCTTGCTTTTTGGAGCATTAATATCTCCAACCGATCCTATCGCTGTACTTGGGATATTAAAGGAGACAAGTGCTCCAAAATCACTAGAAACAACAATAGCCGGGGAATCACTATTTAATGATGGCGTTGGTGTTGTTGTTTTTACAGTTATACTCTCACTAGCAACGGGGAGTGCTCATTCTCATATTAATGTAAGTGAAATCTTTCTTTTATTTATAGAAGAGGCTTTGGGTGGAATTGTGTATGGGTTTGTATTGGGATATATATTTTATCGATTATTAAAAAGTATTGACAATTACGCCGTTGAAATTTTACTAACATTATCTTTAGTTATGGGTGGATACTCGTTAGCATATTTCTTACACTTATCAGGGCCGCTGGCCATGGTTGTTGCCGGTTTATTTATCGGTAATCACGGTAAGGTGTTTGCAATGTCAGAGGTTACGCATAAACAATTATTTTCTTTTTGGGGGCTTATTGATGAATTTTTAAATGCTGTTTTATTTGTATTGATTGGCATACAAATTCTTGTGATTTCATTTAGCCTTAATTATTTATTAATTGGAATAATTATAATACCGATCATACTATGTATACGATTTATTGGTGTAGCCACCCCTATAATAATTATGAGAGAAAGAGCCAACTTGGTAAAGGGCGCTTCTAAGGCAATGACCTGGTGTGGACTGCGCGGTGGAATCTCGATAGCACTTGCTTTAAGTATTCCTGATGTACCTGAAAAACCTTTGATTTTAGCAGTAACTTATATTGTAGTAGCCTTTTCAATTCTTGTTCAGGGACTGTCTTCAAAAAAGTTGGTTGATCATATCCTGAAAGATTAAACGAAGGGAGATTAAGAAAAACGACTTCAATTATTTTTTACCATATCTTTGGAATCAATGCTTGGCGGTCCTTGGGGTAGTCTATAAAGTTTTCCAAATACCATTTATGATGTGATCGGGCTCTAGGAACAAGATTCGCAACGGCCCAAAGCGCAAAAGCAAGGCCGGCCAGTGACCAGGTTGCCAATGCCCATCCAAACCATTCAAGAATTTCACCAAAATAATTTGGGCAGGATACCCATTGAAATAACCCACCTCGAGGAATTTTATAATTAATTGTTCCCTTTTTGCGGAGCGAAAAAAGCATATCATCTGCCTTAATGTTAATACCCATTCCTGTAATAAAAAGCACGACACCAATAATAAATTGGGGGCTGTAAAGCCATGCGTAAGGGTAGGGGTGGTGGAGACTAAAGATCCATTCGGCATTAAGCCATGAATTAATACTATTGAACCCTACGGCAAACAGAGCAATGCTTATGGGCATTTTCTTCCCTGTAATATGTGCTCTTGCAGGCCAGACCCAACTACGGTGTATATAATGGGTCATCCACATAATATAAAAAATGATGCCGGCTGGATCAGCCAAGGCCCATCTAGATGCGCTAATACCAAAGAAAACAGTCATGACAATTATACAAGGTGATTCCATCATGATCCACCCCAAACGCGCAGGGATTCGGGCCCCCCATCCGGGTCGTTCATGGCGGCCATAGGGCGCACGAACAAACATGAGCAAAATAAATGTTCCCGTTGCAATACCCAGCCATATCCAGATGGTTAATTCATATTGCCATTCGTTAATCAGCATACATCACCCATTATCCATTACCCATCTTACTGTATCTTTTATAGTATCGGCTAATGGTCGTGAGTTGTGGCCCAGCGCTTGCCGTGCTAATGTGCCGGGAATATCTTTGCATTGAACGGCCAGAGCGTGAAGGCTTCCCCGACTGAAAGAGGGGCGTTTCCCAGTGAGTTTTGATTTCATAAAATCAAAGGGGAGGGCCAAATATGCAGTCCAAAAAGGAAAAGCATAAAAGGCGGTTCGATACCCGACCATATCTGTAATAATATCTGAAATATCTCGAAACGATGCCCATTCACCAGGAACGATATAATGTTGTCCCTTCATTCCAGAATGAACACAATTGATAGCGGTTTGGCACACATCCCGAACATCCACCCAATTGAAGCCGCTGTTAATCGTAAAAAGCATTTTTCGCTGTACAATATTAGAAACCACTTGTCCCATTCGACTGGGTTTAAAATCATTGGGTCCAATAATACCTGTGGGATGAAGGATGCTAGCATTTAAACCACGCTCACAAGCTTTCAAAACCTTTCTTTGTGCTGCAGCCTTGGAGCGATCATAGGGAGCGGCTTTTTGGTCCACAACAAGGGGACGATTTTCATCAAGGGGATTGGATGTGGGTTGCTGTTGAAAAGCGTGAATACTGGAAAAATGGATGAATCGGGGAACTTCGGCTTTTAACGCGGCATGACACATGGATTCAGTACCGCCAATATTGATTTTTTCCATGATCGGAATATCCACACTTTCTAAGGCAACGTGGGCAGCAGCATGAAAAACAACATCACATCCGGACATTTGATCCGATAAAATATCAGCATTTGTAATGGATCCCTCAACGCGCACAACGCTTAGTCCATCCAAGGCACGGGTGTCTTTATGGATCAGGCAGCGGACATCCCAGCCATCCGATAGTAATTGCCGCACAAGGTTTCCCCCAACATGCCCAGCTCCGCCTGTTACAAATGCTTTTTTCATTGAAATTAGATCCCGCCGGAAATCAATCAAATAGATCCGTTAATTGTTCATAGTAACCGGAAAAGGATCAATGATTTTATTCCTAAATACATCTATTTTCAAGGAAAGATCATAAAAAACAAATCAAAATAAAAAAACAAATAACCTTTGATTTCAATTAACTAAGTGGGTAAAATCACCCTAAGACTTATGGAGAGCCCTTCGCGCGAGAGGCTCTTATTACAATAAATACTAATGGAGGGCATGTATATGCGTAAATCAATGACACTCAGTATTGGTATGTTTCTTTTATCTGGATTGCTCCTTGGGCAATTCAAGGTTTCTGGAAATGTAACCGATGCCAATTCCGGCGATAAACTCGTCGGTGCAAACGTGATTGTTGAAGGGACCGAAACCGGGACTTCTACCGATGTGGATGGGAACTATTCCCTGACCGTCCCTGCAGGTTTGAGTACGGCAAAAGTGACAGCACGCTATATTGGCTTTAAGCAAGCCACAGTAACGGTCACCGCGTCAGGAACCCAAGATTTTTCTTTAAAAGAAGATGTGTTGAAAATGGATGCAGTGATGGTCACCGGTGTGGCCGGAGCACTCACAAAAACAAAAACACCATTTGCAATCGATAAAATCGATTCCGATGTATTAGAACTGGCACCTGCCACAACCGTTGAATCGCTGATTCGCGGTAAGTCGGCCGGTGTAAAAGTGGTAAAAGCAACGGGAGAACCAGGCTATGGTGCCTCTGTGCAGCTGCGTGGTGCAACCAGTATTAACGCAAGCGGTCGCTCACAAGCGCCCCTGTACATCATTGATGGTATTATTATTGATCCATCAATTTCTGGTAGCCCCATGGGAGATATCAGCCCCGATGACGTTAAAAGTATTGAAATCATCAAAGGTGCTGCTGGCGCTTCTGAATACGGTGCCCGGGCAGCCAACGGAGTGATTGCCATCTCCACCAAACGCGGTTCGGAAATTGGATTGGGCCAAACCCGGTTCAATTACAAAATGGAACAGGGCTACAATCAGCTGAACGGTTCCATTGAAACCAATGGATCCCATTTCTATAAAGTGGATCCCGCAACTGGTTACTTTATTGATTCCGATTCTGGCGAACCTTACGACCCACGCGACAATACCAAGAATCCGGAACCGAATAATTATTCTGATAGTAGTTGGGCCAATGGCTACTATTTTGCTGACCAGCCTTATAAATATGTGGCCACCGGAGAAGCTGGTGACGGGTCTCCAGTGTTGCTTCCAAACAACGGCGGACGCCCTGGTTTTAATCACGTAGATCGTTTCTTTTCCGATGGAAATTTCACCAAACACAACTTCTCCATGATGCGAAATGAGGAAAACTTTAATGTTTTTGTCAGTCTTTCAAACCACGCTGAAGATGGTGTTTTTGGTGACTATATAGACGGGTTTAATCGAAATACGTTTCGGTTAAATACGGACGTGAAATTACCTTACGGCATCAAACTGGGATTTAGTTCCTTACTCTCAAAATCCCTTAAAGAAGAAGCCAATACAGGTGCTTTCTTTGATATAACATTTTTCCCCTGGGATGTGGATATTCTAAAGACAAACCCGGATGGTGAATATTATATTCAGCCCGATCCGCGGAACCAAGAAGAAGCAAACCCCGTGTATCAAATTGCGAATAACGAACGATTGAGTACGCGAAATCGCACCCTGTTAGGGACCAATTTCAGTTGGTCTATTACTCCGCAATTTAAAGCGGTAGGCTCTATGAGTTTTGACCGTTCAGCCCGCCAGTGGAAAAATTATTATCCCAAAGGGTGGCTAACCGTAACTCCAAGCCCCAATTATAACGATGGTAATCTGGGCAAAACAGCCACCAGCGAAGAAGCCATTAACGGTGATGTAGGTTTAACCTATGCCACTCAAACAGGGGATATGGATTTGATTGTCCGCGGTCGTTATAACTATGAATCATATAATTACAACTACAATAGCGGCAGTGCTTGGAAGTTGGCTGTTGGTGATGTCCCTCAGTTAGAAACCGGTGAAGAGAAATCGGTGAACTCTTCGAATCAAATTATCAATTCAGATGGGGCAAATGTGGGAGCCCAGATTGATTTTAAGGACCGTTATATTGTGGATGTTGCCGTTCGTCAGGATCGCAGTTCTCTGTTTGGTCCCGAGAGCCGAGTGAACAACTACTATAAACTCAGCGGTGCATATCGGTTAAGCGAAGAAGGCTTTTGGAGCTCACTTAAGGGAATTTTCCCAGAATTCAAAGTTCGTTTCAGTCAAGGAACTGCTGGTGTTCGCCCTGCTTTTAGCCAGCAGTATGAAACCTGGTCAGTGGCTGGCGGTAATATTTCTAAGTCAGTACTTGGAAATAATGACTTGAAACCGCAGACAACCACTGAAACAGAATTTGGTGTTGACTTCAGCATTATGGATATCGTTTCCGTTGAATTAACCCAATCCAGCTCCCTCAATGAAGATCAGCTTCTTCCTGTGCCTCTGGCCGGTTTTTATGGCTATAGTGCTCAGTGGCGGAATGCAGGTACACTCGAATCGGAGGCGACAGAAGTATCTATAAACGCATCTGTGATCAACACCAGGGATATGTCATTAACCCTGGGGCTTAACTGGGATAAATATGATCAGAATATTACGGAATTCAATATGCCGGCATACTTGTATAGTGCCGGTGGTCCGTTAGTCTTTTACATGAAAAATGAAACTCAATATGCATCTTTCTGGGGAACAAAATGGACGAGAGCAACAAGCGATCTTCCTGCAGACGACCAGCAATATGCGAGCCAATTTGAAGTCAACGATGAGGGATTCCTGGTTTGGGTAGGCGAAGGCAATACCTACCAAGATGGAATCGCCAAAACATTGTGGGGAAAAGCAAGCTCAGATATGAGCCAAACCTACAATTGGGGCCGCCCCATCCAGTATGTTGATCCAGATAGTAAAACACCTAAACTCCATCAAATCGGTACTTCTGTATCGGATTTCGGTTACGCATTCAATGCCAATTTCCGTTTTCAGGGCCTAACAGTTTATGCCCTGTTTGACGGTCAAAGCGGCGGCGACATCTATAACCGCACCCGCCAATG
The DNA here is from genome assembly GCA_029938045.1 of Fidelibacterota bacterium. GTDB lineage: Bacteria > Fidelibacterota > Marinisomatia > Marinisomatales > TCS55 > TCS55. The sequence continues at coordinate 5,080 of JAPYOT010000037.1, read as the reverse complement.
GGGTGCCCGCGAAGCAGCCACCGGTGATGTAGATCAACATCAAAAAGCAGATGGGATGAAAAAACCCACAATCTATTATCGGGATCTTTATCATGTGAACGCACCAAACGACTTCTACGTTGAAGACGCTTCTTACCTTAAATTGCGAGAATTGGCTGTCAAATTCAATGTAGCCAGCCTGGTTGATCTGCGAGGATTTGGTATCAACGGTTTAAACGTGGGTATTGTTGGTCGTAATCTGATTACATGGACAGACTATAGAGGCTATGATCCGGAAGTGGGTCGTGGCGGCGGTCAGCTCGGTTCTGCAGTAAATGCACGTGTGGATTCATACACATATCCGAACTACCGAACATTTTCATTCACAATGGATATAGATTTTTAAGGAAAGTAGAGCATACATATGAATATCATAAAGAAAACAATAAGTCTTACTTTGGTTGCTGTACTAGCCATGTCCGGCTGTGCCGACCTGGATGTCACCAATGACAATGCGCCTGACCAATCACGTGCTCTTGCGAAACCCGCAGATGTTGAATCTTTGATTAAGAGTACGTTTTTAACCTGGTGGCAGGGAACACATACAACGGGTGGTTCTTTTAACCCCGGTGTAATGGCAGATGCCAATACTTCCTCTTGGGGAAATTACGGTATGCGAGAACTTGCATCTGAACCTCGTGCAGCCGCAAATAACAGCCCCGCATGGAACTACGCCTATGCTTTGGAACAACCCTGGTATAGTTGGTACGGCGCTATTTCTGCTGCGAAAGATGGTTTATCCGCAATAGCGGCAGGTCAAGAAGGTGGAAAAAACTTCTTAGCCGATGCCGATTCAGATACGAGAGCGAAAATATTCGCCAATTTCATTATGGGTATATCAAATGGAATGGTTGCCATTTACTATGACAAAGGGTTTCTGGTAACAGAAGAGACTGATTTCAGTCAAGCAATTACCACCGTGCCCTACGATGAACTCATGACGGGCGCCATTGCCATTTTAGAACAGGTCATTAGTGATTGTAATTCCAACGCTGCTGTTTCTTTACCGGAAGGGTGGCTACAAATCGCAAACCTCACGCTGGGTGATCTTGGTAAAATAGCCCACAGTTTTGTTGCCCGTTTTAAAGCAGGCGTTTCCCGGACCCGTCAAGAGCGGGGTGCTGCAGATTGGGCATCCATTAAAAGTCACGCCTCCCAAGGCGCGCCCATGGCGCCAGCAGGTGATGGTGATTACTGGTGGACCCGTACACAGTATTATACAGGAGTTTCTGCAAGTTGGGGACGTGCTGATTATAAAATGCTTGGTCCCGCTGATAAATCCACTGGTTATGCAAACTGGCTGGGTGATGGTTCTGATGCAACCATAGCTGGGCGTAAAGCCTATTCAATGGAAACAGATGATGCCCGTATTACAGGCCCACTGGATGCCGATGGCCTCCAGACCCAGGGACTATATGCTAAAAATGAGTATCGTACTCGTTTAATTGCATCTCGCGGAACCTATCATCAGACTTATTATCTGTTCAATAGAACACGTGACTATGCTGTTGACCAAGGACTTGTGGGTCCTATGAAGGATATTAACCAGTCTGAGCTGGACCTTCTGCAGGCGGAAGCAGCGCTTCGTTCCGGTGATGCAGCTGGGGCTGCAACGCTCATTAACAAAACGCGTGTTAGTAATGGCGCTTTAACAGCCGCCGCCGCCGGTGATGGGATTGGTTCTGTATCTGATGCAGCCAATGCGTTAGATGGCGGTTCCTTATGGGCCAAGTATAAATATGAAAAGATCATAGAAGGATGTCTCATGCATCCTTATACTGGTTATACCGATCGTCGCGGTTGGGGTGACCTGGTTAAGGGTACACCCACAATGCTGGCAATCCCTGGTAAAGAACTTGAAATCTTACTGATGGAGAATTATACCTTTGGCGGTCAAGATGCTATAGGTACGCCGGGAACAGCTGGTAAAATCCGAAATAATGGATATAGAAGCCACGGATTTAATATTGAATGGGAAAGAGTGACTCCCCTGAATAAAGCGGATTTACATTAAATCCTGATTAAAATTAGGTTAAAAAAAGGCTCCGCATTTGTGGAGCCTTTTTATTAATATTCATATATGATGTTAACGAAAAAAATATCGGCTACCTTGTTAATTTCTGCCTTGGTCTGGATTGGATGCAGTGGTGTCCCATCTGGCGCCATAACAGAATATCGAACAACGGTTGGTACGGCCACTATAGATGATTTTAATATGTTATCAAATAAAATATTGAATCGACATCGTTACCTTGTGGATCGTACACTGGATAGAGGCATGGGTGCTATAATCGAATGTAAGTATGAATATCCTGGTATTTCTAATGAAGAAGCGCTGAAGGGTATCCGAGAAATCAGATACATACTAACTGTTGAAGCAAGGGCGAAAGGCGGCGCCGGCGGTATGTTTTCTGTCCGGGCGATTACACGTTCTTATGGACGGTTCGGTATGAGTGAAGACTGGGTGGATATTCCAATCAACGATGAAACCAAGCGCCGTGTTAAATTATTTGCCACTGATTTAAAAACAGAATTCGAAAATAAAATTCGCTCCTTTTAAAATTTTTTAGCCCTTTGAGGTCTTCCCCTTATGGGAAAGACCAAGATGGGGTCAAAGATAAATGAGGAAGATTAATTTTCCAGCCGTGGATCTTGATGACGGATCCGTCGCATTGTGGTTTAATTTATTTTTTGATCAATATAGATTCATTTTCAATTACTTGGTACCAACCATCAGAATCAATCCCTGAAAACGTTTGTGTTGTTTGGGATCCAGGCCAAAAAATATTGATCGTTTTAATTTTGCCATCTTTTCCGAGACCAATCATTTGATCAAAGGGGTTCCCCCCAAAACTGCCACCACTAGACACAGTGCGAAAAATGGAAGAGCCATTCTCTAACACAATTTCAATTCGTGCTCCTAAACCTAATTTATTCGTTTTATTTCCCCTGAGGGAAATGCCAATCCAATGGGTTTTCCACCCTCCGGGATTTTCAAAAAGCGCATTTTGATATACACTGCCCTCATAAGCGCCACCCAGAACTGCATGTATATCCAGATCTCCATCCCTGTCAAAATCAGCAAAAGAAACACCATGCCCTTTTTGCAGATGGCCAAATCGGCCATGAAAGGTTACATCGTCGAATGATTTCCCCCCTTTATTTAAAAACATACGGTTGGGCTGTATAGATCGAAAATCAGGGTCGCCGGTCCCGGCATAAAAGTCAAGGAATCCATCATTGTTGAGATCACCAAAATTACTTCCCATGGTGAGGAGAGGGTGGTCCAAGTTGGCTTTTTTAGTCACATCAGTGAATGTGCCATCTTTGTTGTTTTGATAAAGCCGAGGAGATTCACCATCATGTTTTAATCCAAGATAATCCATGGCCACATGGCCGGAGCTGTTATCATAGCCGGATACCCAGATATCTTCCCAGCCGTCGTTGTTGAAATCCCAAAACCAGGCAGGGAAACTATTGATGGGTTCAGTAACACCAGATTTTTTTGATATCTCTTTAAAGTGATAATTGTTTTCCGGCCCGCTATTTTGGAATAGCAGGTTGGGTTCCCCCAAGCGAGAGATATATAAATCCAAAAAACCGTCATTATTGATATCCCCCCAAATAACAGCTTTTATAAACCCAATGGCATTGATATTATGGGCTTGGGCGACCTCAAAAAAAGTGCCATCACCATTATTTTGATAAAGTTCGGAAATATGGTTGGAGCCCCCTGTGTTTTCATTGCCGATAAAAAGATCGAGCCAGCCATCGTTGTTAAAGTCTCCCCAGGATGCCGTTTGGGTTGGATGTTCAGAATAAATATTGGTTGAGATAGTCACATCGGTAAATGTACCATTACCATTATTTTTTAACAATGAATTAGGATGGTTTCCATCTTCTCCAAACCATCCACCGCGCAACACAAATACATCAACCCAGCCATCATTGTCATAATCGCCATGGACCATATTGAGGCCCCCCGTAATCCCAATTAGATTGGCAGATTCGGTTTGGTCCTCAAATCCGCTATTTCCCATATTCTTAAAATAATGGAGTTGATTATCCAACCCCCAGGATGAAACCATAATATCCATCAATCCATCCCCATCAAAATCGTCAGCAATTGAACCGCCTGCAAGGCTAATATGATCTAGGCCGGCAGATTCGGCGATTTCTGTAAACTCAGGAAATGTGATTGAATCAGAAGGTGTGAGCTGTGGGATTAGCCAACGATGAGGTACTTTATCTGGATAGTCCCCTTTCACCATATAAGCGAGGTTTATTAACCACCGATACACATAGTCCTTTGGATTTTTTTCCAAAAGAGAGTTATAAATGTTAATTGCTATCTCAGCGTTGTTTTTATTACGATGAATCCCAGCACCGCGAATGGGCATGATACAAGATTCTGCATTATGACCATCTAGGCAGTTTGTTTCTTCTCCATGGCGGAAATGAGTGATTGCCAATAAATCCTGAATAGCGGTCATGAATGATTCGGGAGGATTGATTTTAAGCGAATCAATTGTATACAGTACATCATTGTATTGATCAATGGACTGTTGGGTGTATCCTGCATTCAACATTTCGTTTGCGATAACAGATTGATGTTGGAGGGCAGCAGAAATGTGGTCATCAAAAATTTGATTTTGAAGCCAAGCCAATCTTTTTTTATTGGCATATAAATTTATTTCAGGGTTAACCATTTCTGATTTTTCTGAAAGGATTCGAATCATTTCTTGGTGGCTTTTTAATTCAGTTGATTCGCACCCCCAACAGGTGAGTAAAATCGATAATATCAGAATGGGTTTTAAATTTATCATTTAACCAATCTTAACTCATTGATTAACAAGGTTGGAATTTTGTTATTGGTAGAAAAAAACTGCTCACTATTTACCAAAAACAAATAACAAAGACCCCGTACAAGCCCCATCACAGGACATGATGTCCTGTGAGAGATTTGATATTTGAGCGGGGACTATTAATATTTAAAACGCCTGTCCAAAGAATACAGCATTGAGGAATAATCCATTTGTCC
>JAPYOT010000036.1:9172-17315 GCA_029938045.1 Fidelibacterota bacterium | reverse complement strand
ATTCTGCATAAGACCTCCAATAAATATGTAATTAAGGCAGGGGTAAGTTTAATGCTTGTTTGAATAAATAGCAAACTTGAGAGTCGTTAACAAAAATGTGCCCGCGGGAGGATTTGAACCCCCGGCCAAGTGATTAAGAGTCACCTGCTCTACCAACTGAGCTACACGGGCTGAAATTGGGTTAAAAAATTATGGTTTTATCTTTCATTCGCAAAGAAAAATCGCCACTTAAAGTTGTACTTTAGGTCTTGCAGAAAAAAAAGTTTAAAAAACGAAGAATCCCTATTGCGTTCAATTTTTCTATGCGGTTATATTGGGGCACCTCTTTGGATGGATTCATTAAAGAATTCGAATAAAAGGGGTTGGTAAAAGAAAAAGTGATAGGGCTCTGGGTTGGCGTTCGGAGCCTTAATTTTGGGAATTAGCCGCAGCATTTTCACGAAACATTGAAGATTTTGCGGCATTTCCTTTTTTAGGGGTAAATTCCCGATGTTCATTGAAAATGGGGGCGATCGGTTTCGACGGGATATGCGTCATGGTAAATGGCATATCGAGGCCCAGGCATCTCGTTAATCACCTGGAAAAACCATAAATGCCGATTACGGCTACATGGCCGCTGCTTAATTAAGCTGGCCCGTCCTGGATTTGGTGCGCCTATGGCCGGATTCAAGGACGTCAATTTCATAGGCTGGTTCTGATTGTTGTCTGTGATATCAGAATAAGACATTAACAGACTTTGCTCATAATGGCTGTGTCAACGGAGCAGTTATGGGTAAGCCTAATCCGCTTGACTAAATATGTAGATGTTTATTGTGATTCTATTTCGGACGGGAGTTCGATTCTCCCCGCCTCCACTTCATTTAAGCGATCATGATCGCCTTCATTCCGTTCTGGAGGCCAAGTCCTATAATATTTATAATCTATTAAAGATTGTCTCAACACCGTTTATGACAAACTGTACGGCAATTACCATGAGCATGAGTCCCATAATACGTTGAATAACACGCATACCAGTAAGTCCAATTTTAATACTTAATCGATCCCCTGTTCTCAGGATATAATAAAATAAAGTCATGGTAATTAAGACGGCGACCAATAACGTACCAAGACTATAAGTTGCAGGTGTTTTTGCTGATAGAAGCATGACACCCGTAATCGCACCAGGGCCGGTAATCAATGGAATTCCAATAGGACTGATAGCTATTTCATCTGCATCTCCTGATTCTTTGAATTCTTCTTGTTCAGAATCTGTTGTTCTTGTGCGTCCAACTTTAGCTTCCAGCATTCGAATACCACTCCTAAAGAATAAAATTCCTCCCATTATCTGAAAGGCTTCAACAGTAATACCATAAAGCTTAAAAATAATAGATCCGAGAATGGTAAAAACGAGGAGTATAATGGTTCCTGTACTAACACCTTTTCTCGCAATTTTTAACCTATCTTCAGGTGAAAAGTGTTCTGTCATGACAATGAAAATCGGTGTTATTCCCAACGGATTAACAACCGTAAAGAGTGTCGTGAAACATAGAATAAGAAATTGAAGTTCAGTTTCGATAAAACCGGGCATTTACATTTTTTCCGGCGAAGAAATTCCCAACAACCCCAATCCATTGGCGAGGATGATTCGAGTGGCACTCACTAAGGCGATGCGTGCATTTGTCAATTCAACGTCATCGGTAATCACGCGACATTCAGCATAAAATTTATGGAAGAAAATAGCTGTATCATGCAAATAAGTTGAGATAGTTTGGGGTTCCAGTGTCTGGAGAACATTTTCGACCATGGATGGAAACTGATCCAACTTTTTCAACAATCGAACCTCAGCCGGATTATCCAATAATGTTGGATTGTAATTACTGTTAGTTGATATGCCCATGGTTTCACCATGCTTAATAATGTTGCATATTCTCGCATGGGCATATTGCAAATAATATATCGGGTTTTTTTCAGATTGGTCCACTGCCAGATCTAAATCAAAATTGAGATGGGTATTCATACCGCGCATAATAAAAAAGTAACGGACCACATCCGCACCGACTTCATCCACCAGATCATCCATAGTGACAAAGTTGGCTTTTCGCGTGGACATTTTTACTTTTTCTCCACCACGAAGCAAAGTAACAAATTGGTAAATAAGGACGCGAATATTGTCTGTGTTTTCGCCAAGCGCATTCAACGCCAATAATACATCCGGATATGCATCTGTGTGGTCCGAACCAAAAATATCAATAATGAGATCAAAACCACGGGCAATTTTATTTCTGTGATAAGCTGTGTCTGGTACACGATAGGTAGGTTCACTTGAACTTTTGATATATACACGATCTTGATCTTTACCTAAAGCAGTGGCTCGAAACCAGGTAGCACCTTCTTTTTCGTAGATGAGGTCTTTTGCTTTGAGTTCTTCAAGAAATCGGTCAATGTCGCCATTCTCATAAAATGTTTTTTCATTGGTAAACTGATCAAAATGGATACCAAGATTATTTAAACTTTTTTTGATATCAACAAAAATGGTTTTTTCAGCTTGTTCCTTAAAGATTGGATCTCCAGTTAGTAAATCTCTTCCTTTGTCATCCAAGATGGTTTGGGCTATATCTTTAATATAATTTCCTTGATAGCCATCTTCCGGAAATTCAAAATGTGTACCTAAAATTTCGAAATAACGGGCTTTTACTGATTCACCCAGTATTCGCATTTGGCGGCCCGCATCGTTGAAATAATATTCCCGGGTAACATCATATCCATGCCATTCGAGAATATTTGAAACGGTATCACCCAAAACAGCATTCCGCCCATGTCCTACAGTAAGAGGTCCAGTTGGATTTGCACTCACAAATTCTACATTGGCTTTTTTGCCTTTGCCGGAAAGACCACGCCCAAATTGATTGTTTGTTAATATTTCGGATAAAATTTGGTAATAATAGGTCGGAGCTATTTTGAAATTGATAAATCCGGGTGGCGTAACGGTAATTTCTTCAATAAGCGTTTCTGAAACATCAAGATGATCCTTGATATTATTTGCAATTTGAATGGGCGTTATCCCTGCATCTTTTGTAAGGGTGAGGGCCACATTGGTTGCAAAATCACCAAAATCAGGATTATTTGGAGGAGATAGCTTTATATCCCGCTTTGGAAGCCCAAGGGCAGAAAGGGAATCAGCCAGCGATTGAATTAACTGTGGTAAAATCGTCATCTGAATATTCAGTAGTGGGCGCATCAGCCCAAAGTTTTTCAATCTCGTAATAATTTCGTTCGGTGGTTCGAAAGATATGGACTATCACATCAATATAATCAAGCAATATCCAATTTAATTGTTCATACCCCTCAGTACGGATAGGTTTATGAAACGTGTTTTTCCGAATGGAATCAGCAATTCCTTTCACTTGAATATCCGTATCTGCTGAACAAATAATAAAGTAATCGGTAATGCTTGTCAATTTTTTCACATCAAGGCTGAGGATTTGATCCCCCTTCATATCCAATGATAATTGTGCAATTTGTGCTGCCAATTCACTGGAAGTGATAGTGGCAGCGGGTGAAGTCTTTGTCAATGGACTAAGTTTAATAATTTAAATAAGATTGAATCGGCGATATCGAATGATAATCTTTACCAATAATCAAGGTGAGATCAACATCTATATTTGGATCAATTGACGTTATAATATGTTCATTATTTTCAATATCAAAACCCAATGCATCTGCAACATATCTCATACCTTCTACATTTTCGTTTCTTTGAATGAGTATTGTTTTTTCATATTCAAAATGGTCCGCATTCTCAGAACGGACCACATCCACTTGTTTTTTTCTTAATAAATCTGAAAATTTTGCTGCAAGACCTGGTTCACCACAGCCATTTAATATTTCAATTTCAACCTCAAATACTGGATTTTCTTCATAAATATCAAGAGCCAATTTGGGAGTGTCTGGTAAGGAAGGGAATTTAATTTCTATGGGGACACCACTTTGGGTTTGTCTTCCAGAAAAAGAAAATATAAATGCAACCAATAAAAGAGACATGACAGCAATCCCTGTATTGACCAAGCCCATTCGTTGTTTCCCTCCCCGGGATTTTTTAGGGGGACGTGAAAATAATTTGGATGATTTACGGCGTTTTAACTTGGCCACTATCGCGTATGATATAGGCTGGAGTATGGTCTGGCATAACCATATCTGGGATAATTATTCATGCTGAATTTCACAAAAATATTTTCTGTGGGTTGATAATCTAAGCTGGCGCCATAGTAAAGCTGGGAACCACCGAATCCGTTTTTTGCATAGGGGTTAACACCACCCATGGGTGAGGCTAAGCTAAATTGGGTAGACAGATTCAAATTATCCTTTATCATATAATTCATTTGATTGGTATAAGCACCTACTGACATCGATTGGCCACCAAAACTCATCATATTCATTCCAAAATTATGGTTCATGGAAAAGCGACTAGGATCCAGTAAGGATAATCCCTGGGCGTGGGATAGCCCACGTGTGTTTACCGGAACACTCTGGGTTGGCAATTGGGAACGAAATTGTCCGAATGCCAAAGCAGAAAGTAGAGCAAAAGTCGTTATTCCTTTAATGATCAGCTTCATAGTTACACTTAAAATACAAAGAAAAGATAGTATTTGTTCCAGTCAATTTTGATTTTTTTCAATGAGAACTTCTATTCTCTATCACAGCTCCACCGAGACATTCATTCCCAAGATAAAAGACAATAGACTGTCCCGGAGTGATTGCAAATTGCGGTTTATCAAATCGCACGGTACATCGGTTTACTGATAATTCAGTTATTTCACATATTTGATCAGCTTGACGATATCTAATTTTAGCGGATATCCCTGACAAATTTTCGGGGACGGATCCATTAATCCAATGAACCTGATCTGCCATTAACTGTTTGTGATAGAGGGAAGAATGATCATGCCCCTGAGCCACAATAAGGACATTTCGCTCTAAATCTTTTTCCGCCACGAACCATGGCGCTTCCTGGTTGCCATATCCACCACCGATGCCAAGCCCTTTTCGCTGACCCATGGTATAATACATGAGACCATCATGCTTTCCGCATACTTTTCCATCGATCGTTTCAATTAAACCGGGATTTGTAGGAATATATTTTTTCAGAAATTCTTTGAAAAATTTCTGCTCCCCGATAAAACATACACCTGTACTATCTTTTTTAGCATGATTAACTAAACCCGATTCTTCTGCCAATTTACGAACGTCTTTTTTCTCAATCTCACCAATAGGAAACATACTTTTTGACAACGCGTCTTGATCGAGTAAATAAAGGAAATAACTTTGATCTTTTCCCGGATCCATTCCTTTGAAAAGTTTAAAACCGCTATTCGATTCATTTATGATCGAATAATGTCCTGTGGCAATTTTTTCTGCCCCCAATTCTAAGGCATAATCCATGAAAGCCTTGAATTTGACTTCACGGTTGCACAACACATCCGGATTCGGCGTACGTCCTTTTTTATACTCATCAATAAAATATTTGAATACCGTATCCCAGTATTCCTGAGAAAAACTCACACTGCGAAGAGGCAATCCTAAATGATCACACACTGAAAGGGCGTCTTTATAATCTTCTTCAGCTGTGCAAAATTCGTCCTCATCTCCCTCCCAGTTTTTCATGAAAACACATTCCACGTCATAGCCTTGTTTTTGAAGAAGGAGGGCGGTGACAGAACTGTCCACACCGCCACTGATTCCAACGATGATTCGGTCACCCATTGGCGAATTGACCCAAGGCCTTCACGAGTTTGATCACTTCTTTTTCTGTGTTATCACGGCCGAAACTGAATCGAAGGGTGGAAATGTTTTGTGAGTCAGAAATACCCATTGCTTCCAAAACAGGCGAAGGTTTGATGGATCCCGATCCACAAGCAGAACCACTGGAAACTTCCATGCCTAAGCGATCTAACTTTGCCAGCAGGATATCACTTTTATAACCAGGGAAGGATGCACTGATAACGCCAGGTAAATGATGGTTTGGGCATCCATTAATTACAGCATTGTGGCATTCACGGTTCAAATGTGTGATGAATACAGTTTCTAATGCTTCAAGATGGTTCATGCGTTTGGATAAATTTTCTGAGGCCAGTCTAGCCGCTTCTCCCATCCCGGCAATTCCTGAAACATTTTCCGTCCCAGCACGATGCTTTCCCTCCTGACCACCTCCAATAATGAGAGGACTCAGAGGAACCCCCTTTCTTTTATATAAAAACCCAACTCCCTTGGGTCCATAGAGTTTATGGGCTGAAAAACTTATAAAATCTGCCTGAATATTCTGTACTGAAAGGGGAATTTTCCCTAATGTTTGTACCGCATCTGAATGAAATGGGATCTCATGATTATGGGTTATTTCTATGAGTTCGGTGATGGGTTGTATCGTCCCAACTTCATTATTGGCCATCATGATTGATATTAAACCTGTGTCAGGTTGAATAGACTTTTCTAATATTTTCGGATTAACTCGTCCTTGGTGATTTACGGGGAGAACTGTAAATGTAATTCCCAAGGGTTCCAGTTTTTCCAGAACTGTGAGAATAGCTGGATGTTCAATGGAAGAGGTAACCACATGTTTTTTATTCGATTGAATTAAAGACCACAATACCATGTTGTTTGCTTCGGAGCCGCCGCCAGTAAAGATAATCTCTGATGGGGATGCATGGATAGCAGTGGCGATTGTTCGTCGAGCTTCTTGTATAATGGCGTTGGATTTTCTCCCGGAAGCATAAACGCTGGATGGATTCCCAAAATTATGCTGAGCCACATCCATCATTTTTTTCAAAACTTTGGGATGAATCGGCGTGGTGGCACTATGATCGAAATATGGCATAATTTTATGACAATTGAGAAAAAGAAATTACATGGAATTGAGATTGACCTTAAAGGTCGTTTCGTATGGAAGCGTATCGAATGGTATTTTGTAAATTTTGGTAAAATGGTGGTTGCCGTTTTTCCAGTAAATCAATGGTATTCGATTTATTATAATCATATCGAATAACATCCCATTGAAATTTATCTCCAACAGAAAGAAAAGCAACGGCGCCCCGGGGATCTTCATCGAACGGCAATCCTGTGGCTCCTTGGCAAAGAATTGTTAAATTTTCTTTTGTTTCATTTCGAGGAATATGGACATGGCCATGTATAAAAATATATTGTTCAATTTCCGGAAGGGCCGATGCCACGTGATTCCGCCATGCTAAAGCTTCGTCCATAGATGGTGGTTGATCGTCCCGTTGATACCATGCGTGGGTGAATTCAACTAAAGTATTTCCAATGATTTCACGATAGGCAATACGCATGGCGGAACAAAAATCAACACCGGCATCTCCCAGTTCATTGGCTGTCCATTCTTCATTGGCTACAATAGCTTGGCAAAAAGGATCATCGGGAGACATACCTTCGAGGGTTGGTCTTTCTTGAGTCCATAATTTTTCCAATAGGTATCGATCGTGATTCCCTCGAATAAAAATACAATTGGGAAGTGTTTTTAATAATTCTAATGTGTTAATTGGGTCTGGGCCCAGGGCGAAGCAATCACCCAAACAAATAATTTGGTCAATATTTTTCCGTTCATTGATAATTGAAATTGAATGCTTCAATGAATCAACATTAGAATGTACATCCGTGATTATTGCAAAGGTTTTGGAGCCCATTATATCACAATATACCTTTTATGTCCGTCATTAGGCAAGAAAATATAAATTATTAATAGAATAAAATTAATCGTCATAGAAATCTCAAAATCTAGCTTGAATTCAGTTATCCAAGCCATGTAAACTAATCGGAATGGAAAGTAGGTTTCTGGGACAAGTACAGTAACCATTTCCTAAATTACAATAATTTTTTTCCAGATTAACATAAGCATAATAAATGAAATTAAGTAAGGTCACCATTTTCGGGATTGGAAACCCATTGATAGATGTTGTCATGAATGTTGAGGACCAAGATTTAAAAAACCTTGGTGTAGACAAGGGAATTATGCATCTTGTTGATGAAAATAGACAAAAAGAAATTATGAGTTACCTTAAAAATTTGTCGCCCATTTATCATCCTGGAGGGTCCGCACCAAATACACTTGTCGCTTGTGCCGGATTAGAAATCACGGGCGTCATCTCTGGTAAAATAG
>JAPYOT010000036.1:0-9072 GCA_029938045.1 Fidelibacterota bacterium | reverse complement strand
ACACTTGTCGCTTGTGCCGGATTAGAAATCACGGGCGTCATCTCTGGTAAAATAGGAAATGATAAATTTGGGGAAATATATAAAGCTCAAGTTGAAAAATATGGAATTATCTCACGGTTAGTAATAGGTGATGGACCAACTGGTTCCAGTATAATTCTTGTGACACCGGATGGTGAAAGAACCATGAACACTCATTTGGGTATGTGTCAGGATTTTTCAATTGCAGATATTGATGAATCATTATTGGCAAAGGCAGATATTTTTTATTTTACAGGATACATGTGGGATACAGATTCCCAAAAATCTGCTATTAAGCATGCGCTCTCAATCGCAAAAGAGAATAGAATAAAGGTAATTTTTGATGTAGCTGATCCATTTGCAGTCCAGCGATATAGGGATGCATTTTTAACCTTAATAGAAGAGGAAGCAGACGTCGTTTTCGCCAACCAGGCAGAATTATCAATTTTATTTGATACAAAGGATATAAATGCAGCAGCGAATTCATTGGGGAAAATTGCGAATATAGCCGCCGTCAAATTAGGGAAAGAAGGGTGTTTTGTTATTGAGAGTGGTAATCTATGCAAAATTACATCCCGCCCGATCATTGCGAAAGATTCAACAGGCGCAGGTGATATGTTCGCAGCCGGATTCATAGCTGCCTTATCTAAAGGATATAGTGGGAAGGCGGCAGGGGAAATTGGTGGATATTTAGCTGAAGAAATTATTCAGATTCCGGGCGCACAGTTTGAAGAATCTGTTATAAAACAGTTAAATGTTGATCTTCCCTGGCCAAAATAAAGATTGAAGAGGTTTCCTCTTGAAAAAAGTAGAAACCAACCCTAATTTTCAGAGATATTTTCGAGAATAAATATAGAGGAATCCATGTCTTTAAACATTCGTAAACGAATATTATTATTACCCGTTTTGAGTATAGCATTTTGGGGGTGCCCATCTCAAGAGTACACATCTGCTAAACTATACATCCAAAATGAAGATTGGGAGAGAGCGGAAGAGTTTCTTTTTAAAGCACTTGAAGTTGAACCGGATAATGTTGAAGTAATGATCCAAATTGGATATCATGTTTATGCTAAAAAAGGGGAATGGAATCAAATGAATGAAATGTTTGATCAGGCAATAGCAACAGATCCTGATAAAAAAATACCCGACCGGCCTGTCAGTGAAATGGTTCGGAATTACCGAGCTATGTTTTGGGCAGATAACTATAATTCAGCTGTCCGGTTATTTAATGAATATAAAGCATCGAGAGAAAAATCAACGTTAGAAAAAGCCATACAGAAGTTTGAAGAAACAGCAAACGTTGATACGACTCAAGGTCAAACCTATTCAATATTGGCCACCTGTTATTTTGAATTGGGGAATGAAGAATTGGCGGTACACAATGCAAGGAAATCAACGGAGATAATGCCAAATGACTTTCAATCTAATTTAGCGCTGGGACAAATTCTATCTCGAACTGGGAACAAGGAGGAATCAGTCACTTTTGTAAAAAAAGCAATTGAGATTGACCCTTCCAACACGGTAGCCATTCGTCAATTAGCCACATTATATTATGATTTGGGTGAAAAAGTAAAATCGGTTGAAACCTTTGAGGCTGCAATCAAGACCGAAACAGATAAAATGCGGAAATCTGACCTCTATTTCAACCTGGGTGTACTGAATATGCAATTGGATCATTTTCAGGAAGCTGAAGATGCTTTTATGTATGCCTATGATCTTAATCCTAATGATTCGGAAGCTTTGGTGGGTATGGCCCAAACATTTGAAAATGCAGAGAAATGGCGTAGGGCTTCCAAGTTCTATCGTGAACTTATTGCGCTGGAGCCGGATAACCCGGAACATTACAAAGGCATGGCGCGTGTGTTAATTAAGCAAGGCGATATGGATGGGGCGACCCGCTATTTTGAGAAGTCAAAAAAGTTGGGTAGATGATTATTTAACCACCACTATTAAATATTTAAATCCCCTTAATTTATATATTGAGGGGATTGTTTTATCCGGTTCTTTTTCGTTTATTTAAATATTCATTCAGGGCAATATCCAAGGGCTGATCTGTAAATAGGGGGACATAATCTATTCGCTGGTTTCGGCATCCCAATTGATATTTTCGCTGAAATGATTCAATGACTTTCTGGTATGCCGATCGAATATGCCAAGGTTCAGTTGTGATTGTTTCCCCTGTTTCAAGATCTTTAAATTTTGTTCGATCTCCAAATTGAAAATCGTGTTCCTGACGATCCAATAGATGAAAAACAATCATTTCTTGTTTATTATGTCTAAAATGATTTAACCCCATCAATACTTGCTCTGGATCATCTAGTAAATCAGAAATCAATATTACCAGTCCACGTTTTTTTATCCGTTCTGCCATGTGATCCAAGGTGGTGCGAATCTGTGTATCTTTCCCGGTGTTTATATTGTCTAATGCACTCATGATTATATTTGCATGAGATGCAGACGCCCGGGGTGGAATAAACTTTCGTATTTTTTCGTCGAATAAAACCAAACCCATTCCATCTCTTTGATTTAACATTAAATGAGTCAAGGCAGCGGACAAATAACTGGCGTATTCCAGTTTTGATATAGACCCACTGCTATAGGTCATGGATTGACTAGTGTCGAGCAAAATGTAGGATCGAAGATTTGTTTCTTCTTCATAACGCTTTACGTAATACCGATCCGTCTTTCCGTATAACTTCCAATCAATATGACGAATTTCATCTCCATGCCCGTAAGCACGATGTTCCGCAAATTCTACACTGAACCCATGATAAGGACTTTTATGCTGGCCGATCAAATATCCTTCAACGACTAGGCGGGCTCGAAGCGCCATGTTGTCTATTTTTGCAACCATCGTTGGGTCGAGATATTTTCGTTTATCTAACACGTTAGATGTTTGACGTTTCATGTTTGGTTTTTAATTGAGTTTTAGAATGCGATTAATTTATTAATTTGCTAATAATATCATCTACACTCATACCTTCAGCTTCAGCATTAAAATTTGGCAATACGCGATGACGTAACACGGGTAAAGCAAGTGATTTAACATCATCAATATCTGCAGTGGGGCGACCATCTAAAATGGATTTTGCTTTGGCACCTAATATTAAAAATTGAGATGCTCTGGGCCCGGCTCCCCAATCAACCCATTCGTTTATAAAATCTTGTGCATTTTCTCCAGGACGTGTTGCACTAACCAAATTTACTGCATATTCAATGACATTATCTGCCACAGGGACTCGCCGGACCAAATCCTGAAACTTCAGGATTTCTTCTCGGGAGATAACTTGATTTAATTTTGATTCTTTCTGGGCAGTTGTTACCTTGACGATTGAGACTTCGTCCTCATGGGTGGGATAATCAATTAATATATTAAACATAAAGCGATCCAATTGTGCTTCCGGGAGTGGATAGGTTCCTTCCTGTTCGATGGGGTTTTGAGTGGCCAAGACAAAGAAAGGTTCCTCTAAATCATAGGTGTTTCCTGCCGCAGTAACCTTATGTTCCTCCATCGCTTCGAGTAATGCTGCTTGTGTTTTAGGCGGTGTACGGTTGATTTCATCGGCCAAAATAATATTGCCGAAAACGGGACCTTTAAAAAAGCGGAAACTGCGTTTTCCCGTCGTTTGATCCTCTTCAATCACCTCTGTCCCGGTGATATCACTGGGCATTAAATCTGGTGTAAACTGAATCCGACTAAAACTTAAATCCAGCAAATCAGCCATGGATTTAATCATAAGTGTTTTCGCTAATCCAGGTACACCAACAATTAAAGTATGCCCCTTACACAGGAGAGCTATGAGGATATGATTCAACACATCTTTTTGGCCAATGATAGATTTAGCAATTTCGCTGAAGAAGCGACTTTTAACATCATCTAATTTTTCGAGTAACTGTAAATCGGTTTTGTTTTCCATTTGGGTCCTTGTTTAAATAAAATGGGGCAAAAAATTACTAGTTGTCTCTTAATGAAACAACACGAATGTCTTGTGAGACTATTGTGGAAGATAGAAATTCAAACCCATATCTCAACCAAATAATACCATGAAAAAATCATATTTAGAATTAAATACAAATGAAATTGATTCGCTTCTGACAGTATTGGGTGAATCATCCTTCCGCGCAGAGCAAATCCACAATTGGATTTATGATCATGGTGTGGTCAGTTGGGGTGAAATGGAAAACCTTCCTCAATCATTGCGGGATAACCTTGAAAATATGATTCCGCTTCATCCATTGAGAATCATCAAAATAAGTGGATCAGACTCCAAATCTACCCGAAAATATTTATTTGAGACATTAGATGGACAAAATATAGAATCGGTATTGATGAACGATAGAAAACGAACAACCGTTTGTATTTCGAGCCAGGTGGGATGTGCAGTTGATTGCAAATTCTGCGCCACAGCATCCATGGGGTTTATTAAAAATCTAAGTGTTGGTGAAATAGTGGATCAGGTGATTCATCTACAAACCCAGTCAAAATCTCGAATCACAAATGTTGTTTTTATGGGAATGGGGGAGCCCTTTTTAAACTATAAAAGTGTCATAGAAGCTGCCAGAATATTGAGCCAAGAAATGGGATTTGGTGCCAGAAGAATTACCATATCTACAGCGGGAATAGTACCAAAAATCCGACAATTGGCTGATGAGGATCATAAATATAAATTAGCAATCAGTTTAAATGGAACGGATGAAAAAAGTAGAAATACCATAATGCCATTAACAAAGACGCATTCTTTAAAATCACTTATTGAATCCGCCCATTATTACCATAAAAAAATTCGCCGGTTTATTACATTTGAATATGTACTTCTTAAAGATGTGAATGATTCTCCAGAAGATGGTGAACGACTTATTGATTTACTTCGTTCACTGCCCTGTAAAGTGAATGTGATTCCTTATAATGAAATCGGGGGAAAGTACAACCGTCCAAAAGAAGATAAAATTCGCGCTTTTCTACATTCGCTCAAACATGCGCCATTTACGGTGACAGTACGATGGAGTAAGGGAACCGACATTGATGCGGGATGTGGCCAATTGGCCGTAAAGGATTTAACTTAAAATATTAATAGCCAATCGCTGTATTTTCACCTCTAGAATCTGCACCACCCCAATAGCCTTTTTCATCAATCATTATGCCATTGGCTTCGCCGATATTTCCACGCAATTTCATATCATGGCCACGACCATTCAAGTTTTCAATGATATCACTGGATAACCCATACTTTTCATAGAATACCATATCCGGCAACCATTGATGATGGAATCGTGGAGATGAAACAGCTTCTTTTATGTCCATTTCGTGAAGGGTAACATTTAAAATATTTTGAAGAACAGTGGTAATAATGGTTGACCCACCTGGTGTGCCGAGGACTAAAAAGGGTTTATCATTTTTTAATACTATGGTTGGTGTCATAGAACTAAGTGGTCTCTTTTTTGCTTCAATTTTATTTGCTTCATTACCCAATAATCCAAATACATTGGGGACACCCGGTTTAATGGAGAAATCATCCATTTCATTATTGAGTAAAAATCCAGCACCGGTGACGGTAACACCACTACCATACCCCCAGTTTATGGTTGTAGTTACAGAAACAGCATTTCCATCTTTATCTACCACAGAATAATGAGTGGTTTCTTCGCTTTCTTTGATAGGGCCATCTCCATGCTTTACCAATTGAGAAGACGTAGCCTTGGACAGATCAATTTGATTGATTCTTTGTTTGGCATAAGATTTTGAAAGTAACATATCAGTGGGAACATCCCAAAAATCAACATCGCCTATGTGTTCTGCGCGGTCCGCATACGCCCGCCTTTCAATTTCTATTATAGTGTGAATATAATCGGATGAATTCCAACTGAAATCAATGGGGAATTCTTTTGACCTTTTTTGAATTTCATTCACCATATTGAGCATTTGAACCAGTAAAATTCCTCCAGAGCTCGGTGGCCCCATGGAAATGATATCAATATCCTCAAAGGATCCCTTGATTGGATCTCGATACTTAGATTCATAATTTTCCAAATCTTTATGGGTAATCCATCCGCCGCCTATTTCCATTTCCGCCACTATTAGATCGGCCGTTTTTCCCATATAAAAACCATTTCGACCTTTTTTGGAAATGCGTTTCAAAGTTTTAGCCAAATCCTTCTGAATAAAAAAATCGCCTATTTCCCATACCCGGTCATCCCGGGTAAAAATTCTTTTTGTTTCAGGATGCTGGCTTAACCGCTCTTTACTCCGATTAAATCGCTCTGCTTCATAATAGGTTAAATCAAATCCTTTTTCTGCTAATTTAATGGCCGGAGCTAATACTTGCTTCAAGGATATATTCCCGGAGCCATGATCGCGCCAGGCTTTGAGGAGTCCATCGACAGATCCCGGTACACCAGATGCCAAATGGCCAAGCAGGGATTTTCCTTTGATGGGATCCCCTTTTTCATCAAGGTACATATCCCGGTGGGCCTTGGCCGGTGCCATTTCCCGGTAATCCAACGTAAAGGTTTTTCCATCGGCGAATCGAGCAACCATAAAGCCGCCACCGCCAATATTCCCATTTGAGGAGGACGTAACAGCTAAAGCAAAACCAACCGCAACAGCTGCATCTACCGCATTCCCGCCATTCTTAAGGATATCAATCCCCACTTGAGAGGCCTGGCGGCTGGTTGAAACCACCATACCGTTTTTCCCATAGACAGGGCGGGGGTGAGATCCCAAACCTGCTGTTATGAGCAAGAGTAGGGTCATAATGATTCTACTTAATTTTCTTTTATTCATGTCTTTTTAATACCTTTCCTGATAAAATTTTTGTCCATTCTCCATGATCAATGGCAACTTTACCATTCACAATCACCCAAGAAATCCCCGATGGATATTGATGGGGTTTATCCCACGTTGCCTTATCTATAATGGTTTCAGGATTAAAAATTACCAAATCAGCCACATATTCTTTTTTTATTTTTCCTCGATTTGATAGGCCCAAGATTGAAGCAGGGAGACTGGTCATTTTCCGTATCGCTTCTACCAAAGAGATTACATTAAGTTTTCGAACATACAATCCAAGTACACGAGGGAAGGTCCCATAATTTCTCGGATGAGGCTGTGCATGATTTAATTGAATTGTACTTCCATCTGAGGCATGCATGACTTGGGGGTGAGCCATGATTCTCCGGACATCATTTTCATTAAGACAGTGATAAATCCCGGATCCATTGCCAGCATATACCATATCCATCAAAACTTCAGCTGCATTTACCGGCGTGGGGTCAAATCCTTTCGATTGGGTAATTTTAGCCAGATTCATTCCATTCAAACGAGGTTCGGTTGGATAACTTGCGACCACAATACTGGCCGGATCGCCGCCGCCTCGATCATAAACGATATTCCACACAATACCATCTTTTATTTTTTTCCGTTGAATGGGATCATCTAGTCGTTCTTTTAATCTTTCATGTCCGCCGGCTAATGACCAAGCAGGGAATACCACTTTAAGGGTCGTACTTGTGGCCGTATAAGGGTATTGATCTAGGGAAATTTCCAATCCTTCTTTACGTGCATTATCTACCATATCAAGTGTTTTAATACTTTGGCCCCACATAGACTTACCTACTGCTTTGTGGTGAGAGATTTGTACGGGTAAGTTTGCTTGTTTCCCAATATCAATCGCTTCTTTTACAGATTCAAGTAATCCAATTCCTTCTTCCCGCATATGGGTTGCATAAAACCCATCATTCTCAGATACAACTGAAGCAAGAGCCACAACCTCGTCCAAATTGGAATAGGCCCCGGGGATATACTTTAATCCCGTAGACATCCCAAAAGCACCATCCTCCATGGCGGACTGAACCAACGTTTGCATCTCCTTTATTTCTGTTTCTGTAGCCAAACGGTTTTCAGTGCCCATAACTTCCTGGCGTATGGTATTATGCCCAACAAGGAGTGCTAAATTGGGACCAATACCGGTAGAATCTGTTTTTGCAAAGAAATCACCGATAGGGAAAGGAGAGGAACCGCAATTACCACCTACCATGGTTGTGACCCCCTGCTGAAGATAATTTTCAACAGGTGGAAAATCTAAACTTTTTCGCTCAGTATGAGTATGCATATCGATAAATCCAGGGGAAACCACCAATCCGGTAGCATCTATGATTTCGAACGCTGTAGCATTGGGTTGATCTCCCACCAAAATAATCTTCCCATTCTTAATATAAAGGTTGGCATATATAAGATCACCCCCACTTCCATCAGCAATTTCTCCGTTATTGATTATAATATCATATGTGGGCGCGGCACATGAAATCATAAAACAAACTAATAATGAAACAATATATTTCATTATTTTAAATTTCGTTTCCATTTAACAATATAGGGTAGAATCAACATATAAACACCTGTGATCCATAAAATAAAGAGAACAACTCCTGTCGGGAGAAAAATCCAGAGTTTCACTTTATCATGGAACCAGGATCCATCATGAATGGATTCAATAATATCGGATCGTCGATAAGCTTGCTGAAGGATTGTGCCCGATTGGGTATCAATTTGAATTTCCCAATTATTTTTACTGCGAACTTTTACCATTCCTGCCTGAATTCGGACATCTAAGCGATCAATATCTTCCCAACTGTGAATTTCCGCGTCTGGAACCGTTTTTGCAATGGTAAGAATTTCATCAAAAGAAATGGAGGGATTATTTTTTATCTTACCAATGGTTGTTGTTGGCTGAATCCAATTAATCTCTTTTTTAACCTGGAGTAAAATCCCCGTTCCAATAATAATAATAATGGGAATAAAAATAAGGAAAGCACCCCAATAATGGGTTTTGCGCGTCCACTTATTCCAGTGAAATCTGTATTTCAACAAAGGCCTCGTAGTATTGTGTGGTTTAGAATGGAGTATTAATCGTTTTTATAAATTAAAGTAACGGCCTTCCCATCACTTTTGATATAGCCCCGGTACATGCCTTTGGTATTGAAAGGCATGGCAATATTTCCTTTGGCATCAATACAGATTACACCACCGGAACCGCCCAGTTTACCCACTTTTTGTAT
>JAPYOT010000094.1 GCA_029938045.1 Fidelibacterota bacterium | reverse complement strand
TTTTCTCAAGATAAAACATGGGTAGAAGACAAACAGTCATGGAGAAGGATTAAAGCTGTGTGGCGATCCTTCTGGAAAGAGTGGCGGGTCTTAGAAGAAACATTAGAAAAAAATGTATTTAAACTACGTGTTGGAGATGAGCTTCAACCTGGAATTCTTAAGTTGGCAAAGGTAGATATTGCCAATAAGCGGAAAATACAGGTAGGCGATAAAATGGCCGGGCGTCACGGAAATAAGGGTGTGGTAGCAACGGTAGTACCTGAAGAAGATTTACCCTTTCTGGAAAATGGAACCCCGGTTGATATTGTATTAAATCCACTGGGAGTACCTTCTCGCATGAACTTAGGCCAGTTATATGAAACAATGCTGGGATGGGCTGGAGAAGTATTGGGTGTCCGCTATTCAACACCTGTTTTTAATGGTGCTACGCCAGGTGAAGTAGAAGCAGAACTCAGAAAAGCAGACTTACCTATTACGGGGAAAACGACGCTAATAGATGGTCGTACTGGTGAAAAACTTGATAATCCTGTAACAGTTGGTACTATTTATATGATGAAGCTAAGTCACATGGTAGATGACAAAATGCATGCACGTTCCACAGGGCCATATTCACTGGTAACACAGCAGCCGCTTGGTGGAAAGGCGCAATTTGGCGGTCAGCGTTTTGGTGAAATGGAATGCTGGGCATTAGAAGCATACGGCGCGGCGCATACTTTGCAGGAGATTTTGACGATCAAATCAGATGATGTTGATGGCCGATCTAAAGCATATAATGCGATTGTAAAAGGAGAAGCTTTGCCGGCGTTCGGAGTACCCGAGTCGTTCAACGTGCTCATCAAGGAATTACAGGGACTTAACTTAGACATCGAATTAGACTAAGGGAGAATTATTTTGACCTTCATTCAAACGAATAAAATAGATACATCAAAAGGCTTTTCATCCATAACGATTGGATTGGCTTCACCCGAGAGTACATTACAGAAATCTTATGGTGAAATATTAAAACCTGAAACCATCAATTATCGTTCATATAAACCAGAAAAAGATGGTTTATTCTGTGAAAAAATATTTGGTCCAGTAAAAGATTATGAATGTCACTGCGGTAAATATAAAGGCATCCGATACCGGGGTATTATTTGTGATCGTTGTGGCGTTGAGGTGACGCGAAAAAAAGTAAGACGTGAGCGGATGGGTCATATTACTTTGGCTGTACCCGTAGTACACATTTGGTATTTACGATCAATTCCTTCGAAACTTAGTTATCTCGCTGGAATCAGTACGAAAAATTTGGAAAGAGTTGTTTACTATGAACAGTTTTTAGTGATTGAACCAGGAAAAAGTGATAAAGAACAATTTGAGATGATTGATGAGCCAGAGTATTTAGAACTGGAAAAACTATACGGCTTTGATGCGGTTGGTGAAGAAGAGCGCGATAATGAAGACTTTTTCTATGCCACTATGGGGGGTGAAGCACTCAAGGAAATGTTATCGCGAATGAATTTGGTTGAACTTCGTCGTGAATTGGAAGATGTACTTAAAACTTCCAAGTCCAAACAGAAACGCCAAGATGCTCTTAAGCGTCTAAAAGTAGTCAAAACATTTTTGGTGGATATTACCACTGTTAAAAAAGTAAATAAACCTGAATGGATGGTCGTATCCATCCTGCCGGTTATACCACCAGAACTTAGGCCGCTTGTTCCATTAGATGGTGGCCGTTTTGCTGCCAGTGATTTAAATGATTTATATCGTCGTATTATTATACGAAATAATCGATTGAAACAATTAATGGAAATCAAAGCGCCAGATGTGATTTTAAGGAACGAAAAACGGATGCTTCAAGAATCTGTTGACGCGTTGTTTGATAATAGTCGTCGTAAAACGGCTATCCGAAGTGGTACAAGGCGCCCATTGAAATCAATTTCAGATATGATTCGCGGTAAAACGGGAAGATTTCGTCAAAATTTATTGGGAAAACGTGTTGATTATTCCGGCCGTTCAGTTATTGTGGTTGGTCCAGAGTTAAATCTACACGAATGTGGATTGCCTAAAGATATGGCATTAGAACTTTTTAAACCACACATGATCAATGAATTGATGGCCCGTGGATATGCGCAAACCCCACGAAGCGCGAAGCTATTGATTGAAGAAAAGGATCCCATTGTTTATAAAGTTCTTGAGTATGTGGTTCAAGATCATCCAGTGCTATTGAATCGTGCGCCTACACTTCATCGATTAGGCGTTCAAGCGTTTCAACCTGTATTGGTTGATGGAAAAGCACTCCGAATACATCCATTAGTATGTGCAGCTTTTAATGCAGACTTTGATGGAGACCAAATGGCGGTTCATGTTCCTTTGTCTTTGGCTGCTCAAATGGAAGCAAGGATGTTAATGCTTTCAAGTCATAATATATTGCATCCGGCGAATGGTAAACCATTAGCACTCCCATCGCAGGATATGGTATTAGGAACCTACCACCTCACACGAAAACGGACAGGGGCAAAGGGCGAAGGTAAATATTTTGGATCGTTTGAAGAAGTTTTGCTCGCGAATGAAAATAAGGCCGTTGATGATAATGCAATTATCAATGTCCGCCACAATGGTCTTTGGTATAAGGATACGACTGTAGGTCGAGTGATTATAAATAATATTCTTCCTGAAGAGGTAGGCTATGTTGATGATTTAATTGATAAAAAGCGTCTGAGTAAATTGGTAAATGAAACATATCTAAAAGCCGGGAATCAAAAGACAGTCACTTTTTTAGATAAATTGAAAAATATTGGATTTGATGCGGCCACTAAAGCCGGGATATCTATTGCAATTAGCGATATTTTAATTCCGGATAAAAAGCACGAAATTATTGATGCAGCACAAAAAGAAGTGGATGGTATTCAAGATAAGTTTAAACGCCACGTATTAACAGATGGAGAACGGTATAATAAAGTTATTGATATTTGGACGCATGCAACGAATGACGTCGCTGCCGAAATGATGAACGGAATGGAGTCAAATGATCAAGGATTTAACCCCGTGTATATGATGGCAGACTCCGGTGCTCGAGGAAGTCAGGACCAAATTAAACAGTTGGCAGGAATGCGCGGATTAATGGCAAAGCCTAAAAAATCAATGACCGGTGGAAAGGGTGAAATTATCGAATC
>JAPYOT010000035.1 GCA_029938045.1 Fidelibacterota bacterium | reverse complement strand
CTTTAATGACCATTAAGTATTGAAATTAATTTCTAAGTGGTTTCCCTTTCTTCAGCATATAACCGATGCGATCCTGGGATAATTTTTCGCCTGCTAAAGAAACAAAAGCTTCCCGTTCAATATCCAACAAGTATTGTTCATCAACTGTTTTTGTGAGGCCTGCTTTGTCTCCTCCTGTTAGAACATATGCCAATTTTTTAGCAATAAATTCATCATGGTTAGAAATTTTACCTTGTACCTTGAATCCCTTGATTGCCATTGCCATGGCTGTGCGACCCCCTGTTCCGGGTAATTTTAGATCTTCTCGATATTGGGGAGGTTCATACCCCTCTGCAATCTCTATTGCTTTTTGCTTTGCAGCATAAATACGCTGATCATTATTGAGAACAATCGTATCTGTTTTAAGTAAGTATCCGACAAACTTAGCCTCATCGGCACTGGTGGCCACTTTGGCAAAACCAATAGTCTCAAACGCTTTTTGTGATACTTGAAAAGCGTTCATTCTCCCTTTACCACTGTTTTCCATTAAGTTAAGTATCATACGAAGGTTTCCGCCTGCACCAGGGATCAAACCCACCCCCACTTCCACCAACCCAACGTATAATTCACCTAGTGCCACCCGATGTGCAGCAGGACCTATGAGTTCAAATCCACCACCCAAAGTGAGATGATGAGGTGCGGCAATCACCGGCGATTTTGAAAAACGAATTCGCTGTGTTAAATCTTGAAGCTGTTTTACAGCATCTTCCAGTTTGTCCCAATCTTTATCTTCACATACTTGTAAAATTCCGGCCAAATTTGCCCCGGCACAAAAGTTGGCACCTTGATGTCCAATGACCATTGCCTTGTATTTTCCCGCATCCAATAGATCCATCCCTTCCTGGATTGTCATTCCCACAGAACCATCAATCGGGTTTAATACCGGTTGCAGGACAGAGTGAAATTCTACATTGAGGACACCATCACCAAGATCAATGAGGCTGGCACTCCAATTTCTTTTTACAACATGGCCACTCGTTTTATGAAGATTGAGATTGATAGATTTTTCTCCACAAGATTCAGTTTTCACTGAATTTGTTAATACGTCATAATAAGTGAGACAACCGTCTTTCGCTTCATAAAATGATTCTCGCCCGGATGCCAGCATATCCTTGACCCATTTGGGGACTTTTTTACCATCATTTTCCATACGTGTCGTGGCTTCACGAACACCGATGTTGTCCCACACTTCAAATGGACCTGCTTCCCAGCCATATCCCCATTTCATGGCATTATCAATATTGATAATATCGTCACTAATCTCAGGAATACGATTGGCAGAATAGATCAAAGTTCTGGATAAAACTTCCCAGAAAAATTTTCCGCCCCTATCATCACTATAGGCCATTGCTTTGATTTTGTCTCCGGATTTTTGCCTGTCTTTTGCCAGTCGGAAGCCGTCAAATCGCACTTTCTTTTGGGGACCATATTCACCTGTTTTCAGATCTAATGAAAGTATTCCATCATCTGTTTTCTTATAAAATCCTGCTTTGGTTTTAGCACCAAGGTTTCCCTTATCAACCAATTGTTGAAGAAAGTCAGGAATTATGAATTCTTCCCGTTCTTCGTCGTCAGGAAGGTTGTCATAAGATGTGCCTTGAACATTGATCATCGTATCTAAACCCACGATATCCGCCGTTCGAAAGGTTGCGCTTTTTGCCCGCCCTACAACAGTACCTGTTAATTTATCTACTTCTTCTACAGTAAGTCCTTGTTCTATAGCCGTATTCATGGTTACAGCCATTCCAAATACACCAATTCGATTTCCAATGAAATTAGGTGTATCCTTAGCATGGACAATTCCCTTCCCAAGGACGTCTTCACCAAATTCAGCAATCATATTATACACCGCATCATCGGTTTCCAGACCTTTCACCAATTCTAAAAGCCGCATATATCGGGGGGGATTAAAAAAGTGTGTAATCATGAATCGTTTTTTCAGGTGATCGGGTAGAACCGTAATAAGATCACCGAGAGGAATTCCAGATGTATTTGAAGTCAAGATAACCGAATCTTTTAGATGTGGTATAATGTTGTTATATACGGTATGTTTAATATCAAGGCGTTCTGCTACTGCTTCGATCACCAGATCAACATCACCCAGTTTTTCCAGATGATCGTCATAATTACATGCCTCAACTAAATTTGAATTTTTTGGCTTATAAAGAGGAGCAGGTTTCATCTTTGTGAGGCCGTCTGCTCCCTTTTGTGCCAATTCCTGATTAATATCAAACAGGAGTGCAGGGATGCCCGCATTGGCAAAATGGCCTGCAATCTGTGCCCCCATAACTCCGGCGCCCAATACAGCAACTTTTTCTATTGATTGTGACATGAGATCCTCTTTCTTTAGTCAAATAGTGTGATGTAATTGTACATGCACATAAAGTGGGCAAAACTGCCCAGCATTACACAAACGTGAAATATTTCGTGTGCACCAAATATTTTAGGTATCGGATTGGGCTTATTCAGCCCGTGAATGATGGCGCCGACTGTATAGAAAAATCCGCCTATAAAAATCCAGACCAAAGCACCAACCTGCAGCGTTTGAATCATTGGCCAAATAGCAATGATAGATAGCCAACCCATAAAAATATAAAACGTGAGTGAAAACCAATCAGGTATGCTTTTCCAAAAAATTCTGAGCAGAATACCAAAAATTGTCAATCCCCAAATAACGCCAAACAAACTCCAACCCCATACGCCCCGTAAAGGAATAAGGCATACCGGTGTATATGTTGCGGCAATGAGAACATGAATCATGGCATGATCTAACGTTCGCAGTTTTTTTACAATTTTTGGTGAAACGGGGAGCCAATGATAAATTGCACTAGCCGTGTATAGAAGAAACATGCCTGTCCCAAATACTGAAAATGCTGCAATGTGCCAAGGTTTTATAGGATCAATCGATTCTTGAATCAAAAGGATCAAAGCTATGATGGCTAAAATAGCACCTATGGTATGGGAAATAGCACTAAATGGTTCTTTGATTTTCATCAAACTCATTATCTCTTTATAATGGTAGCAATGCCTTGACCACTGCCAATACACATAGTTGCCAAACCGAGGTGGGTATCCCGCTGTTCCATCACATTAATTAAGGTGCCGATGATGCGGGTTCCGGAGCAACCCAATGGATGACCCAAAGCGATCGCTCCGCCATTGAGATTTATTTTATCCATATCCCAGCCGCCTTCTCGGATCACATATAAAGATTGGGCGGCAAAAGCTTCGTTTAATTCGATTGTTTCAATGTCGTCCATGCTTAACCCGGCTTTTTTTAGTGCTTTTTCTGTGGCAGGTAATGGTCCGGCACCCATACGCGTCCAGTCTACGCCGGCAATGGCACGACTGACAATTTCGGCACGGACAGTTAGACCATGCTTATCTGCATATGCCGCACTGGTGATGAGAATTGCTGATGCGCCAATGGAAAAGGGGCTACTACTGGCGGCCGTTACGGTACCGCCTTCGATAAATGCGGGGTTCAGGCTTTTGATTTTTTCTACATTCGGTTCCCGGGGGCCTTCATCTTTTTGGACTGTTGTTTCACCATAAACATCGATGGGAATTAATTCATTATCAAATTTTCCATCCGTGTAGGCCTTTAAGGCTTTTTCATGAGAACTGATTGAAAAGTCATCCTGATCTTCTCGCGAAATATTGCTGTCGTTAGCGAGATTTTCTGCTGTTTCTCCCATCCCGATATAATATTCATGTTCAGCCAGTTCCGGATGGAAATCTGGCGCAAACCCCCCCGGTGGAATAGAAAACATATCTTCTACTCCAGCCGCAATGCCTACATCAATATCACCGCATTCGATGGCGGTGCTCATTTGGTGGAGACCATCCATGGCAGATCCGCAAAAACGGTTCACTACTTTTCCGCCTGCTTCTTTCGGAATCCCAGCAAGAACAGCGACTGACCGGCCAATAATCATTCCTTGGGGACCTTCGGGGAAAGCGCATCCCACCACCACATCTTCAATATCTTCCGGCTTCACTTTTTCATTCCGAGCCAATAGTCCTTTAATGACTTGGGCAGTGAGATCATCGGGCCGCATGCCAACCAATTGACCGTTTTTTACACCAATTGGTGATCTGACAGCATCGATAATGACTGATTTTGTACTCATAGTTAACTCCTAAAATGGATATTCTTTTTGATTAAATATTCTTTGGGCGACGTCACGTTTTAGATTGACAATATCTGTTGGCATGAGCATTTTTGCCTGAAAATTCCGCATTTGGTCGAACACGATGGGTGTGGTCTGTCCCCCATAAATGCCATTCAAAGCTGTAAGTGACAAATTCAACAATCTCAAGACCATTTCAGCAGTAAAGATTTTTGCAATGCTGTTAACAGTTCGATCCTGATTTCCTATATCCATTATTTTTTGTGCACGTACAACGGTGCTTTCTGCTGTGTATAAATCAATAAAGATATCGGCCAGCATTTCTGTAATTTGTTGTTCGTGTTTCAAATCCTGTCCAAAGGTATTCAACGCTTCATTAAAAACAAATAGGGCCAATCGTTTTCCCGTTTCAATGGTTTTACATTCTGCCGCAAGTGGCCCGTCATTATTCCCAAGTTTACCATTGGACATGAATGCATCTATCTTGTTGACTGCTTCACGGATGGGCAACTCTTCCATCAAGGCTTTTTTCATCATAAATCCTGTAATGATTTGACGATTAATCTCATTGGTCCCTTCCCAAATCTGATTAATCCGGTCATCCCGGTAAGCCGAAGCCAGATGGTATTCTTCCAGGAATCCATAACCACCAAAAATTTGCAATCCTTCATTCACAACAAAGTGACTCGTCTCGCTGCCATACACTTTCGTCATAGACGTTTCAATGGCAAAATTTTCCATGGCTTCTCCAGATTTGATATAATAATCAGGATCGGAACTATCCAATTGATCTATTTCATTTTGGAGTAGCCCAATGGTCCGGTAAACCATGCTGTCGGCAGAAAAAGTCCTTACAGTCATGTCAGCAATTTTTTTAATGATTGCATCAAACTTAGCAATGGGTTCTCCGAATGCACGTCGTTCCTTGGCATATTTAGATGCAGCTTCGATGGCATTTTTGGAACCGCCTACACTGGAAGCACCCAATTTAAATCTGCCAATATTAAGAACATTAAATGCAATGGTGGCTCCTTTACCAACTTCATATAAAAGGTTTTCAGCCGGTACTTTTGCATTCTGAAAAATGAGGGACGTTGTTGACGATCCTTTCATACCCATTTTCTTTTCTTCAGCACCCGTGGAAAATCCTTCTGTAATGCGTTCCACAATAAATGCACTGAACTTTGTCCCATCTACTTGTGCGAAAACAACAAATATATCTGCCCAGCCGCCATTGGTAATGAATATTTTTTCACCATTGAGTATATAATGATTTCCGTCTTCCGATAAAACAGCCGTAGTTTTTCCCGCAAGGGCATCAGAGCCTGCAGTAGGCTCGGTCAATCCATAAGCGCAAATCATTTCCCCTGTGGCAATTTTTGGGAGATACTTTTCTTTTTGCTCCGGTGTACCAAACCAGATAATAGGCAGTACACCAATCCCCGTTTGAACGGACCAGGTTACGGAAAAGGATGGACTGAATGTCAATGCTTCCGCAACAATAGCTGAGGTTACTTTATCCAGTTCCATACCTCCGTATTTTTCAGGTATATCAATTCCGAGAAGGCCTAATTCGCCCATCTCCCTGATAAGGGAAAGGGAAAGGTCCTTATCATATTTTTCAATCGCCTCTTTTTGAGAAAGGATCCGTTCCTTATCAAATTCTTTTACCATCCCCCATATGTCACGATGTTCTTCCGTAAAATCCTCACGGGAAAAAACAATGGCTTCTGTGGCAGGTTCTACTAAAAAGCTACCGCCAGTTTTGTACGATGTTTTGAGTTTAGTCATGTCAAAATCTCCTCATGTTTTTTTTAAAAGTCCTGAGAGAATAAAGTCAGTAATTGTTTCCATATATTCTGTGACGGATACACCATGGGCTTCAAAAATGGTAAACCAGTTTATGGATTCAATATTGACCATGATAGATAAGGCTGTAATCCGTCCATTCACTTTTTTGAATTCTCCCGATTGGACGCCTCGTTCGATAATTTTTTCTATGAGTTCTAAGAAATGTGTATATACCTTTTGAAGTTTTTTCCTGAAATCCGGATCCTTCTGAGCCATAGACCAAAATTCTGTCAGGGCTACAAACGGCTGTGGATCCGATTCATTTTGATTAATAAAATACTGAAATAGATTTTTCAGTTGCTGAGAGGGGAGTTCATCTTCTTCAACAATATGATTCAGGGTAACACTATAACGAAGTACCCAAAAATTGATCAAATCAAGATACATTTCTTTTTTGGATTTGTAATACCAATAAATAGCACCCTTGCTCAATTGGGATTCTTGAACCACATCATCCATTCGTGATCGTTCATATCCGTTTTGTACTAAGACGGTTAGGGCAGCGTCTAAAATCTGATCTTTGCGTATATTTTGCTTTGTTTTATTCATAAACTAAACCGACTGGTCGGTTTAGTTTACAAAACTATGGATTTTCTAACAAGAATAAATTAATAATGATAAAAAAAATATTAGCATTAATTATTATAATTCATTTATATTTGCTAATGAGATTCAGTCTCAATATTTATAATTAACCGAATATATGAGGGATTCAATGTATAAAAAAGTGGCGGCGGGAATTATGCTCCTAAGTGTAATTACCAATTTCGTGATGGCTCAAGATGAGTATTTTGAGCCGGGATTTGCAGTTGGGGGCTATGGAGAGTTCCATTATAATTCGGCTAAAGTGGGTGAAGCAGATGCATCTAAAAAAATGGATTTCCATCGATTTATTATTTATTATGGATATAACTGGACGGAAAAGTGGTCCTTTAAATCTGAAGTTGAATTGGAACACAATTACGTAAAAGATGGTAATGGTGAATTGGAATTGGAACAAGCATATATTAATTACCATTCGGATAAGTTTGGGCTCCAGGCTGGGGTCATTTTACCATCTGTAGGGTTGATCAATGATTTTCATGAACCACCTCTATTTCTATCGGTAGAACGGCCGGATTATTCCAAATATATTATTCCAACCACATGGTTTGGAAACGGGATATCTGCCTATGGGCAAATGGGTGCTTTCTCTTGGAAAGCGGTGATGCATGAAGGCTTAAATGGCGATGGCATTGCCTCAAAGTGGAGCCAAGGTATCCGTGGCGGACGCCAAAAAGGTTATAAAGCCAATGCAGAAGAAATGTTATATAATGGACGGATAGCCTATACGGGAATTCCTGGATTGCGGGTCGGTGCTTCCTATACCACGACAAAAGCACTTCGTTCTGAAGAAGGAGTGAATCCCATTGGCGTTTCCCTTATGGAATTCCATGCCAAGTATGATGCAAAAGGTATAATGGCCGTGGCAGAGTGGGGAAATATCAGCTATACAGATCATAGCGTAAAATCTTCAACCGGATATTATATGGATCTGGGTTATGATATTGGTAAAATGATAAACCTCGATGGAAAACTTTATCCATGGGTGAGAATTACAGATATAAACCCGGGTGTAGGACATGAGTCGGAAGACAGTAAACATTATAGCAAAATGGTATTTGGTCTTACTTATAAACCCATTAATCAAATTGCATTCAAATTAGATTATGGGACCAAAACCTATACAGACAGTGAAAAAGATAAAACCACCTATATGAACTTTGGAGTCGGGTATAATTTCTAATCATATTTCGAAGTATGTAATGACACAATCCTCCAGCGGTTGGGCTTTCCGCTGTTTGGGGATTCTCTCTATCAAAAACATAACAAATTTATTTTTGGTTTTTTGTTTTATTGGCACAGGGCTACACGGTGGTATTAAAGAGGATGTGGAAAAAATAATTAAATCCCAATATGGGGATTCTATTGTTTTTTCAATGAAAAAACTATCATTGGATAAACAGGCCCGAACCCAAATTGAGCATAAAGTGCATCAGCGGTTTTTTAAAGATTTTTTATATATATGGACGATCAAACAAAAGAATGGTGAGGAGGTGTATGGTCTTTTAGATAATGTAAAAGGATTATCAATGCCCATTACCTTTTTAGTATTTTTTGATGGGAAAGGGCAGATATTGAATTCTCATGTCATTAAATATAGGGAACCTTATGGGGGTGAAATTTCCAGTTCAAAGTGGAATGCTCAATTTATCGGACGATCTGAAAAATCCAATTTTGTTGTAGGGGATGGAATTGACGGGATTTCCGGAGCAACAATTTCTGTATATAGTATGGCGACCGGTGTTATGAAACTGAGTTTACTTTTTCCATTAATAAAATCACAACTATGACAAATATAAAATACATTAGAACTTTACCCAGAGATTTGAGAATCCTGATTGCTGTGTTTGTAATCGTACTTACCCTAGGTGTAACCATCGGATTAATCTATGTTGGGATAAATACAGATTATACCCCATCAGGCACCCAATCATTTTATGCTGGAGATCAAGTTTCTTCCGATTTTGAAATTCCTGAACAATATCCAAAATCCTTGGAAGGATTATTGTTAACAACCCATACCCATATAATTGCATTTGCCATTATATTTTTAATAATGGGCGGGTTGCTATTTTTTACGAATATGCTCCATAAAAAATGGAAATTATTTTTTATAATTGAACCCTTAATTTCAACTCTTATCACGTTTGGTTCGTTTTTTGCAATCCGATATATTCATCCGAATTTTGTGTATTTCACCATGGTATCGGGTGTATTGATGTATGTGTCTTTTTATGTAATGGCTATAATCATTTTCAGAGAATCTATTTCTCTACAAAACTGAATATAATTTTAATGATATATTTTTAATTAGTTAAAATTCTTCTCAAATGTATAGAAATAAAAAGAGGGCTGAATTTTCAGCCCTCTTTTTATACTTATTTTTATAAGATTTATTATTTTAAAATGTCCAATTGCCGATACTTTTCCTGATATTTATGAAACAACATTTTATGCCGATCTCCCATATCTACTTTTCGGCCTTGGATATAGGCTTGGAGCACATTGGTTCTTATCTCAAGTGCATCACCATTTGAAATGAATAACGTGGCATCTTTTCCAGATTCCAGGGAACCCACTTGTTTGTCTATACCCAATATTTCTGCTGCAGATAAGGTGATTGATCGGAGTGCCTCATCTTTGGGTAAGCCATAAGCAGCAGCCATAGCTGCTTGGTTTGGAAGGTTTCGCAATTTATAGGCCGCACCGGCAGACCCTGCGGTTGCGATACAAAATTGAATACCTGCTTCATGAAGTAAGGCCGGTCCCTTATAGGCTTGGTCATAATCTTCATATCGCCGATTCGGTAGTGCCGTTACGCTTTCATAAATGACTGGAACTTTATTTTTCCGGAGCAGATTAGTGGTCCGCCATGCATCTTTGCCGCCAACGATAATAATATTAACATCCTGTCGTTTGGACCAATGAACAGCAGCTTCAATTTGGCGTACCTCGTTTGCATGGACATAAATAGGCAGCTTTCCCTGAACATAGGGAATCATACTTTCAAGGCGCAAATCCTCATTATGATAATTTTCAGCCGACCGAGATTTGGTTTGGCGTAACCGTGCATATGCTCGGGATTTTTTCATTATATCATCTAAGTCCTTTAAGGATTTATTCCGCCGTTCAATTTGTTTTTTTATCGGTACACTCCGGCCAAATCTTCCTCGGGTACGTGTTCCCATTTGAGGCCAGTTGATGTGCAATCCACTTGGATGAGAGAATGTGGCATTTTCCCAGGTCCAACCATCCATCATCATGATGGATGATTGTCCCGAAACCAGACCTGAGGCTGGGACAACATTGGCAATGAGTACGCCATTGGAACGGGTTGTGGGAATAATTTCAGAATCAGGATTGTAGGCCACATTGGCTCGTACATTAGGGTTAAAATTCCCCCGTTCCGAATGGTCATTGGTTACATCTACTGCATTGATTTCCACCAATCCAATCCCAGATACAGCTGCAATAAACCCGGGGTACACATGCTTCCCTTCCAGGTCAATAACTTCGGTACCAACCTGTGGGGCGATAAATTCACCCACATGGGTTATCTTGCCATTGTCAAATAGAATTGACCCTTGAATCACTCCGTTTGAAATGGTATGGATCACCCCATTCTTTAACAAAATTGGGTGCGATTGAGGTGGGCCGGGAATTTGATCATTGGCCGAAATAAAGGTAGAAATAATAATCATGAATAATGTCTTTTTCATTATTTGCCTCCTTCCATTGTATAAGCTTCCAAAGCATCGCAGGATTCAAACCGATTTCCGCGCCGCCCTTCAGGTTTCATGGGTTTGTCCCCATGGTCTGGTGAGCTCAGAATTTTTTGAATCAAGTCATTTCTCAGTTTAGCATCTCGCTGCCGGAAATATTGATCTTGTTCTAATGAAAAATATTGTTTTCCTTCGATCCAAGTTTGTTCGCAAATAGTATATGATGAGAGTGGGTGGCCGGACCAAATGGTAAAATCCGCATCTTTCCCAACTTCCAGTGATCCAACATATCGGTCGATTTTCAATTGTTTTGCCGGGTTGATGGTCACCATTTTTAAGGCTTCTGCTTCATCTAAACCGCCATACTTTACCGCTTTGGCAGCCTCCAAATTCATTCTTCGAGCCAATTCATCGCTATCAGAATTAAAGGATACTGTTACGCCGGCGTTTGTCATGAGCGTCCCATTATAGGGAATCGCATCCACCACTTCATATTTATAAGCCCACCAATCAGAAAAGGTGGATGCACCGGCGCCATGTTCTGCCAACCGTTCAGCCACTTTATAGCCTTCAAGCACGTGTTGAAATGTGGCCATGGTGAACCCATAATCTTCTGCAATACGCGTAAGCATGAGGATTTCATCCTGACGATATGAATGAGAATGGACCAGACGTTTTCCTTCCATGATTTCTACCATGGCGTCTAATTCCAAATCACGACGCGGTGGGATGGCTGATCGTTTTAGTTTGACATCCTTATTATAGATATCCCAGGATTTTTTATAATCCCTTGCAGCCATAAAAGCATCTCGAATGACTTGTTCTACACCCATTCTCGTTTCAGGATATCGGCCGTAAGAACGGACCCGTTTTACATTTTCACCCAAAGCAAATTTGATTCCTTGAGGGGCGGGTTTAAATATGAGATCATCTGAAAAACTCCCCCAACGCAGTTTCATCACTACATTTTGACCACCAATGGGATTGGCAGATCCATGGAGTAAATTGATGGTGGTTAATCCACCGGCGAGAGCCCGATACATGGCCACATCGTTGGGCTCAATCACATCCCGCATTCGAACTTCTGCCGTCACGTTTTGAAATCCTTCATTGATGGATTCTCCTGCCATATGACTATGGGCATCAATGAGTCCAGGTGTCACATGTTTGCCTGTCCCATCAATGATTAGCGCATTTCCGCGAGGGAGAGAGATGTTTCTATCAATCTTTTTAACTTTACCATCTTGGATTAAAATGTCATATTCCCTCAACACTCCTTTTTCCCCTGAGGTCCAAATGGTGGCATCATTTATCAAAATAGTTTTAGGGCTGGGCACATCTTCATCCAGACCATAAGCACCATCGGGAAAAACCACCTCGAGATCACTAGCGATTTCTTTCTTGCCATCATTCTTCTTTTTGGCTCTTGTTGAATCCAAGATAGCAGACCAATTGGCGGTATTTCCATCTGCATAAAAGACCTGGCCGGATGCCTTTCCTTCTCTAATGGTTCCCGTAAATCGGGTATTTCCTTTCTGGAGGATGGTATCCGCATCCACAGAAAATGTAATCCGGTCTTGTTCAATTTTTACCGTTTTCAATTTGAAAGA
The DNA here is from genome assembly GCA_029938045.1 of Fidelibacterota bacterium. Classification (GTDB taxonomy): domain Bacteria; phylum Fidelibacterota; class Marinisomatia; order Marinisomatales; family TCS55; genus TCS55. Next base: position 6,582 of record JAPYOT010000035.1, on the reverse strand, counting down.
GTGTTCATCCATGGAAATTTTCCCACCAAATCCTTTCGGTGATTTATTCAGATTTAATGCCCACTCATTGCCACTTTCTTTCAATGTCCATTGACCAGCTACTGATACCAGTGGATCTGGTTCAACTTCATATTCATTCCCATCAATCCAGACAGCTTTTACTGTAGATTTACCGTCGAAGTAATTATCATCAGTAATGACAAGGTTCGCGATAAAACCGGGCGCCACCTTACCCAGGCGTCTGGATTGACCAAACGCTTTTGCCGGCGTAGTGGTTAATGAGGCTAATGCATCCGCTTCATTAAGTCCACGGTGAACACTTCTGGCTAGATTATTTCTAAAATCTTTTTTCTTTTCTAAATCGGAACTGGTCAAGGCGAATTGAAAGCCAGCATCAGAAAGTTTGGCCGCATTATCCGGCGCCATATCCCAATGCTTCAGTTGTTCGGTAGAATATTGAAGTGCATTGTGAGGATCCACTACTTTGGGTTTGCCCGGGAAGTTTAGAGGAATAATCATAAAAGACGCGGGCATTTCATCCAATCTGCGGTATTCATATCCGTTACCTTTTATCCATAAATTGAGTCCAAATTCATCAGCAATATTTTTGGATCGATCAATATAAATTTCATTGCTGGTACGAAAAACAAAAGGCTGTTTATTATTTTTTTCGGAAAACAAAGTTTCCAATGATTGATCTGCTTGGATGGGCTCATTTCCATCGGGATATTTATCTAAAATTTTGATGGATTTTCCATACCAATCTGCATCATAAAATCCTTGCCGAATAAATGCAATGGCACCCAGAAGAGAAGTGGGGTATTCTGGGCTGCCCCAACTCCCGGAAGCATATTCTATTATCTGTGCGATTTTACCTGATAAAATTTTTGGAGTTTCCCCCAACTGTACAAGGCCAGAATTCCCCTGAAAAATGCCTCCTTTGGGTGTGATGTGGGCAGTGGTAAAGCCGAGTGACCGCAATTCTTTGATATCCTTTTCCTTCGGATGAAATAAATCCACTGCATTCAAATAAGCACGCATATTTGAATTCCAATGGGCCCTGAGAGATGTATCCTTTTTCACAGTGCTTACATCTAACCAGCTCTCGATAAAGCCAGCGTAAATATGTTTACCATCCAAGTCGATTATCGTTGCCTGATCTGGGATTTTTACATTTTCTCCCACAGATTTAATCATTCCGTCCCACATGACAACCATACCATTCTCGATGGTTTTACCAGGTGCAGCATGGATGGTTGCATTGGTTAATGCCCATGCCCGGGGTGGATTTCGGTGGAGTGCTTTGGCTGGTCCAACCTGTGCAGTCAGAATGGACAATATTGACAGGAACAGTATCGTTTTTGTTTTCATCATTCGCCTCAAAAGTTTGGGCCGCGTAAGTGCGTGGCCGTTATTTTTTTTGTTAAGTATTTATATGCATCATCAACTGTGTCACAGATTTGGAACAGGTCCAAATCAGATCGAGAGATTACACCTTTATCCGCAAGAAAATCCCAATTTACCACATTATTCCAAAAGTCACTGTCAAATAGAACGATAGGAATTTGTTTACGCAATTTATTAGTTTGGATAAGGGTTAGCGTTTCCATGACTTCATCTAAAGTACCGAATCCCCCTGGCCAAACCACCATGGCTTTAGCCAAGTATAAGAACCAAAATTTTCGCATAAAAAAGTAATGAAAATTCATTTCTAAATCATCAGAGATAAATGGGTTTCCTGATTGTTCAGAGGGGAGAGAAATGGACAATCCCACAGCCAAACCCTTCGCTTCGGTTGCACCACGATTTGCAGCTTCCATTATACCAGGACCACCACCAGAGGTAACGATAAACCGTTTTTTCTTGTTATTTAATTTTTTACTCCATTTGGTCATTTTAAATGCGAGCTCGCGCGCTGCCTCATAATATCGGCTCATATCCAAATCGGTTTCTAAAGCAGCACGATCATTTTTGGACAAATTTTTAGGAGCACTTGCCAATGCTGATGCAGCATCTTCTTGTGATTTTAATCGAGCAGAACCAAAAAACACGATCGTATCTTGAATTTTATTTCGTTTAAATCTTTGGAGAGGTCCGTAATATTCTGATAATAACCGGACGGACCGTGCATCAGGACTACCTATAAATTCTTCGTTGTAGTAAAAGCGATTGTCATTCTTTTCATTCATTATTTTATTCTTTCTTTTCTCTGTAGCAGGGAAATTAAGTCAGCGAGAATTTATAAGTAAGAATGAAAATTATTAAACTGATGGCTGGTTGGAGGCAATAATCCACAGTTGTATTTTTACATATGTTAAAAAGAGAAATATTATTCCTATTGCTGATTTCCGCTTGCGTACTGCCACCGCCAGTACCTTTCATTCCGCCACCCACAAAACAATCAACGGATGGCCCTAATTCTCTATCCGAAGGATTATTGACAGAATACGATATCTGGGAATTATTGAAGGAGAATCCCAAAGAAACAGAGGTAATAAGAATGTTAGGTGCACCCGATTCTATTTGGGTCAGCGATGAGCAGCCCTATTATGTAATGTATTATTATCGCCCGACCTTAAAAGATTATAATTCAATCGAATTGAATACAAAATCCAGACGGGTCACTGGATATGAGTGGGATGAACAGTAATCTATGCGGTTGATAAAACGGGTTAAAATACTGGCGCCATTTTGGTTGGTATCCCTCTGTTATTTTATCATACCCTTCATCCGAGATCCCATTCTGCCACCAGAATATTTTGTCAATATGGCTGCTGCTGTTCCGTTTGTCTGGTGGATGATAATCCCTTATTACCTGTATTACATTTCAATTATTTTACCGCTTTTGGTGAGGGATGTTCATCGATTAAAAATTTTGAATAAAGTGGCGGTCATTCTGCTATTAGTGGCCTACAGTATATTTATAATATGGCCAATTTCGTGCGAATCGATTCTAATGACCCGTACTCCAAATCCATTATCATTTATGCATGGTATGGTCACATTCCCTTGGCTTTATCAGAACGCATTTCCATCGGTTCATGTAATTATTGGTACATTTATTGGCGGTATAATGGGTAGAGAATATCCACAGAAAAAATGGTTGTTTTGGTTGGGTGCAGGACTAATCTTTTTCGCCACTTTTTTAACAAAACAACATTTTATTATGGACGCAATTTTTGGGTTAATTTTGGGATTAATCGGACTTTACTTATGGGATAAACAAACACGGAGGGCAGCATAATGGGAGATTTATCAACAGTCGAATATAAAGGTGACTTGAGAACTGAAGCCGTTCACTTGGATTCCGGCGAGCAAATTCATACGGATGCTCCCAAAGATAATGAAGGAAAAGGAGAGACCTTTTCTCCAACGGATTTGGTCGCAACATCTCTGGCAAGTTGCATGATCACAGTTATGGGTATCAAAGCAAAGCAACATGGAATTAATATGGTTGGAACGACTGCGGACGTGGTTAAGGAAATGGCAGCAGATCCCCGACGAATTTCTGCTATTCGGATCAATATCCATTTTCTAAATAATTATTCTGATAAAGAGAGAATAATCCTTGAAAGAACCGCCAATACTTGTCCTGTAGGGAATAGTCTAAGTGATGAGTTGGCTGTAGAAATTCATTTTAATTATCCGGATAAATGATTTTATTTCTCCCAGAATTACTTCTAAAAAATATATCATAGATGGCAATCAGCCATTCAGACGTTGAATATCCATAAATCAACACCTAATTTCTGATTCTAATTATGTCCTCGGAATTCAAGTTAGCCCCATCTATTTTATCAGCAGATTTTGCAAATCTACAAACAGCACTATCACAATGTGATGAAGGCGGTGCCCATTGGATTCATATTGATGTCATGGATAATCAGTTTGTCCCCAATTTGACCATCGGTCCGCCGGTTGTAAAATCTCTCCGACCCAAAACAAATAAATTTATTGATGTCCATATGATGGTCATTGAGCCTGAAAAGTTGGTAGAATCATTTGCGAAAGCAGGTGCGGACTTAATTACATTTCATATTGAAGCTACTGACGATCCCCAATCGGTCATCGATCTGATACATTCTACGGGAACGCAAGTGGGTATTTCCATTAAACCATCCACACCATTATCAGATATTGAACCATTCTACGATCAAGTGGATCTGATTTTAGTCATGAGTGTTGAACCAGGTTTTGGTGGCCAAGGATATATGGATGGTTCCACGGAACGAATCCTGAATATTAAACAAAAATTAAAAGAACAGTGTTTACAGGATCGGGTATTGATCGAGGTGGATGGGGGCATAAAACTCCACAATGCCAAAGAAGTTATCGATGCAGGTGCAGATGTGTTGGTGGCCGGGTCCGCCGTGTTTGGTACGGAAAATCCTGCTAAAACAATTCAAGCATTTTACAATTTATAACCCCAAAAAATAATGAGAACATACCAAGATATCGATATATTTAACGAATGGAGTGACGAGGAGAAAAACCAATTTTCCTTGGCCGTAACCAAAGGATTAATTATGGATACGGTCCGCAAAGCCAATTCTGGCCATAGCGGCGGGCCCATGTCTTCTGCCGATTTTACTCAAATTCTTTTTACAGAATATTTGAATTTTGACCCCAATGATCCCGATTGGTTCAATCGAGATCGATTTATTTTATCTGCGGGACATGAGTCGGCACTTATCTATGCCATGCTGACCCAAATTGGTTGGTTAAATATTGAAGATATCCAAAATTTTCGACAGCTCCATAGCCGAACACCAGGACATCCAGAAGTTGAAATTCCAGGTATAGAAGCCACTACCGGTCCACTAGGTCAAGGCTTCGGTATGGCGGTGGGAATGGCAACCGCAGAATCCATGCTACGTGCAAGGGTGGGCGAATTGGTGGATCACTTCACCTATGTGCTGGCGGGGGATGGTGACTTTCAGGAGCCCATAACACTTGGTGCCGGATCCATGGCTGGACATTGGGGTTTATCCAGGTTGATTGTATTCTATGATTCAAACAATGCGCAAATTTCTGGTAAGGTAGATCGATCTGACTCTACAAACTATGCGCATGTTTTTGAAGGGTTTGGATGGCATGTGCAAGAAATTGATGGCCATGATCATGAACAGATTCGGAAAGCAATTGAAAAAGCGCAAGTGGTGGATCGTCCCAGTTTAATTATTGGTACAACCATAATGGCTCAGGGAACGGCCACAATGGAAGGTGATCATAATACACATGGCGCCCCATTATCCCAGGATGAAATTGATGCAACAAAAGAAAAACTAGGGCTTCCGAACGAACCATTTTATTTACCTCAGGAAGTCATAAACCATTTTCAATCTCGTTTCGAACCATTAACAAAATTGGTTGCTGAATGGAATTCAGCCAAAGAAACGGCATGTCAAAATGCTGACTTTAAAGCACTCTGGAATGCAACGGTTTTGGATCAATTGGGAAAAATTGAGTTTCCTGCATTTGAGGCTGGCGAGTCAATCGCAACCCGAAAAGCATTTGGAACCACGTTGGATACATTTGCAGAACAGGTGCCATCTATCGTTGGAGGATCTGCAGATTTGGAACCTTCGAATTATACAGGGAACTTTGCCAAAACTTATGGTGATTTTACGCGGGAAAATCGATCCGGCCGGAACCTAGCTTTTGGCGTGCGTGAATTCCCAATGGCGGCCGCCATGAATGGGTTGGCTCTCCATGGTGGCGTTATTCCATTTGGAGGAACATTCTTAGTATTTGCAGATTATGAACGACCAGCCTTGCGGTTAGCTGCCATCCAAGGGTGTGGCGTTATTCACGAATTTACCCATGATTCATTTTGGGTAGGTGAAGATGGTCCCACTCATCAACCGGTTGAACATGCCATGGCATTACGGACCATTCCCAATTTTAATGTATTTCGTCCAGCAGATGCCAAAGAAACAGCCGCCTGTTTTCGATTGGCAATGGATAAAAAGGAATCGCCCTCTGCATTACTCCTCACACGGCAAGGGGTGAAAGTGCTGGACCAGGAAATGGATACCATCGTTGAAGGAGTTTCTAAAGGCGCTTATGCTGTCGTTGATTGTGAAAACCCGGAACTTATTTTCTTGGCTACAGGGTCAGAAGTGGGTCTCGCCATGGAAGTAGCCAGTACCATGGAAGATAAAAATATTCGAGTGGTCAGTATGCCGTGCTGGGAAATATTTGAAGAACAATCTGATGATTATAAAAATGTATTGATACCTAATCGGGGTGCCATGAAAATTTCTATGGAAGCAGGTATTACCATGGGATGGGATAAATATATTGGTCCCAATGGATTGGCCATTGGCATGGACCATTTTGGGTCATCGGCACCGGGGAAAGATTTGGCACAGGAATTTGGTTTTACTACAGATCAAATTGAAAAAAAAATCAGAGATCATTTAGCAAATCTTTTATGAAGATTCACATTGCCACTGATCATGCCGGATTAGAACTTAAAAATATCATCAGGGATTATTTAATTAAAAAAGGTTATAACGTTACAGATCATGGAGCCCATGAATATGATGCCTTGGATGATTATCCTGATTTTATTTTTCC
>JAPYOT010000093.1 GCA_029938045.1 Fidelibacterota bacterium | reverse complement strand
ACAACAGCATTGGCTGCGTTTGGCCCCAAATTCTTTTGGGAGTTCAATACCCCACTTACAATTCTCGGAGTACTCATTAATCTGGGGATTGGATTTGGAATGATATTGGCAAACAAACGGCATCTGAATGGGCTAGATGAACTGATGCGGAAAATTCAACTTGAAGCCATGGCCATTTCGTTGGGTGTTGGGTTAGTGTGTGGTCTTAGCTATGAACTGCTGGAAGACATAAAACTTATTACTTTTGAACCTGAAGTTTCGCACCTTATCATGTTGATGGCCCTTACTTACATGGTTGGTGTAATCGCCGGCAATAGGAGATACAAATGAATCTTTTTTCAAATTATTCAAATAGAGAACTAAACATTTGGGGTGAACTGATTCTGAATATTGTGGTTTGTTTTTACTTTTTTAATGGTGTTTTTCAATTAATGCCGGGATCGGACGAATATGCTGCTGACTTGGCGGAGATCATCATAGGTGTGGTTGTGATTGCTGTAGTCTATTCAATTGTGGTTTTCGGTCTTATCAATATCATCACCAAAGCAGAAGCAAAGGATGAAATGGATCGCATTATTGATGTTCGAAGTGATAAGATGGGATATATTGCTATGTCCGTATTCGTAACCCTAATCATGTGCTTTATTATCTTAACTGAAAGTAGGGGGAGTGTTGCGTCGATTGGGATTTCTGAAATGACCCCAATTTTCATTGCTCAACTTTTACTCATGACTCTGGTGGCTTCCTCAACGGTTAAATCTCTTTCAAGATTGTACAATTATAGAAAGGTCATGTAAGAATGGGAAAGCAAGCAACCACCAATAATGTCCGCCGTCTGCGTTTTGATGCAGATGAAATGACACAAGCGGATCTGGCCGCGAAAGCAGATGTTACCCGCCAAACCATCATTGCCATTGAGGGGGGCAAATATTCACCTTCCTTGGAATTGGCCTTCAAAATTGCCCATGCATTTGGCGTTCCTTTGGAATCCGTGTTCCAATATCAGGATGGTGAATGACGAAATTTCCCGAGGACAATTCTCAATTCTGGGAAGGCATATATTTAGAAGACGATGCGGGATGGGATTTAGGTGGGGCAACGCCCATTTTTGATTCCATGGCCGATTCGATTTCACCGGGAAAAGTATGTATCATCGGTTGTGGCAGGGGATATGATGCCATCATGTTTGCCCAAAAAGGGTTCGAAGTGACCGCCATAGATTTTGCCCCTTCCGCGATTAACGCTGTAAAAGATTTAGCCCGTAAGGCAAAGCTCGCAGTGAATACTATTGAAAATGATATTTTCACTTTAGCTCCTGTGTACGCGAACACGTATGACTTTATCATTGAACAAACCTGTTTCTGTGCCATCAATCCCGCTCGTCGATCAGAATATGAAACAGTTGTAAATCAACTGCTCAAACCCGGAGGTTTATTGATTGGTCTATGGTTTCCATTGGATAAATCGAAGGGAGATGGCGGTCCGCCTTGGGGAACAACCATTGAAGAAGTAAAATCTATATTTAAGGATGGGTGGAAAATTGAAAAGGAAGAATTCCCGGATTTATCCATTGGTCCCAGAAAAGGACGAGAAAAGTTGATTGTTTTTAGTAAAACATGATTGATCAATCCACATTTGATTTCCTGACAGACCTGAAGAAAAATAACCGTCGGGAATGGTATCATGCCAACAAGGACAGGTTCAAGGATGCCCAGCAAAATTTTATTGATTTTGTGGCGATGCTCTTGTTTCGGATTTCTGAATTTGATTCCGAAATGATTGGTACCGAACCAAAAGACTGTCTATTTCGAATATATCGCGACACCCGTTTTTCTAAAGATAAAACACCCTACAAGACATGGTTCGGTGCCAGTATGAATCCCGGTGGAAGAAAGCGGATGGGCGCCGGTTATTATATCCATGTGGGGTCAGAAGAATGTTTTATCGCCGGCGGTGTCTGGCATCCGGACAAGGATACATTATCAGCCATTCGTGAATATATTGTCGGTTGGCCGAATCAATTTGAATCCATTGTAAATGATAAAGGGTTTAAGGGTGTTTTTGATGAATTAGGTGGCGATCGTCTAAAGATGGGGCCAAAAGGCTATCCCAAGGATCATCCCCAGATCGAATGGCTTCGGTATAAAGATTTTATTGTGAGTAAAAAAATTCCAAACAGGGATTTTCAGTCAGACCAAATTTTGGATATTGCCTATGATGTATACCACCAAATGGCAGATTTTATCACTTACCTCAGGAAGGCAATCGGCCAATAATAGTCGTTTAACTCTTTCCTGTCCGCCCAAGTATATGAGCGGGACGAGGGAAGCCAAAAAGATCAAATGAGACCAATCGTAATTATGTAAATAGGTAATTACTTAATTACGTTTTATTTTTTACATAATTTCAATTGGCGGATAGAAAATTAGATTTAACATCTTCGTACCTGAACACTTTTTCTCCTAACTTTCGCGCCATGATATCTGATTTAATAATCGCAAAAGACGCCGCCATTGAAGCGGGTGGCGTCATATTAAACTATTACAAAGCGGATTACGAAATTCGTGATAAAGGATATCATAATCCCGTAACAACAGCAGACCATGCTGCCGATGCCTGTCTGAAAGACATTTTAATGAAGGCCCGGCCAGAGTACGGTTGGCTTTCTGAGGAAACAGTGGATTCGCCTGACCGATTATCCAAGGATCGGGTATGGGTTGTTGATCCACTTGACGGCACTAAAGAATTTATTGAAGGTGTTCCCAATTTTGTGGTCAGTGTTGCATTGGTAGAAAAAGGCGAACCGATTGTTGGTGTTCTTTATAATCCGGTAACCAAAGAAATATTTACCGCGGCCAAGGGTGAAGGTGCATTTTTGAATGGTGAACCCATTATCTGTTCCACAAAAGAAAATTTGGTTGATATGGTTATTTTGAATAGTCGATCCGAGACTCGTCGGGGACTATGGAAACCTTTTGATGGCACTTTTGGAGAACTGAAGGAAGTTGGAAGTGTAGCCTATAAATTGGGTCTTACTGCAGCAGGGAAGGCAGACATTTTTGCCTCACTCCGCCCCAAAAATGAATGGGACATTTGCGCCGGGAATTGCATCATCAATGAGGCCGGGGGGATGCTCATTGACCTCCATGGAAATCCAAGGCAATATAATTTGGAAAAAACGCTGATCGAGCCAGGATTGATTGCCGGGCATGTGGAAGCCGTGGATAAAACATTTGAAGTGTTAAA
>JAPYOT010000034.1:3136-18864 GCA_029938045.1 Fidelibacterota bacterium | reverse complement strand
TCATCACGGTAGAATTCACCAAAATATATTTTATTGATGCCGGCGTTAGCAATCAGTTTAAAGCAATCATAGCAAGGGGAAGCGGTGATGAAAATTTCACTATCTTCCAACCGAACACCATGACGGGCCGATTGGACAATGGCATTGGCTTCTGCATGAATAGTACGGACACAATGGGTATTTACCATTTCGTGGCCTACGTCGTCACAGTGGGCCAATCCACGGATAGAACCATTATAACCTGTAGCTAAAATCGTTTTTCCCCGAACGATAACGGCGCCCACATGTTTTCGATCGCAGGTCGATCGGGTTGCCACCTCACGGGCAATATTCATAAAATATTCTTCCCAACTAACCCGTTCGCTCATATCTATTTATTCTCCAAAATTTTATGTATATATTATTTGCTTCGCGTAAATATTTTAACTGCAGAACGGAGTTCCCCGAAGTAAATCCGTTCAACGTATTGTGCTAATTGGGCTGTTAAAATTAAAAAAGCCCAGGTAGGGATGGGCACTTCTGAACACCCTTTAATAAGCACTCGCTTATCGGCATATTGGGACCAATCTATAGTGGCCACTTTTTCCCGAAATACTTTTTCCTTCAAAATGCCACCATCCAAAAAATCATTTAGAAAAATGGTTTCCACTTAGTCCTTAATCTGTTCGGTGGACATATATACCGGTTTTTTATCACCCATAAAATAATGATAATCCAGAATGCCATAGCCTTCATGGTTTCTCGTTGGGCAGGTACTGCAGCTTTTGGAGCCATCTTTCCGATGGCGAACGATGTCGAGTAGCTTTTCGTCCGTTTCAGCCGCACCGGCTACCAGGGCTTCATCTGTCTCCACGTACCAACGCATGGTGACGAGATATTTGTACTTTTTTGATTCATTTCCATTTTCACTCATGGTCAAACTCCTTTATAAACTTTCTGTCGTCGGGTGAAAAGTAAGCAAAAATCAAGCGAAAATGCGGGCGGTTTTTTCAATACTTTCCGCCAATGCATCAATATCATTTTTTGCATTATATAAATAAAAACTGGCACGAGCTGTAGCTGTTACCCCCAGATGATTCATAATCGGTTGTGCACAATGGTGGCCTGCCCGAATACAAATGCCGTCTGTATCCAGGAATTTAGCTAAGTCATGAGGATGAATATTTTTCACGTTAAATGGAATCACAGCACCTCTATTATCTGCATTTCCGAAAAGAGTGATTTCTTTATTTAGGGATAAAACATCCAATCCATAGTCCAACAATTCTTTTTCATGGGCATGGATTTTTTCCATTCCAACATTTTTTAAATAATCAATGGCGGCACCGAGGCCTATTACCTGGGCAATATTGGGTGTACCCGCTTCAAATTTCCATGGGACTCTATTCCATGTGGATTTTTCTAAAGTTACGGTGTCGATCATTTCACCGCCGCCCATGAAAGGATCCATTTCTTCCAGTAAATCTGTCCGCCCAATTAATACACCTACGCCAGTTGGCCCCACCATTTTATGACCAGAAAAAGCATAAAAATCACAATCCAATTTGGTGATATCCACCTGCATATGAGGCACAGCTTGCGCACCATCGATGACTGTAACCACACCCACGTTCTTGGCTTCGGCAATAAGCATTTCTATTGAGTTCACAGTACCAAACACGTTGGACTGGTGACCAACTGACATGAGTTTAGTCCGCCTAGAAAAAAGAGAATCTATGGGTTCAAGATCAAGCGTACCATCATTCGTAAGTGAAATAAATTTTAATGAAGTTTTTGTTTTTTGAGCCACCAATTGCCATGGGACAAGGTTGCTGTGATGTTCCATTTCTGACAGTAAAATTTCACTATCCGAATTCAGAAATTTTTGTCCCCATGCATAAGCAACCAAATTTAAGGATTCGGTTGTACTTCGGGTAAAAATGACAGAATGGGTGTCAGGAACATTAAGAAATTCTTTTACTTTTTTCCGAACGCCCTCATATTCATCGGTGGCTTTTTCTCCGATGGCATACAGGGCACGGTGGATATTGGCAGCATATGAATCGTAGTAAGAGGATACAGCATCAATAACGCTTTGTGGTTTTTGTGTGGTTGAGGCCGAGTCCAGAAAAATAAAAGGGTTTTCATTCTGACTGAAAATAGGGAAATCCTTACGGATAGATTGAACATCAAACATTAAAGCATGCCGAGTTGAAGTTTGGCGGATTCTGTAATCATGCTTCGATCCCATGGGGGGTCCCAAACCAATTCGATTCTTACGTCCGAGGTGCCGGGAACACCAGCAACTTTTTGTTTCACTTCGGAGGCAATCATATCGCCCATCCCGCATCCAGCTGCCGTCAACGTCATTTTAATTTCTATAAAGGAACCGCCATCCTCATCATTAGAAATGGCACATGAATAAATGAGTCCAAGATCCACAACATTCACTGGAATTTCCGGGTCATAACAGGTCCTCATGGCATCCCACACAGCCTTTTCATTAACGCGCCCATCTGTGTTTCTTTCTTCCATCCAAGGTTCGATTTCAGGAACTTTGCCAATAACATCCGCATCTTTTCCTTCGATTCGGGCCAAGTTTCCCCGAATCATGATTGTATAACTACCACCCAAGGCTTGTGTAATATGGCCTTCTTCACCTTTTTTCAGGGTAATCTTGTTGCCGAAAGGGATCAAGGTTGCTTCACAATCCCGATCAATAATCACTTTTTCATCAATATCATTATACATAGTTTATTTCAGTAGTTCTGTTTGAATTTTATGAATAGCATTGGAAAACCCATTAGTACGCTGGCTACTAATGGCCCTATCCAACCCCACGGATGTTAAAAATTGATTGCCATCGATTCCTAAAATTTCATTTTTTGAATGACCGTTAAATACCCGTTCAATCAAGGATAATAATCCTTTCACAATCATGGCATCAGAATCGGTACGGAATGTAAATGAGTCACCGGTTTTTTCTCTGACAATCCAGGCCTGTGATGTACATCCACTAATTTTATTTGCATCAATTTGTTCTTCAGGTTGGAGTCCTGTCGATTCTTTGGCTAAGTCCACCAAATAAACATATTTATCACGAGGATCTGTGAATAGAGAAAAATCTTCCCGTATGGAAGCCAGTTTATCCATTATATCAGTCATCATTATTTGACGACCTTAACCACTGATTGATTTTCTCATTGATATAATCTGAAATATTTTCGTTTGTTATGGACTTCGTAATTTCTTCAGCAAATCCGCTAATAATTAATTCGGTTGCCTTTCGCTGGGTGAGTCCTCTGGATCGCATATAAAAAAGCGCTTCTGAATCGATCTGTCCCGTAGTGGAACCATGGGCACATTTTACATCTTCCGAATATATTTCAAGTTGCGGATTGGCATTCATCAATGCATCAGGACTTAAGAGTAAATTTTTGTTGGATTGATCTGCGTCCGTTTGTTTGGTATTTTCTCGAACAATCACTTTTCCATTAAATACACCGGAAGATTTATCGCCCAGGATATATTTGAAAAGCTGATGACTGTTGCAGCCATCGTGCTGATGATCTACCGTTACATGCTGATCATGATGCTGATGATTCTCCGTGAGGCATAACCCATTCAGGGTTGCATCTCCGCCATTGCCATTAAACGTAATTTGAATATCATGACGAAAAAGTTCACCCCCCCAAGAAAAGTGAGTCGCATTTAATTGTGCGTCTGTTTCCAATTGATAATGGGTGGATGCAATATGGCTGGCAGATTCTGTTTCTTCTTGAATGCGAACATGATTGAAAGATGCATTGTTGCCAATGGTGGCATGACTTACGGAATTCACAAAGTAGGGTTGATCAGATAACCCAATATAATGTTCAACAATGGTTGCTTGAGAATTCTCACCTATATGATAGTGAAACCGCGGGTGATTCATTAATGGTTCAGATAGGTTGGTCATTAAATAAATAATTTGGATTGGTTTTTCAATTATTTGATTGGATTCAATATGAATGGGAACCCCAGAATTCATCATGGCCGTATTGAGTACCTGGAAAGGGTTTTGGCTTGATCCATATGTGTAAATATTTTCATCAGTATTAAAATCCTCAAGATGAGTTGAGACTCTAACCCCATCTGGTAAGGCTGATAATTGGGATTGATAATGCCCATTAATAATGAGAATAAAATTCAGATCTGGAATTAATCCAGGAATTGATTTTGGAATATTCGGAAGATCATCTGCCCAGGATAGTCTAAATTGCTTCTTAATAAATTTTGAGAAATCTGTAAACTGCCATTCTTCCCATCTCCTTGTTGGGAAGCCGATTGTATTAAATTGATCAAAAGAATTGGTCCGGAGCGTGCGAATGTTTTTATCTTCGTCGGGCCAGTATTTCAGGAGTGCATCAAACTGTTGATTCAAGTAGCTCATTTTTCCAACCAGGAATATCCTTTTTTTTCTAATTCAGCTGCCAAAGTTTTATCTCCAGATTTTACAATTTCCCCATCGATCAATACATGAATGAAATCAGGCTCCATATATTCCAACAAACGTTGATAGTGGGTAATGGCTAAGAAAGATCGTTCTTTATTTCGAAAATTGTTTACCCCGTTGGCTACAATTTTCAATGCATCAATGTCCAGCCCAGAATCAGTTTCATCTAATATGGAGAAGGTTGGTTCCAGGGTGAGCATTTGAAGAATTTCATTTCGTTTCTTTTCTCCACCGGAAAAGCCATCGTTAACTGCGCGGGTTAAATATTTTTCATCCATTTGGACGCGATTTAATTTTTCACGAATCAGGTGCATAAAGTCCACAGCATTCATCTCTTTTAGGCCCTGATGTTTTAATTTGGCATTCAGTGCTGCTCGAAGAAAATAGGTGTTATTTACTCCAGGAATCACAACGGGATATTGAAAGGACATGAAAATTCCAGATAGGGCCCGATCTTCTGGTAACATATCTAATAGATCCTTCCCATTATACGTAACAGATCCTTTCATGACTTCATAATTGTCACGACCTGTAATAATATTTGCCAAGGTACTTTTTCCAGAACCATTGCGACCCATGATGGCATGGAGTTCTCCCGGTTTTATGATGAGGTTGATGCCTTTCAGGATTTCTTTTCCATCCACTCCGGCGTGTAAGTTTTTTATTTCCAACATATGAATAATTTATCTTTTTTTATTTATTGTAATTAGCCAACCGCGCCTTCAAGACTCACTTCCATGAGTTTTTGCGCTTCCACGGCGAACTCCATGGGGAGTTCATTGAATACTTTTTTGCAAAATCCATTTACAATCATGGACACGGCATCCTCTGTGGAAATACCTCGTTGGTTACAGTAAAATAATTGATCCTCACCAATGCGGGATGTGGACGCTTCATGTTCCATCTGCGCTGTTGGATTTCGGACATCAATATATGGAAAAGTGTGGGCACCACATTCATCGCCGATTAGAATGGAATCGCATTGGGAATAATTACGGGCATTTTCAGCGCCTTTCATTATTTTTACACCACCCCGATAGGTATTTTGTCCTTTGCCTGCAGAAATCCCTTTTGATATAATGGTGCTGCGGGTATTTTTACCAATATGGATCATCTTGGTTCCCGTATCAGCCTGCTGGAAATTGTTGGATAGGGCGACGGAGTAAAATTCCCCCACTGAGTTATCGCCCTTTAAAATACAACTGGGATATTTCCAGGTAAGGGCAGATCCCGTTTCAACTTGTGTCCATGAAATTTTAGAATTATCCTCTAGACAAGTACCCCGTTTCGTTACAAAATTATAGATACCGCCTCTACCTGTTTTCGGATCGCCGGGATACCAATTTTGGACGGTAGAATATTTTATTTCAGCATTTTTGTGGGCGATGAGTTCTACCACAGCTGCATGGAGCTGATTCTCATCCCGCATGGGTGCAGTACATCCTTCGAGATAACTGACATGGCTACTCTCTTCAGCAACAATGAGGGTGCGTTCGAATTGGCCAGTATTGGCTGCGTTGATCCGGAAATAAGTTGACAGTTCCATAGGGCACCGAACGCCTTTCGGGATATAAACAAAACTGCCATCACTGAAAACAGCTGAATTAAGTGCGGCAAAATAATTATCGGTGGGGGGGACAACACTGCCTAAATATTTTCGAATCAATTCTGGATGGTTTTTTACAGCTTCAGAAAAGGAGCAAAAAATAACGCCTGCTTTCCCTAATTCTTCTTTAAATGTCGTTGTGACGGATACACTATCAAAAACCGCATCCACGGCCACATTGGCCAGCATTTTTTGTTCTTCCAGGGGGATACCCAATTTGGTATATGTTTCCAATAATTTTGGATCTACTTCATCCAGGCTTTTGAGTTTTTCTTTTTCCTTTGGTGCAGAATAATATGAAATAGCCTGGAAGTCAATTTCAGCATAATGGAGTTTCGCCCAATTCGGTTCTTCCATTTTTAACCATTGGTTATAGGCTTTTAGCCGCCACTCAAGTAGCCAATCCGGTTCATTCTTTTTGGAAGAAATCAAGCGAATAACGTCTTCATTTAAGCCGGGAGGAATGGTCTCTTGTTCAATATCAGTTATAAAACCGTATTCATATTCCTGGCTGATAGCCGAATCGATGATTGGGTTACTTTTAGCCATAATGTTACATTGAAAAACTAGTGCCGCATCCGCAGGTACGCTCGGCGTTTGGATTGATAATTCTAAATCCACCATTGAGAATATCGTTGGAAAAATCCACTTCAATTCCCTTGAGGTAGAGATAACTTTTCAGATCGCAAAAAACTTTCAACCCGCTACTTTCAAAAACTTTATCAAATTCTTTTTGTTCTTTTTCGAAGGACATATTGTAATTCATTCCGGAACAGCCGCCGCTGGTGACTTCCATTCGCAGTCCGAACCCTTTTTTATCTTCAGCTTCCATGACGGCAGCCAGACGCTGGGCTGCTTTTCCGGTAACGGTAATGCCTGCGTCAAAAATTTCTTGTGTATTCGATTTAGTTTCCATTATTCCCACTCCGTATTAATGTTGGATTCTTCTCTTTCTTGAGGACCGGATACGCCGACGCCCAATTTTTTCCTAGCTTCTTCAGATATCATTTCTGGGTTCCATGGCGGGTCAAAAGTCACTTCCACAAAAGCCTGGTTCACCTCATCCATAGATTCCAATTTAGTTTTAATATCCTGTGCCATATCCTGACCCATTGAACATCCAGGTGTCGTGAGTGACATGGTGATATTTACATCGGATTTATTTTCATCATAAGATTCTTGAATTTGAATGTCATAAATCAATCCGAGATTCCACAGATCCACCGGTAATTCCGGGTCATAACACTGTTTTAAAATTTCGATAATCTGTTCTTTTTTAACTTGTCCCATTATTGAGTTACCTCCCTTAAAGACATTTTTGAAAACATTTCTCTCATATTTTCATTAATTCGCTGGATGGGGGTACGAATATTACAAGCCCCTAACTGAATACAATCTGAATCAAAATAACAATCCATTATTCCCAATGGACCTTCCAATTTTTCGAAAAAATCTTTCAAGGATATTTTATCTAAATCAGACATAATCCGGTAACCGCCAGACGGACCTTGAACAGCTTCAATGATGCTATCCCGGGCCATTTGTTGGAGGGTCTTGGCTAATAATTGTTGGGGAAGACCATAGGCTTCAGCGATTTCTTTAGCACTCGTCAATTTCCTCGGTTTCAAGGTTTGCATGTGCCGCAGGGCAATTAAGGCATATTCGACTTTGCGTGTAAGTTTTAACATGGATTATTCCAGCCGTGAAATTTACCCTTTTCATAAAATGCATTCCAAGAAATAAATACGACTAAAATTATCGTATTTAAATAAAAATATATAATTAATACGCAGTTTTGTGAAGATTATGAAATTGTTATTATTTTTTCAGCAGATCGGGTAAATACGCCGATTTGCTGAACGGGTAGGCCGGTAGATTTCGCACATTGATTTGCAAATTCTTCTGCTTGGGATTGGGGGAGCGCCACCAACAATCCCCCAGAGGTTTGGGCATCGGCGGTCATCAGCTTTTGTGCGTCAGTGAAGGTCTTGGAAAAAGAGACAAATGTGGACACGTATTCAAGATTTCGATTGCTTCCACCCGGGATAATTCCATCATTGGCTAATTCAAAAACACCTTCCAAAAATTCAAGTTGATCAAAATTGATTTCTGCAGAAACACTGCTGGATTTGCACATTTCTGATAGATGCCCTAGTAAGCCAAAACCAGTCACATCTGTGGCTGCATGCACATCAAAATGATGCATCAATTTTGAAGCAGCTTCGTTCAGGGTTTCCATACATTTCACGGCGTTATTAATCAAATTATCAGAAACTAAATCCCGCTTGATGGCCGTAGAAATAATGCCAGTCCCCAAAGGTTTTGTCAATACCAATGCATCGCCTGCCTCGGCGCCGCTATTTTTAATTAATTTATTTTCCGCGATTTCTCCCGTTACCACCAATCCATATTTTGGTTCTTTATCGTTAATAGAATGACCGCCTACAATTGGGATACCCGCTTCTTTGGCTTTATCGGACCCACCGCGAAGTATTTCTGTCAAGATTTCTCTTGGCAATTCTTTAATTGGGAATCCTACGATATTGAGTGCAAACCTTGGAATCGCTCCCATGGCATAAATGTCTGATAAGGAATTGGCGGCAGCGATTTGGCCAAATTGGTAGGGATCGTTGACAATCGGGGTGAAAAAATCGACTGTTTGTACGACCAGTGTACCATCTTCGAGGCGCACCACTGCGGCATCATCGGATTCATTAAATCCAACAATCACATTTTCATTGGTGACGGTGTCAAGATTACCCAGTACCTGGGCAAGGTCCTCAGGACCGATTTTACAGGCTCAACCGGAACCGTGAGAATATTCAGTCAGCTTAATCTGATTATGCTTTTTCATGGGTAGAATTTAGGTCAAGAAAGTGAGGTGGTTAAAGTGCTTCTAAAGTTTATGGAAAATTTTGTTCACAATTCATTGTTTTGAGTCAAAACAGGTCTGTAAATTCAGGCTTGGCAACCAGCCATACAATATGTTATTCATAGATTTAAATACAACTAAATCCACCGCGCTGGTATGATATAGATACGAGCTTAAATTATATTATTAACAAAAATATCAAGGAAAATTCATGAGTGTATCCACACAAAAGGTAGATGAAGTTGTTATTCGATTTGCCGGAGATTCCGGTGATGGAATGCAGCTTACGGGCGGCCGTTTTACGGAAACCACCGCCATTGTGGGTAATGACTTAAGTACGCTTCCTGATTTTCCGGCGGAAATCCGTGCGCCTGCCGGATCTCTCGCTGGTGTGAGTGCATTCCAAATCAAGTTTAGTTCGAAGGATATTCACACACCGGGAGATAAACCGGATGTATTGGTGGCAATGAATCCTGCTGCGTTGAAAGTACATCAAAAAGAGATTACGCCGGGGGGTATAATCATCTGTAATGCCAATGCATTCACACCCAAGAACCTTAAATTGGCAGGGTACGATACGAACCCTCTGGAAGATAGAACGCTTGACGATCATTTTACCCTTTATTCAATTGAAATGGGGAAAATGGTTACCCTGGCATGTGAAGATATGGAACTTCCCCCTAAAACGGTGGAACGTACAAAAAATTTCTTTGCTTTGGGGCTTCTCTTTTGGATTTATGACCGTCCGATCCAATCCACAAAAGACTGGTTAGCCGTTAAATTTGCCAAACGCCCTGAATTAGTAGAGGCAAACATTCGGGCCATGGATGCGGGATATAATTTTGGTGAAACAACTGAAATTTTTACCACCCGTTATACGGTTGATAAGGCCAACTTGCCTGCGGGAACTTATCGAAATGTGGTTGGGAATTATGCACTTTCATTGGGGTTGGCAGCCGCGGCTGAAAAATCTGGATTGGGACTATTTTATGGTGGATATCCCATCACACCAGCCAGTGATATTCTGCATACACTTGCTGCGTGGAAACATTTAGGAATTAAAACGTTTCAAGCCGAGGATGAAATAGCTGGTATCGGATCGGTTATTGGCGCCGCATTTGCCGGGAATCTTGGTATTACGGCAACATCAGGCCCGGGGATTGCGCTAAAATCCGAAGCATTAGGATTGGCAATTATTGCTGAATTGCCCTTGGTGGTTATTAATGTTCAGCGGGGAGGTCCCAGTACGGGTTTACCCACAAAAACAGAACAGTCTGATTTACTTCAGGTCATGTATGGTCGAAATGGGGAAGCACCCATGCCGGTGATTGCATCAGCCACACCGGGAGATTGTTTTTTTGTGGCCTATGAAGCATGCCGTATCGCCGTGAAATATATGACACCGGTCATGCTATTGTCCGATGGTTATTTGGCCAACGGATCGGAACCCTGGCAAGTGCCACAATTGGATGATTTAAAAGATTTTGATGTGGCATTTGCGGATAAATCAAATTTAATTGATGGCCAGTACATGGCATACACTCGTGATAAAAAAACCTTGGCGCGCCCATGGGCAATCCCCGGAACAGAAGGACTAGAACATCGGATTGGCGGCATTGAAAAAGAAGATTTAACCGGGAATGTAAGTTACGATCCCGATAACCACCACTATATGGTAGAGACACGGGCCAAGAAAATAGAAGCCATTGCCAACGAATTTGATCCGTTAGAGATATTTGGCAATACCAGCGGAGATTTATTAATTCTCAGCTGGGGTGGTACAAAAGGTTCGTGTCGTTCTGCGGTAGAGAACCTTTTGGCGGATGGGAAAAAAGTAAGTCATGTGCACTTAAGATGGGTAAATCCTTTTCCGAATGATTTAGGTGAAATTCTAATCAAATTCAAAAACGTTCTTATCCCAGAGATTAACTATGGTCAATTGATTAAAATGATTCGTTCAGAATTTCTGATTGATGCGAAGGGATTAAATCAGGTACGTGGGAAACCAATCAGTTCTTCGGACATTCAGAAAACTGCAAAAGATTTAATAGGATAAAACTATGCCAGACACAAAAGTAAAAACCTACACCCGGGCAGATTTCTCCTCAGATCAATCGGTGCGTTGGTGTCCCGGTTGCGGTGATTATGCCATCTTGGCCCAAGCTCAAAAAGTTTTTCCAGACTTGGGCGTTTCAAAAGAAAATTTTGTTTTTATTTCCGGGATCGGCTGTTCCAGCCGTTTCCCTTATTACATGAATACCTTTGGATTCCATACGATTCATGGCCGTGCTCCTGCGATTGCTTCCGGTGTAAAATTATCAAACCCGGACCTTTCCGTTTGGGTGGTGACCGGTGACGGGGATGCCCTTTCAATCGGTGGAAACCATACGATTCACCTCCTGCGGAGGAATTTAGATATCAATGTAATGTTGTTTAATAATCGAATTTATGGGTTAACAAAAGGCCAATATTCACCCACATCCGAAACAGGGAAAATAACAAAATCTAGTCCACTTGGCTCTCTGGATCGTCCCTTTAATCCTCTAACTTTGGCTTTGGGTGCCGGTGCAACTTATGTGGCGCGAACCATCGATAGAGAGACCAAACATATGCAGGGAATGATTTCACGTTCTTATGAACATAAGGGGACGTCTTTTCTTGAAATTTATCAAAATTGTAATATTTTCAATGATGGCGCGTTCGGACCTATGACGGGGAAAGAATCAAAGGCAGATTCAGTCTTGTGGCTTGAAAATGGCCAACCCATGGTTTTTGGCAAAGAAAAAAATAGGGGAATTCGCCTAGATGGCAATACGCCAATGATTGTAGAGATTGGCGATAAGTGGAGCCTTGATGATGTTTTGGTTCATAATGAATCTGATTATGTAATTGCATCTTTCCTGTCTAACCTCACTTACCAATCTGATTTCCCCGACCCTATTGGTGTCCTCTATGCCATTGATTCTCCCACTTATGAAGATTTAATGATGGCACAGATTAATGAAGCTATAAAAAAATCGGATAAAAAATCTGTCCAGGATATCTTGAATTCGGGTGATACCTGGGTGGTGGAATAAGGATAAAGGATGGGATACCGTAAAGAAAAAGACAGTATGGGTATTCTGGAAGTACCGGATGATAAATACTACGGTGCCCAGACACAAAGGTCTCTCAATAATTTTAAAATTGGCGGAGAACAATTTCAGCGGGAACTCATTCGTGCCTATGGTATACTGAAAAAAGCGGCGGCGACCGTGAATGAAAAAGCAGGGAAGTTAGATTCAAATCTCGCTACTGCCATTCGAGATGCGGCTGATGAAGTGATTGAAGGAACGTTGGATGAACACTTCCCTTTGGTTGTGTGGCAAACGGGCTCTGGCACCCAATCCAACATGAATTTTAATGAAGTGATTGCCAATCGTGCCATTGAAATGATGGGTGGAGAATTGGGGAGTAAGGATCCGGTTCACCCCAATGATCATGTGAATATGGGCCAGTCCACCAATGATACATTTCCCACGGCCATCAACATTGCCGCTGTTGAATCTACCGTCAATCAATTGCTTCCAGAACTGACAAAATTAAGAGATAGCCTTTCACAAAAAGCAAAAGAATTTGAATTCATTATTAAGTTGGGGCGCACCCATCTACAGGATGCCACACCCTTAAGCTTGGGTCAGGAATTTTCTGGTTATGCATCGGCACTAACCCATGGTATCACCCGAATTGAGGGAGCCATGGACCATTGTTATGAATTGGCTATGGGCGGTACAGCTGTGGGAACGGGCATTAATTCATTTGAAGAATTTGGTTCCATAGTTGCGGATGAAATTTCTACCCTCACTGGTTTACCTTTTAAAACAGCGGTCAATAAATTTGAAGCTCTCGGCGGGCAGGATTGCATCGTTGAATTGTCCGGCGCCCTGAAAACGGTTGCGGGATCCTTATTTAAAATTGCCAATGATGTGAGATGGCTGGCCAGTGGTCCCCGCTCCGGAATTGGGGAAATTCTCATACCGGCCAATGAACCGGGATCTTCCATCATGCCCGGAAAGGTGAACCCCACCCAATGCGAAGCTATGACCATGGTATGTACGCAGGTGATGGGAAATGATGTGACCATTTCGATCGCTGGGGCCAGTGGAAATTTTGAACTGAATGTATATCGCCCGGTGATGGCTTATAATATCATTCAATCCATTCGACTGTTGGCGGATGCCTGCGATTCTTTTCGGGTCCATGCGGTGGATGGTATCGAAGCCAATGAAGAACGGATTCATTCCAACTTATACAATTCACTCATGCTGGTGACGGCTTTAAATCCTCATATTGGCTATGACAAAGCAGCAGAAGTGGCCAAAAAAGCATACAAGGACAACTCCTCTTTGCGGGAAGCCATAATTGCGTTGGGCTATTTGAGCGGAGAAGATTTTGATCGATTGGTTCAACCGGAGAAGATGATCAAACCAGGAAAACTCAAATCCTGATTGTTTTGGAACCGAAGCCGGTTCCTTGAGTTAACTTTATCAAGTTCATGCCTTTTCTGTTTCGGGCATTGGCTTAAATTTCATGATGGCATTCAAACTTTCCATTTCAAACTGGACGAAATATTTAAAAAAGGCAGCCATACTTGCTTTTATGGGAATGGTAGCTATTTTTGGATATATTTTTTATTTAGCACAGGACCTTCCTTCCTTAGACCAATTGGAAAATTATGATCCGGATCTGGTAACGCGTATTTATTCTGCAGATGGAAAAATTCTGGATGAACTCTATCTAGAAAAACGTATTTTTATCAGTATTGACGAAATACCGAATAATATGAAAAATGCACTCATCGCATCGGAAGATCGTCGGTTTTATGATCATTGGGGCATTTCAATGCGGGATTTATTTCGAGCGGTAGTCATCAATATAATCAGTTTGAGTTACGAACAGGGTTTCAGTTCTCTTACCCAGCAAGTGGCTCGCACCTTATATGATTCGATTGGATTTAAGAAAACGATTGTTCGAAAAATAAAAGAAATTATCACTGCGATTCAAATTGAGCGGACATATACCAAAAGTGAAATATTGGAAATGTATCTGAACAATGTCCATTTTGGACATGGGACCTATGGTGTTCAGGCAGCAGCGAAACGCTATTTTGGTAAAAGTGCATCTGCATTAACCCTGGGTGAATCTGCCATGATAGTAGGTATTCTACCGGCCCCGGCTCGGTATTCTCCTGTACGTCATCCTGAACGGGCCCATTATAAACGCAATGTGGTATTGCGGGTCATGCGGGATCAGCGATATATCACCAATGATATTTATTCAGAAGCCCGGGTCATTGAATCGGAAAATGTGATTGAATTTCAGGCCAAGGGTACAGCACCCTATTTTACTGAGTATGTTCGCCGCGTCATGGAAAAGGAAGATGACCATCTTGGCGTTAACATTTATCGGGATGGACTTAAAATTTATACCACATTAGATACGCGCCTACAAGATATTGCTGAAAAATCCTTAATGAAATCCATCAAACGCAATCAGGATAAACTAAACGAACGATTGTTTAATGATGAAGAGGAATTTTCGCAACTGGCATATCATAGCATTTATCCTATTGATACGGTGAAGATGATGATGGAAGGCGACTCTATTTTATATGAAGATCTTCGAAATAAATTATTGGTACAGGGTGCTTTTATTGCACTAGATCCCACCACCGGTGCCATCTTGGCCATGATAGGGGGACGGCCCGATTATCACGATCAATATAATCGTGCGGTTCAGGCGAAGCGTCAACCTGGTTCTGTATTTAAGCCATTTGTTTATACGACGGCCATTGATAACGGCTATCCTGTGACAAAGCAGCTATTAAATCAACCTCTCGTATTGCGCGTTTTGAATGCAGAAGGAGAATGGGAAAAGTGGATGCCCCGGAATTATGATGGCACCACAAGCGGATTAACTACCCTTCGGGAGGGCATTCGAAAGTCTGTGAATTTGATTGCCGTTCGTGTGGTAAAAGAGCTGGTGCCCGCTAGGGAGGTGAAAGCCATGGCAGAGCGCATGGGTCTTACAACCAATATACGTGCCGTGGATGCCATTGCACTTGGAACTTCAGAAGTGTACTTACTAGATGTGGTGAATGCCTATTCTGCATTTGCAAATAAAGGCATACTGAACCAGCCGTTTGGTATCAGTAAAGTTGAGGATCGATATGGAAATACGATTAAAGAATACTATCCCATTCGAGAAGAAGTGCTCCGGGAGGAGTCAGCCTATGTGATGACAACTATGCTCCAGACCGTCATGGATGCGGGGACGGGCGGCAGTGCCCGTTGGCGCCATAATTTTTATCATCCAGCAGGCGGTAAAACGGGCACAACCCAAAACTGGACTGATGCATGGTTTGTGGGATTTTCTAAACAGTTAGCTGCAGGCGTCTGGGTTGGTGTGGATGACCCTCAAGTCAGTTTGGGTGAGAGTCAGGATGGCTCTCGTGTCGCTCTCCCTGCGTGGGCGCGATTCATGACAGCTGCTCATGATACCCTTGGGTTAACACAGAAAAAATTTGAACGTCCTGATGGGGTAATAAATGTTGAAATATGTTCATTGACTAAAGATAAGCCGACCAATTTATGTCCTCTGGAAACAGAAATATTTATAAAGGGGACAGAACCATCCCAACTGTGTAAAGTCCATCGCAGGAATTAAACCGCGTCTAAAACCTCCTGGGCTTCCCGGCGAACGAGATAGGCAGGATCAACTTTCCGATCTTCATCCAG
>JAPYOT010000034.1:0-3036 GCA_029938045.1 Fidelibacterota bacterium | reverse complement strand
GCATTAGCGGATGAGAGTTTTTTGAAGGAATTGTCCATGGCAACCTCCTATGACTTAAATAACAATGTGTGGGTCTTTTTTTCCGACCCAATCCGGGCAGAATCCAGCAGGTAATTTAGGGCAGAATTCAATTTATTTTCATTAGAATTGAAGCATCGAAACAATGGGTCTCCTTTTTGGACCTTATCTCCAATTTTCGCCATGAATTCAATGCCGGCTGTGGGATCCAAAATATCATCCTTTTTTCTCCTGCCACACCCCAGTTCCACAGCGGCCCAGCCAATGTTCAGTGTATCCATGGATTCCACATATCCTGAGGATTTCGCCGATACAATTAATTCAAATTTCGGCGGATGCAATTGCTTTATTTGGGATAAATCACCACCTTGAACCGATACCATTTCTTCAAATTTATCGTAGGCCTTTCCACTTTGAATCAGGTTCTCTTGAATGGAAACGGCTGCAGTCTCACCCCGAATTATTCCGGCTTGAACCAACAATTTACTTCCCAATTCAAATACAACATCCATAAGGTCTTTAGCACCGTCGCCTTTTAGGGCTGCAATGGATTCATCCATTTCACACCATAAACCAGCCGTTCGGCCCAATGGCTGATTCATACTGGAATACACCACATCTGTTTTTACATGGAATGCTTCACCCACTTTCTGCAGCGTTTTCCCCAGGGATTGGGCCTGATCGATTGTTTTCATAAAAGCACCATTCCCTGTTTTAATATCCAACACCAACCCTTGAATACCTTCTGCAATTTTTTTACTCATAATGGATCCGCAAATGAGAGGAATGGAATCAATGGTATCCGTTACATCCCTGAGGGCATATATTTTACGGTCTGCAGGGCAGATTGATTCGGTTTGTCCCATAATACAAATGCCATGGGTTTCCACATTGGCTTTGAATTGATCCAGCGTTAAATTGGTTTGAAATCCCGGTATGGTTTCCAATTTATCCGTGGTGCCGCCCGTATGTCCCAGACTTCGGCCAGTGAGCATGGGGATGGCCAATCCCGCCGCCGCCATGATGGGCCCTAAAACTATGGATACTTTATCTCCAACTCCACCGGTAGAATGTTTATCCGCCACATAAGCATCCATATTGGAGAATACCAGTCGGTCACCAGAATTCAGCATTATGTCCGTGAGTATAATGGTTTCTTCATCGGTCATGCCATGGGCGTGGACAGCCTTAAGAAATGGCGTCATTTCATCATCACCGATTTTTTCATCCACATAGGCATTAATAAATGATGCCATTTCAGTTTGGGGGATGGCTCCCCCGCTTATTTTACGCTGTACCAGTTGAGTCGGATTCATCTTTTTTCTTTTTGAATCGTTTAAAAATATTCAAATTAATGCGGAGTGGCGGCTGCTCCCGGACCGTATGGAGGAGGAGGTATGTTGAAATAATAAATAATAAAACATTGGGGGACCAAATGCCCACCACCGGGGATAAAATATTGCGGTCGGCCAAATCTTCTCCCCCAATCATCAATATATAATAAACGAGAAAAAACCCGAAGGAAAGACTGGTGGCAATGGTGAAACCGCCCTTTCGAAAAAGAACACCCAGCGATGCGCCTGTCATAATAAATAAAATGCAGGCAACGGGGAGAGAGAATTTCTTGTGTAATTCCACCTCATATTTATTGGATGATTTACCATAGCTGCGCAGCAGGTTATATTCATTGCGAAGCTGCCGTTCTGCGATGCTCACATCTTTCTCCATTCGATAGATCGCATCGGCGCTGTTGGTTGAATCGGTCGCAAAGCTATTTTTAAATTGAGTTAATATCAATTTTGATTCCTCAAAATTAGGTGGAACAATACTATCCATTTTGGTCCGGAGAAACGCCCGGGCCACCCGGCTTCTTACAATGTCAATCCGATTGCTGATATCTTTCCGTTTATTCAAAATCATTTGAATGGTCATTTCCCGATCGGAGCGGCTGGTGGTATCCCGGCGATTCAAAAAAAGATCATCTGCAGGGATTGTAATAATATGTTTTTCAAATTCAATACGGCGATAATTACCATAATCTTTTAAATCCAGTTCATGAATTTCACCATTGAATAATGTGAGGAGAATGGCATCGTCGATAGTGGTGAGGTTGCCGGTTTTGGAATGAATGCTGGTTTGGGTCTCCCCGATTCCTTTACTGAAAATACGAACATCCTTTAGTGTGTTGTCTTCTTTGTCCCGAATGATCAGACTGTAATCTGGAAGGTCATCCATGAAATATCCCGGTTCAATATTCAGGTCGGGCCGTTTTCGGTAAATATCCCCGGAAAGCATTCGTGCTTTAAAGTTCATCTCCGGCATGATGAATGCATTAAATAAAATTAAGGTTGTGGCGATGGCAAACCCAAGTGCCAGGGCGGGTCGTACGATAGTGAAAAAACTGATCCCTGATGCCCGCATGGCTGTGATTTCATTATCCTCAGAAAATTGCCCGAAAGCCATAAGCGCAGCAATGAGCACTGCCATGGGGACGGCCAATGCGGTGATCCATCCCAGGTTTAAAAACAGGTATTCGAAAATGGTGCCCAGATCGAGACCTTTACCCAAAAATCGGTCAATGGCCCTGAGGAGGAATTGGGTAAACAGGATGAATACAATAATCAGCAGGGAGAAGATAAATGGCAGAAATAGCTGCTTTAGGATGTATCTGGTGAGGAGGCGCATGTGAAAAATTACAATAATTCCTTCCTAAATCTATCATGTTGAATGGAAAATGATGCGCCAAGTTCCTGTAAATTTCTTTTTCTTAAGTCAGGGTAATGCACCTAATTTCCCCGGCTTCAATTGAAGAGTATCAGTTGAATTTGAATGGTGGGTGTAGCTCAGCTGGTTAGAGCACCTGGTTGTGGCCCAGGAGGCCGTGGGTTCAAGTCCCATCACTCACCCAAGAAAAGTTTTAAAGTATCAAGATAAAAGAATTTCGGGGTGTAGCGTAGCCCGGTTAGCGCGCCTGCTTTGGGAGCAGGAGGTCGGAGGTTCGAATCCTCTCACCCCGAC
>JAPYOT010000092.1:1461-3298 GCA_029938045.1 Fidelibacterota bacterium | reverse complement strand
GTTTCAACTGAGAAACAAAATTATTCAAATGAAATTCCCATAATAATTGAATTCCTATCTCGTTTCAATTCTTTCATTCCATATTTTTTATAAAAGTGAAATGCACGTTGGTTTTTAATCCCCAATTCGAGATGCAACCCTTTAGATCCGCGCGCTTTTAAATCATTCATAAAATGATCCATCATTTTTTTACCCAATCCTTTTTCCTGTGCCTGGGGTAAAAGATTAATATGTAAATGAGATGGAAATTCAGGAAGATTCTGGGGAATTTCAGGATGAAAAAGTAAATGGATACATTTTTCATCTTTATTCCATGGTTTTGAACTTTCAGTAGGATCTGAATATTGTTTTTGGAGTTCCGGGAGCCAATCTGATTTGACTTTATTAAAAAATGATAGTGTATCTAACGCACCGATGATGTAACCGCATACACCCATTTCATCCTCCAATAAAAAAGCCGATTCCGGTTCAAGATTGATATAAGGTCCTGCATAAATATGCCCCAAAACCATTGGGTCATTATGAAGGTGTTCCGCTCCTGCCCCAGAATTTCCGGTTTTTAAACAAATTTCATAAACCAAATCATGATACATAGCATTATAGGGGATTATTTGGAATGGCATAAATATGATTATCGTTAATTAATCTATCATCATCCCAGTGCTTGTTTCAAATCCGCAATTAAATCATTTGCAGATTCTATGCCAACTGAATAACGAATTAAAGTATCAGAAATACCTGCTTTCTCCCGTTCAAGGGGACTCATGAGTGAATGAGATGTTTGAACCGGTCGGGTGACTAAGGTTTCTACCCCACCCAAACTGGCAGCATTTATGGCAAATTCGAGGCGCTGAATAAATGCATCTGCCACTGCCACATCTCCTTCCAATTCAAAACTAATCATGGCCCCAAAACCACATAAGAATTCCTTGGCATTTTCATAACTCTTACTGGATTTTAATCCAGGGTAGTTCACTTGGGTTATTTTAGGATGATTTTCTAAAAAGTGTGCAATTTCCATGGCATTCTCACATTGGCGTTCCATCCTTAAAGACATTGTTTTCATTCCTCTTTGGAGTAAAAAACAAGAATTCGGGTCCAAAGATCCACCCAAATGAATTAACTTGGAATTAACCTGCGAAATATGCGCCTGACTACCCATAATCGCACCGGCCACTATATCCGAATGACCATTTAAGTATTTGGTGGCTGAATGAAGCGAAATATCAAATCCATTTTTTATGGGGCTAAAAAGAAGGGGCGATGCAAAGGTGTTATCGATCATAGAAACCAAGTTATGTTTTTTCGCAAATTGCACGACTGCATCCAATTTTGCCACATCCATCAATGGGTTTGTGATTGTTTCTACATAAATAACTTTTGTGTTGGACTTTAATTTTGACTCCCAATCTTCCGAATTCAAGGCATCAAAAAAGTCGAATTCAATTCCATATTCTGGAAGGTCATGAACCACATAATCTGCCGTGCCGCCATAGAGTGTATTATGGGCCATAATATGATCACCTGATTTTAAGAATGCAAGTAAAGCGGTCGTAATGGCACTCATCCCCGATGAGGTAACCAGTGCAGCTTCTGCCCCTGATATCGCAGCCAATTTTTGATGAAGCGCCACATGATTGGGTGTATTATTCAATCGAATATATCGAACAGAGTCGTAGGAGGTTTCTCCTTCATATTCGAAATTTGAACTTTGAAATATTGGCATACTGACGGCACCTTTTATGCGAGGATTAGGCTCGCCGGCATGAATCAATTTTGTTTCTATAGAAAAATCTTTATCAGTCATATGTGTTATCCTTTCATCCAAAAATATATT
>JAPYOT010000092.1:0-1361 GCA_029938045.1 Fidelibacterota bacterium | reverse complement strand
ACACCTATCGATCAAACATAAGAAATGTATTCAGGTAAATATGCTCTCGCACGTATGGTTTGTTCAATATTCTCGGGTCGCGGAACTTGAGCTAAATTATTGTCAAATACATATTCAGCAACGGCAGTTGCAATTTTTAATGATATTTCACGAATATTCGTTAAGGGTGGATAAAGTCTCCCCTCATTAAAATCAGTTTGGCTAACCATTTCACCCAGCGTTTGAGCAGCAATAACTAACATTTCGTCTACCACTCGTGATGCCCTTGAAATGACAATTCCCAATCCTAACCCTGGGAAAATATACGCATTGTTTCCTTGTCCTGGATAAAACGTTTTTCCCTTGTATTCAACTGAATCAAATGGACTTCCACTTGCAAATATTGCCTTTCCGTCTGACCATTGATAGGCTTCTTCTGCGGTACATTCAGACTTAGTTGTTGGATTAGATAGCGCAAAAATGATTGGATGATCATTTAGATTAGCCATGGCTTCTATAACCGCTTTTGTAAAAACATTTGGTTGCCCAGCAACACCAACAATTACGGTGGGTTTTAATTGATGAACCACTTCGATAAAATTGGTTTCTCCCTCAATAGGATGGGCGAACTGTTCTTTATTTGGCGTTAAATGGTCTCGCCCTTTTACCACCAATCCGCGGGAGTCAAATAGATATATATTTTCTTTCGCATTCTGAGAATTGAGACCTGCCATTTCCTTTGCTCGGGTAATATCTTCTGCAATTCCAATGGCTGCTGACCCTGCACCATAAAATAAAATTCGTTGTTCTGATAGAGATGATTTTAAATTTTTCATCGCAGTGAATAATCCTGCCAAGACAACGCTACCCGTTCCTTGAATATCATCATTGAAACAACAATAATGATTACGATATTTTTCTAAAAGTCGATATGCGTTTTGATTCGCAAAATCTTCAAATTGAACCAATGCATTAGGAAATACTTTCGCCACCGCTTTCATAAATTCATCGATTAATTCATCATAGTCTTTACCCGTAATTCTTTTATGTCTTAAACCGATGTACAACGGATCTTCTAGTAATTCTTCATTATTTGTTCCCACATCTATCGTAATTGGAATTGTTTTCCTCGGATTGATACCGGCACAGACGGTGTACAATGATAGTTTGCCCACTGGAATTCCCATACCATCTGCCCCTAAATCACCCAAACCCAGAATGCGCTGACCATCGGTGACAACAATAACATCCACCTCTTTTCTCGGCCAATTTCTGAGTATTGTTTCAATACACCCTTTGTCATTATATGAGATGTACATCCCACGCGGTCGGCGAAAAATATGCCCATATTCCTGACATGCCTGCCCCACGGTGGGTGTATA
>JAPYOT010000091.1 GCA_029938045.1 Fidelibacterota bacterium | reverse complement strand
ATCACCTTTCGAAGCCGATCAAATTGTAAAATTTCAGCATATTGGTTATGAAGAAATATCGATATCAATTGAAAAACTTGACAAGTCACCACACATCAAACTTAAACCTCGCGTCCTTCCCTTTGAAGCAATTGAAACCTCAGGAGAGAAACGAAAAGCAGCTATAGAAAAGGATTTACCTCAGACAGTTTCTATTATTCAGGCTGAGGCGTTTGAATTGCGGGCGTTCGTGGATGCGGGTGATTTGTTGGCCACTGATCAGAGTGTCCAGATAGAAGAATCTCTCAGTGGAAGAAAAACGATATCCATTCGTGGTGGGAATGCAAATGATGTGCTTGTGCTTTATAATGGATTTCGTCTCAACCGGCCATATGATAATGTTTTCGATTTATCTTTAGTGGATATGCAAAATGTAGAACAGATTGAGATTGTAAAGGGCGGGCATTCCATCCTTTACGGTCCCGATGCTTTTTCAGGTGTGGTGAATATTGTTCCCAAAAACTCCAAAGATAAACATGTGGGTTTTTCTCAACAATTTGGAACTTATGATTCAGGATTTTGGAATGTAAATGGCCAAGTTCAATTAAAAAATACATTTTTATCTCTCAGTAATAAAAAGGGGGCCTATAAAAGGATATTTGAAGGTCTTGAAATAGAAAACAGTGGTTTGTTTTCCGATCTAACGCACACTACTATAGATATAAATAATAAAATTAATGGGAATAAAATTACAGGTAACCTGGAATTCAATCTCACCCGAGATTTGCAAACATTTAAAAATACGCGAGATTTTAATACCATTAATTCCACCAATGATCTTTTTGGCGTCCAATTCAATGGTGTTTTAGGCTTTCTAGGTGAAGTAGATATTGCATTTGCCAATCACGGGATAAATGAAATTCAAGGTTTGAATAGTTATGCAGGGATGGTATCCAGGAAATTGGATCATAATGCCCGAAGAATGGAAACAAGAAAATATATCGATTTTAATCGATTTGAATGGATGATAGGTGTCCAAATGGAAAATTCTATTTTAGAATTCTGGGACGATCGAAATCTTACAAATGTGAATCAAGTCGGGTTAAAAGGCGCCACATTGAATCGGGACCAAGTTGGCGTTGCTACCGTTATAAAACTGCATTCAAAAGGAGATGATGATGGCCGATGGCTTACAGATTTGGATGTAAGTTATCGTCAAGACAGGGTGACAGATTATAAATCAGATTTGGTATATCGAAATGATCATATTAGCGGTACAGAAAACTTGGCATTTATGAAGTTTGGGGATAATAGTTGGCAAAATAACATTTTCAAACTATCTACCATTGCATCAAAACGCTCTCCTGGGCAAACCCTGGCATTTTGGGTCACGACTGGAAATAATATTAAATTTCCCACTCTCCAACAGCAGATCAGTCTCACAGATATCCCTGTGGGTCAGCAGCGAGCGCTCATACCAGAAAAAATGAAATCTTTAGAAATTGGTGTTAATATTGTAAAGCAACCCAAAGAAGTACCCAACATTGATCAAATTGAATTTCAAGGTAGTCTTTTCAGAAATGATTATTCAGATAAAATGCGTGTGACCTATTTACTGGGAATGCCGGTGGGATTTTATGAAAATATAGGACATGCCAATATGATGGGGATTGAGGGAAAAATAAAAATGAAGGCTTACGGTGGACGTGTATTCGGTGATATGGCCTTTTCAAAATATGATGTATCTGATTTGAGTGCATTCCCATTTAAATCCACCTTTAAAGTAACTGCAAGTATGACGGCGAAATGGAAATACTTTTCTATCGGTTCTCGTTGGTTTCAAGAGGGAGAGCAGGTGGGTATGATTCATGTGCCTGATAAAGGGTTTAATGAAATTGAGCTTCCCTCATTTTCCAATTATGATATTTATTGGACCCTCAAAGTAAATATTGGTCCTCTCAAAGGTCAATTAGCTTACTCCGGAAGAAATTTGGAAAAGAATAAAACATCCCTTGATGGTTTATTGCTTAGAGACACTCGAGAGTATTATACATTTAGCACAGAATTTTAATGAAAAGAATCACGTTACTCAGCACAATTCTTATCCTTTTCTCATGCACAGAAAATCCATTTGGTGGAAAGAAAAAAATAGCCAATAGAACGATTACGGGGAGAGTTGTTCTTGATCATGTTGAAAGCTACCCCAATGGATTCCACGATGGTGTGTTGGTTTGGTCTGAAGGGCTAGGCCTCCATGCAACAACAGATATTGATGGTACATTTGAATTGGTACTTCCCGCATCAAGCGAACAATCCAGTGGTGCCATTGTGGACGGAGATTATACCATTCATTTCTTTTTAGGTAATTACCTCATATCTAATATATCGGTATCATTTGCCGCAGGACAGATAGTCAATGATAGTAAACTCATTAATTTACAAGGCGAAATTTCAAGAGATATTTCTCTCACAAGGATTTTGGGTGTGCACACATCCATTTCGCCGGAAATAATCACATCCGGATTTGATAGTGAGGTAGAAGTTATTATCGAACTTACGCCGGACCGTCCACCTATTTTCATGAACATAAGAAAAGTTGTCACCCAAAGGGACGAAATTTATACAGGCCTATTATTCAAGGATGAAAAAACCAATAATTTGATGTATTCTTTTGATATTGATACAGCCTCCACAATGAGGGAATTCATCGCCGGCCCCACCAAAAATATCGTGATTAATTTTGATTATGTGAATGTGAATCTTCCTACGGGAAATTACGAAGTGATTCCCTATTTTATGATTGATAGAAAGGATATTCCTCAAGGGATTCTTAGCGTATTAGGGGCAGGGTATAATACTTTTTCAGAAAACTTTTTTAACTTTCCATTCTATCGAACCGGAGGAAAACTGGTTGTTCAATAAAAATGAAATGGACTGCTTTACCATTTTACGTTATTTTTCTTTTCTTGGGGGCGTGCGAGGATAATCCGTTTTTTGGTGATAACAAAATTCCAGAACGTGAAATTACGGGAACGGTCTCTCTGCAATTTTCAGAGAATCACAGTGAAATTTATGTTTGGTTAGAAGGGACAGAACTTATTACCCAAAGCGATGAAAATGGCGATTTTAAAATGCCATTACCAACACCCAGTGAACAGGGGACAGGGTCTATCGTAACTGGAACATATAAATTATATTTTTACTTGGCAAACTATCGGCTGGAATATGTGACAATAGAATTATTAAATGGAGAAGTGGTCGAGGATCTATCTACAATTAGCAAAGAAGGTGAACTAAAAAGAATCGTATCGCTTAAGAATATTCTAAGGCTTGATACAAAAATAAGCCCCCAATCATATATTTTAAGTGAGGATGATTCTATTACAGTTAATGTAAAATTAAATCCGAATAAACCTGAAGTTTT
>JAPYOT010000033.1:18268-19584 GCA_029938045.1 Fidelibacterota bacterium | reverse complement strand
GTCATCATTCACGATCAGACTCAACCAAATTTTATTTTCATTTACAGATTTGAGTGCAACATCAATCTCATCCAAATGACCCATGGTTTCAAACAGGATCACATCTACGCCCGCTTCATTGAACCATTCTACATTTTCCCCATAGGTGTCTTCTGCCGCATCACGGCCCGGAAAGGATTCCGGTTCAT
This sequence comes from Fidelibacterota bacterium, assembly GCA_029938045.1. Classification (GTDB taxonomy): domain Bacteria; phylum Fidelibacterota; class Marinisomatia; order Marinisomatales; family TCS55; genus TCS55. The sequence continues at coordinate 19,396 of JAPYOT010000033.1, read as the reverse complement.
AGCAATCTTCAATGGTTGTGATCGATCCTGCCATGATTTTTGGATTGGCTGATCTTGCCAAATCCACCGCTTTCATTAAACTGGATTTTGCCCGTTCTGCCGCCCGTTTTGGGGTAAATCCGGCTTTACGATAAGTCCATGTGGTCGTACGAAATGTATTGGTCCCAATGATATCTGCCCCGGCATTAACATAGCCTTGATGGACAGATTGAACCACATCCGGATCGGTTAAGTTTGATTCTGCAGACCATAATGGCAAAGGCAGGCTCAATCCTCTGGCCATGAGTTCCGTACCCATGGCACCATCCATGATCAAAGACTTATTCACTACAGCTTTTTTTGCAATCTTTCATTGTCTCAAATGGAACTACCCCATCACAACCACCCCAAGTGAATTCTTTGCACTGTTTGTCTGATTGATCATAATAATAACGGAGTATTGCGGCCTTGCACGGACCTGTTTCAGGGATCAAATAACATGGATAGGGTAAGGGGTCCGGCCTTTCTTCTTCACAAGCGAAGACAATTAACATAAGAAAAAATAATCTGTTCTTCACTTTATCCATTGAATGATCCATCTTCCCAAATCTTTCATAGTTCAAAATTACAGGTATAAATCAATTCAATTTGTAGTAGAGACGCAATTAATGGGGTCTCTACGTATCATTCGAATTATTGATTCAAATATAAATAATCCACCGCCAACTGGGCGAGAGATTTCATGCCAAATTTCAAATTTCGTTCGTCCGCGGCAAAATACGGCGAATGATTTGATGACGCTTTAGATGGGTCCACTGCTACACCATTAAAGAAATATAGTCCCGGGGCATGATCGGTAAAGAATGGGAAATCCTCTGCACCGGTGACGTATGGTCTTTCGATCACATTTTCATCGCCATACACGCGGCGCAATGAGGGTAGCATTTGTTCTGTTAAACTCGGGTCGTTGTAGGTCACTTTGGCAATGCCACTAAATATTTCCAACTTAGCTTCTGCGCCGGATGCAGCAGCGATCATTTCAACTTTATTCCGAATACTGGCATGAATCTGTTCACGTACATCTTCATTAAATGTTCGAATCGTTCCTTCCATTACCACTTCTTCCGGAATAATATTGTTCCGCACACC
>JAPYOT010000033.1:0-18168 GCA_029938045.1 Fidelibacterota bacterium | reverse complement strand
CTTCTTCCGGAATAATATTGTTCCGCACACCGCCATGAATGGATCCAATCGTAACGATGGCAGGGACTTTTGTAATATCCACTTCTCGTGCCACAATTGTTTGGAGTACATTCACAATTTGGGAAGAAACCACAATAGGATCCACCCCACCCCAAGGCACCGCACCATGGGTTTGCACACCGGTGACGGTTATCCGCATCCGCTCGGCTGCAGCCATCATGGGTCCTGAGCGATATTGGGCTGTACCCAATAATCCAGGCCAGGCGTGAAGGCCAAAGATGGCATCCACTTTGGGATTGTTCATTACCCCTTCTTCTACCATATATGGTGCCCCACCTTTTTCACCGAGTGGCGCTCCCTCTTCTGCCGGTTGGAAAATAAATTTAACCGTTCCGGGTAAATCTTCTCGAATACTGGCCAAAATCTCAGCTGCACCCATAAGTCCAGATATATGATTGTCATGGCCGCAAGCGTGCATCACATCCACTTCTTTATCCTGGTAAATACCTTTCGCTTTGGAAGCAAATGGGAGGTCCACTTTTTCTTTTACGGGCAGGCCATCCATATCAGCACGTAATGCCACTACTTTTCCGGGCTTTCCACCTTTCAATAGTCCAACCACCCCTGTATGGGCCACCCCAGTTTGGACGTCTATTCCTAAGGATCGCAAATGGTTCGCTACTTTTTCCGCCGTACGAAATTCACGATTAGACAATTCTGGATTTTCGTGAAAATCCCGCCGCCATTCAATCACTTGTCGCTCCAGTTGATCCGCCATTCGGTCAATTTTGTCATTAATATTATCGGGTGCTTGTGCAAAAACCACCGATCCTAAAACCATATTCAATAAAATGCGTTTCATTGATATCTTTCTATTAATATTTTTTCAAATCACCATCACGGCGCTTGGCCTTTTTGACCATATTTTCGACATCTTTCAAAAGCTGCTTGGCATCATATACGATGCCATCTTTGATTGTGTATTTCACGCCGCCCACGCGAACCACTTCATTCTTCTCATTGATCTTGATTGCGCCGGTGCCGTAGAGCACTTTAAAGTTCGCCAAGGGATTTTCATCCACAATGACGAGATCCGCCAGCATCCCCGATTTTACCATGCCAAAGTCTACGGGTGTCCCCAATGGTTTATGGAGTGTTTCCGCACCATGGAGGGTCGCCGCTCTCACCACTTCCAGCGGATGAAACCCGGCCTCCTGCAAGAGTTCTAATTCCTCAATATAACCGAATCCATAAAGTTTATAAATGTATCCGCTATCTGAACCGGTAGTTACGCGGCCGCCGGCATTTTTGTATTCATTCAAGAATTGCATCCACACTTGGTAGAATTTTTTCCAGGCGATCTCGTCATGTGTAGTCCAGTTAAACCAGTATGATCCATGTGCACGTCTGCTGGGAGTGTAATAATCCCATTGTGACGGCAGGGTATAAATGTCATGCCAATCTGCATTTCTTGCATACATTACATTTCGCCCTGCGGCATAGATAGTCATGGTGGGGTCCAAAGTCAAATCCAACTCGATCAGCTCTTTCTTTAAAGCTTCCCATTTTTCCCCATTGGGTTTTACCAGACTCCATTGGCGAGCCACCTGTCCGAACCGGTGCTGTTCGTTACTGTAATTCATATCCACGGGCCAGGGCTGAACGTCATTATTTTCATACATGGATTCAAACAGGCCATAGTAATGGGTTTGGGTGCCGAGGCCCAAACGGGCTGCATCTATGGTATTCATCCGGGCCACACCAGTCTGGGCTAAATGGGCTGTAGTGCCCAAATTATTCTTAGTCGCCTCATCGATGAGGGCAGCCATGATCCTTGGTTCATAGGAACCAAGCTTGAGTCCATCCACACCTTTTTTAGCTGCGTATTTCACCCACTTTCGTGCTGTCGCGGGATCATTGATGGAACCGCCTTTCCAGTCCTTCCCCTGTCCCGGACGTTGATAGGCCCAAATTCTGGGGGCTGTAATTTCATTTTTGGCGGAACGCTCTTTCTCACTTAGACTGAATTCAAGAGATCCTAATCCAACACCACGTACAGTCGTTACGCCATGTGCCAACCATAGTTTATATACGTATTCTGTATCGGGTGCTTTTTGCGGATCACCTGCATGGGTATGCATATCTACGAATCCAGGCATCACATAGGCGCCGTGAGCGTCAATTTCATAATCACCGGGTTTGGGACGGCGTTTTTCATTAATAGGAACACCAGGATATCCCACGCCACTTACAGAAGTGATCTTGTTGCCTTCAATTACAATATCCACAGGTCCTCGAGGCGGCGCACCTGAACCGTCAATAACGGTGGCACCGCGAATCACCAATCTTTTAAAGGGTCCCTCTCCTTCTGATCGATCCGGCCCAGGGAGAATTGATTTTGGTGTATTCTGAGCGGTTAGAAAAACGGTTATAATGTAAAAAATGACGGATAGTCTTAAGAAATGCCTCATAATAACTCCTTATTTTTTATGGGATTCACCCTCAGGTGATTCAAAAAGTACCACCAAATATAATCAACATGGAGTGGATAATTCATCAATCCTTTTCATGATTTGATTAAACACTTGTTCTCTCCCTCTTTTTTGAGCACCATTAGCATAGATTTTCAATTTTCGAATAAGCATTTTTTCCATGGATTTCTTTTGAGAAAAAGTAAATTTTTGTTGAATTAATTTTTCCAGTACCTGGATTCGATATGTTTCGATTCCATCCGGAACTATTGAAAGTTGATCCCTATGCCCACCATATTTTTTTATAAGCGGTTCATCCAAAAACAGAACGGGATATTCGGCTGTAATGCGCAACCAAAGATCATAATCTTCACAGACAGAAAATGCTTCATCGAAATAGCCCACATCATCCAATAGCGACTGATGGAATATGGCCGATGATGGAGAAATTCGGCACATATCCAGACATTTCTCAAAAATGTGGCCACCATATTTTTGATGCTTTTTCTTTTGATTCACCCTCACGCCATTTCGAATCCAGATTTCTTCCGTATGACAAAGTTTAATGCCGGGGTTTTGGTTAAACGCTTCAACTTGTCTTTCTAATTTATCCGGGAGCCATTCATCATCGGAATCCAACAATGCAATCCAATCACATTTTGCAGATTTTATTCCAATATTTCGTGCTGCGCTAACTCCTTTATTTGATTGTCTGATTGAGTTGATTCTTGGGTAAGTCTCTTGGATCCAATCTGCCGTCCCATCGGTGGAGCCATCATCTACCATGATTATTTCTGTTGGTTGGAGGGTTTGATTTAGAACGGAAGCAATAGCACGCGGCAAAGTATGCTTTCGGTTATATGTAGGAATCACAACCGAAATATTCATGGTTTCACTCATTTATTTTAGGGAAACTTCTTAAAATAATTTTTGGGGATAAATACCCCGATCAACCAATTTTAGGATTTCACCCATGACATAGGGTTTATCCTCTTTATAGGTCACACCAAACCATGAAGAGGAACTTTTCAATACATGAACCGGTTCCCGACCACTTTGAATGAGAGTATTGATGACCGATGGAATGAGAAATTCGCTTTTCATTTCATTCCCTTCTTTTTCTAAAAATTCAATAATCATTTCATTAAGATAATCAAATAAAACCGGTGTAAATCCCCACATATTCATAGAGACCGGTTCGCTCCCATCTAAATTAATTTTACGATCAGAAGTAACTTCATTTTCTGCTTTTTGTAGATTTTCCGTTTCAACCACCATAGATAGTGAACCTTTCTCAACTGTACATAACCCACGGGTAACACCACCGAAAATGGACAATGTTTTATCCAGTTGAAAAGCGACCATACTAAAATTGTCTGTACCATTATTATAATAATTCGCCACCACTTTGAAAGATTCTCCACCATAATAATCGTCCCCATTGATTACAACAAATGGCTCTTGAATTAAATCGGCTGCAGTTAAAATGGCATGACCAGTCCCCCAAGGCTTTTCTCTACCCTCGGGACATTGAAATCTATTGGGTAGTGCATTCAATTCCTGAAATGCAAATTCGACTTGGATATGTCCAGCGTATTTCTCCGTAATCTGGGTTTTGAATTGATCTTCAAAATCTTTTCGAATAATAAAAACCACTTTATTAAATCCGGCCTGAATTGCATCATAAACGGAATAATCAATAATGGTTTCGCCGTTGGGCCCTACCGCATCCAATTGTTTTAAGCCCCCATACCGGGACCCCATCCCCGCTGCCATAACCAAAAGCGTTATGTTATTCATGAATTGCCTTTCAAATTGAAATTATAAGTTCAATAAAATCATATTAGTTTACAGTATGATAGTTCCTAGGAAAAATAAAATTATATGACTGATCATTAATATCTTACGAAACAAACGGTAAATGAATACATCAAGATGGCGGCATTGTTTGCCATTCATTCTGGAAAGGGGAAAAAGGCTACGAAATGAAGAACGCCCTTTTTAACCACCATTTAGAAGAAGATCTGGATGAATTTTTCTCCCCTCACTTTGAAATATTATTATTAGAAGCTTATGAAGGAAATGAAAGAGGATGATTTGATTTTATTCATAGGAAAGAAAAATTAATGGAAATATTTGATTATTTTACAATCATTTAATTCCGCACGTAGGGTTTAGGTATGGGCATATATATAGGGTAAATTCATCCGTTCATATTCTTCTTTCCACGTTTAATAGAAATACCCACACAATGAATTCTTTTACACATTTCGGGCTTTACCCTGAAATGATTCAAGCCATATCTGAATTGGGATTTGAAAATCCTACACCCATTCAGTCGAAAACCATACCCCATTTACTATCCACAGATCAAGATCTAATCGCATCAGCCCAAACCGGAACGGGGAAAACAGCCGCGTTTGGTTTACCCTCTATCCATTTGACCAATATTGATGATAAATCAACCCAAACATTGGTCCTTTGTCCCACACGAGAACTTTGCGTTCAAATTGCTAAAGATCTAGGCGATTATTCAAAATATATGAAGGGAATCAACATTTTAGCTGTTTATGGTGGGGCCAGTATTCAGCCTCAAATAAAATCCCTGAAAAAAGGCGCCCAGATTGTTATTGGTACGCCAGGGCGAACCAAAGACCTTATTAAACGAAAAAAGCTGAAACTCAATAACATTTCTCGGGTCGTACTGGATGAAGCAGATGAAATGCTTACCATGGGATTTAAAGAAGATCTTGAAGACATTCTGGCCACGACTCCCCAAGAGAAACAGACACTTCTATTTTCCGCTACCATGTCTAAAAATATTATTTCAATTACGAAAAAATATATGAGTGATCCTTTAGAAGTTTCTGCAGGAAAAGCGAATTTAGGCGCTGAAAATGTAGAGCATATTTACTATATGGTTCAGGCCAAAGATCGATATGAAGTACTCAAACGCATTGCGGATATTAATCCAACTATTTACGGTATTGTTTTTTGCCGGACGCGCCGGGAAACCAAAGAAGTTGCTAATAAACTCATGCATGATGGATATAACGCCGATGCGATTCATGGTGAATTATCCCAAGGACAACGGGACGAAGTCATGGGGAAATTCCGGAAACGTCAGTTACAAATTTTAGTTGCCACAGATGTGGCCGCCCGGGGATTGGATGTGAACGACCTCACCCATATTATCAATTATAATTTACCGGATGATCCTGAAATTTATACCCATCGAAGCGGTCGAACGGGACGTGCCGGGAAAAGCGGTGTTTCTATTGCTATTATTCATACGCGAGAGATTGGAAGGCTTAAAGAAATTGAACGAATTTCAGGCATATCTTTTTCAAAAAAATTGGCTCCCAATGGAATCGATATTTGTCAAACACGCCTCTATACCCTTATTGATAAAATTAAAAAAGTGGAAGTAGACGTTAAACAGATCGGCCCTTTTTTGCCGGAAATTTATGAAAAACTCTCATCCCTCGATCGGGAAGAGTTGATCCAACATTTCGTATCCACCGAATTTAATCGATACTTATCCTACTATAAGAATGCCAGAGATATCAATATCTCAGGAAAACATGGGGATAGCAGAAGAGGTAAAAGGGCTAAGGGACAAAGCGCAACCGGGCCATTTACAAATTTTTACATCAATGTGGGTTATATAAGCAAATTGAATCCCGGTCGACTGATTGGGTTGATTAATGAAAGCTTAGGATCTTCCAATGCTGAAATTGGTCAAATTGACATCAAAAAAACTTTTTCCTTTTTTGAAATAGAAAAGGCCAAAGAAGCTCAATTGATGAAAGGCATTCAGGGTAAGGAATTTGAAGGTAGACCCATCGTCCTTGAGATTTCACAGGAAAAGCCCGAAAGAAGAGCCCATTCAAAAGATAGGTCTTTTAATAGAAAAAGAGGAAAACGTAAAGGAAGTGATGGCGGGAGAAAAAGGAGAAGGCGAAAATAAAGACTTAAAAGAACTCCTTTAATTTATAATTGTCCCCTCGTCCGCTCGCACGATATAGGATTTTCCTCCCGCTTTTTTAATAGCTTCAGCAATTGCTTCTGAATTGTTGGGTGCGTAGGCAAACATACACCCACCACCACCAGAACCATTGATCTTACCACCCAATGCTCCTGCATCTAAAGCCGCATTTAATATGGATTCGATTTTGGGTGTACTCACTTTTAATATATCGCGTAATACCGTATGATGCTCCGTTAATAGTGCACCAATTAATTCATGGTTCGTCTCATCTTTCTCCAGTTCAGTAAGTGCCTTTTTTAATAAATCCCGATTTTGAATCGTGCCATGTATATTTTTTTTTTCTTCTCCATTTATATCAGATAAATCTGCATTTTCATCCAAATTATGAACACTTGCATTTGGATTTTTTACCTTTAATTTTCGAATGATATCCAGACGTGAATCACGGCAACTGCTTAAAATGCCCATGGTATCCTTGGGCTCGCAGGAATCCCCCAAAACAAAGGCACCCAAATTCGAATTTAAAGGTTGAACAGAAAGGGTTGGTTCCGATTCTAAATAAATGAGACGCCCTATCGCCACAGAATATTGGTCCATCATACCCCCAGGCTCATTGAATTCCGTTACTTCTGCTTTATAAGCCAATTCACCAATCTTTTGTTGATCCCAAACTACAGGTTCATCGGCCATTCGAGATAAAAAATGAATCCAGCTCACCATGATGGCAGACGAGCTACTTGTACCGGCACGGATGGGGATTTCACTAGTGATCTCACATTCAAATCCAGATGAAAAAGTGAGCCCCTCCATTTGGCAAACATTTAAGCCGCTCTTGAAATAATCTCTGGGTTTGGTATAACTCAGGTCATTTAAAGAAAAAGATTCCGTCTCACCCAAATCCGGTTTATGGAGAATAATTGTTTTATCTTCCCTCTTTTGTCCTTTTATTTGTCCCCTAAGAGAAATCGCCATGGCAATGACAGGCAAGCCAAGGTAATCCTGATGCTCACCAAAAAGACAAATACGCCCGGGAGTGGAAATTTCCAAGTGTTTAGGTATTTGTGTGTTCATGTGTTAAAGTACTTGAATACGTGAACACGTTTCAAACTCAAACACTTTATTTTTTCCAAACTTTAAACAATCCAATGGATGCAATAATACCCAATCCACAAATCATTAATCCAGATTCCGTATAACCATAAATCAATTGCCCTACGCCCAATAAAAATCCATACACTGCGGTACAGCCTAACACCATGGAAAGAATTCCATGAGGAACTGGCCAAGGTTCAGTAGAAACACCATCTGAATATTTGGCCCAACCGGGTCCACCGGGATTCACCTTTTTCACGAAATTGCGTAAAGTTTCTTCATCATCTGGCGGTGTGAAATAAGTGGCGGCAATCCAGACAATAGTCGTGAGTAATGCACCTATCACAATTTTTTCCCACCCTTCAAGTGCTGAATTCCCAAAATTAAAATATCCTGCAATTATGATGGAGCTAATCATGGCTACAATTTCTGTATATGCATTGATCCGCCACCAGAACCAGCGAAGGATATAAATCATGCCCGTGCCGGCACCAATCATAAGTAACAGTGTAAATGCCTGACCGGCACTGGTGAGTAAAAGCCCAAGTCCTCCGCCGAGAATAATAGAAACGACTGTAAATAGTCGACCCGCTCTGACCAACTGTTTTTCCGATGCATCCGGACGTATGAATCGATGGTAAAAGTCATTCACTAAATAACTGGCGCCGAGATTCAGTTGGGTGGACATGGTACTCATAAATGCTGCAATAAGTGATGCTGCAACCAACCCCAAAAGTCCCGATGGCAATAAGGTAAGCATAGCCGGATAGGCCACATCGTGACCCAGTTTATCCGCTGGTAAATTCGGGAACGCTTTTTGAATGTCCGATAATTCTGGAAAGACAACAAGGGATGCTAAGGCAATCAAAATCCAGGGCCAGGGACGAAGTGCATAATGGGCCACATTGAAGAAAAATGTGGCAGCAACTGCATTTTTTTCATCTTTAGCTGAAAACATTCGTTGTGCAATATAACCGCCGCCGCCGGGCTCCGCTCCAGGATAATAACTGGCCCACCATTGGACCGCCAGCGGCACTAACAATACAGGCACCCATGCATTTGGATTAGATAGGTCCGGAATAAGAGAAAGTTTATCCACAACATTTGTGTGAGAAATCAGATTAGAGAGTCCGCCAATTTCCGGTAATCCTAAAATATAAAACATACCCCAAATCGAACCAATCATGGCCAAGGTGAATTGAACAAAATCTGTAATAATGACTGCCTTTAGTCCACCTAAAGTGGAATAGGCCAATGTAATGGAACAGGCAATCGTCAACGTTACCCACCCGGGCAACCCCAACACAATTTCACCAAACTTTACGGCGGCCAAACTCACCGCACCCATAACCAATACATTAAAGACCAATCCCAGATAAAGGGCGCGGAATCCTCTTAAAAATGCTGCTGGTTTTCCGCTATATCGAAGTTCATAAAATTCGATATCCGTCAGGACACCTGAGCGACGCCACAAGTTTGCATAGACAAATACGGTCAACATTCCTGTTAGCAAAAATGCCCACCAACCCCAGTTGCCGGAAACACCATTCTGGCGAACAAGGTCTGTAACTAAATTGGGTGTATCGGTTGAGAACGTCGTCGCCACCATACTTACACCCAAAAGCCACCAAGGCATGTTTTGACCGGCCAAGAAGAAGGATTTTGTATCCGTACCCGCCTGCTTCGACGCCCAAATACCCACGATTAACGAAAGGATGAAGTATGCACCAACTATAGTCCAGTCTAATGTTGATAATAACATTTAATATGCGTCCGTTAATCCAAAGATCGGTTTATTTGTCTTCCACTTTCCCCGTGTAAAATCAGGAATTTTTACCGAAGCACTATTCAATCGAATTGATTTTTCTGATAAGGGTACAATGACACTCATGCTCACTGCGTCATACACATCAATCACAGGTGATTGATTATCTTTTAATGCTTCCACAAATGCCCGAACAATGAAAAAGTCCATACCCCCATGTCCGGCACCGGATGCTTGATCCTCAAACCGCTTCCAAAGTGGATGATCATATTTTTCTAAATATGCTTCATCCGATTCCCAACGATGAGATTCAGGACTCATCCCTTCAATGTAGATAGATTTATTATCCTTCATCCACAATCCTTGGGTTCCCTGAACACGAAAGTTTAATGAGTATGGTCTTGGCGAATTGGTATCATGACTGAGCATAATGGTTTGGCCTTTGGCACATTTAATTACCGTGGTCACCACATCGCCCAATTTAAAATCGACTTTGGCGTTTGGATGATCTGCACCCCCATTCTCCACAATATATTTATGAAGTCCACGGGATTGTGTCGCTGTGGATGTAAGGTGTACCATGCGGTTTCCTCTGTTGATATCCAGCATAGGGCTCACCGGTCCTAATCCATGAGTTGGGTATAGATCTGCATTACGATCCACAGAATGTTGGGTTCGCCAAGCTGCTTCAGAAAAGGCTTTTTCGCCAAATTCTACACCACCACCATAGCCACCTACTCCATCATTAAATTTTACATGTCGTAAGTCATGCTGATATCCACCTTGGCAATGAATTAATTCACCAAACAACCCTTGTCTTACCATATAGAGTACGGCCATAATATCCCGGCGGTAATTTACATTTTCCATAATCATACAGAGTTTGCCGGTTTTTTCAGAAGTATTTACCAAATCCCAGCATTGATTCACCGTTAATGCAGCAGGAACTTCTGTTCCCACATGAATATCATTTTCCATGGCCGCCATGGCCATGGGATGGTGCCATTCCCAGGGTGTGGCAATATAAATGCCATCCAAATCTTCATTCGTCACCATATTTCGAAAATCTTCCGGACCATCTTTATAAATTTTGGGGGCGGGTCTTCCCGACTTTTCAAATACTTTTAATACACGATCAATCATGCGGTCATCAATATCACAAATGACGGGTATATCTACGTCAGGACGGTTAAGCAATAATCGTGTCATGCCCTGGCCCCTAAACCCAGTACCAATAATTCCAACTTGAAGTCTGCTTGATGATGCCCCGAATAATGATGTTGGCATTATGCCAGCAGCAGCACCGACTAAAGCAGTGGTTTTAATAAAATCTCTTCTATTCATTTTTGACATTATTTTCTCCAACTCTGTCCCCGTTTAATCTTTCAATTTAAATATTTAATACAGTTTTTCAACAATCAATATTTCATTCATTCGGTTTTTTGTTATAACCAATTCGCTTGTTTCTCTATCCAGCTGAATCAAATTATCCGAATGTTTAAATATTTCCCCCACGACTGCATGAGTAGAATATAACCCTCCCAGCCATTTTCTTTTATCACTGATATATAGGAGGTCGCCTTCCACTCCCTCCAAATCCGTCGCCAAAGCATTCGAGATACCAACCATTGGAAGACTCCCTGTGCCTGCTGTAACTGGATTACGATCCATGACTTGAGGTATGGCCATTGATTTTTTAATAGCATTTTCTATACCGGGAGAACCCTTATACTGAATAATCGCATCTTTAACCGTGCCCCAGACCAATCCTTTTTGTCGATATTCTGGTTCTGGTTTGGTGAAAATAGTGACCCCAATTCCAATGGCTGCACTTACAGTAATGCCATAAAATGCCCGCATAAATTTGAATTGCTTCATACCATCAAAAATACCATCTCCCACATCCACCATGGGGACACCATGGGCAAAAGGAATAATTACTTCCGGAACAAATAGAGAAAAGACAATGGCACCCATGCCACCCACCAAAGTGAAAAGCGCTGCCTTTCGGGTAAATCGTTTCCAAAAAACACTAAAGAGCAATGCAATGACCAATGGAGGCGTTACAGCGGCAGTAAATGCACCATGGGCTGCATAAATCGTTTTGAAAGACATAAAAACAGGTACCAATAAAATCCCCAATATTGTGACAGATACTGAACTAACCCTGGCCATTTTCAGTAGTTGTTTTTCATTGGCTTTGGGGTTCAAGGGGCGATACACATCATTCACCACAATTGCAGCAACGGCTGTAATCAATGTATCCACTGTGGACATGAGTGCGGCGGTCATGGTGGCCAAAATCAAACCGAATACGCCAGGACGACTCAAAAAATCAGATGCAATAAAAAATGCTTCATCGGCTTGAAGATCGCCGGGAAGAATGCCAGCATGAACCATGGCTTTTGCCACCCAACCGCCGGAGGCAACCACACAGGCCGCAATGGGCATCAGCACCAAGATGACTGTAAAAATGGCCTTTCGCCCATCCTGAAGGGATTTCGTGGATAAAAACCGCATAATGACACCTTGATTCAAAAAATAGAACATGGCGGTATTGGCAATCCCATCCTGCCAAAATATCCCCACACTTGGGAAGGAAGGATCTTCATTAAAATTGGGAAACGGTAACTTATGTGCTCTCGGCAAATGCTGCCAAAAGTCCTCCAACCCTCCCAGATAATTAATACCCAGAAATAAAATCATTATGCCTGTTCCCAACAACATGAGCCCTTGAAATAAATCAGTCATAATGACACTGGTTTGTCCCCCAGCGGTCACATAAATGGCCGAAATGGACGCCACCAAAATGGCTGCCGAAAATATGGGCCATCCCAGGAGAATATTCAAAACCTTCCCCATGGTAAACAGGTTCACCCCCACATATCCAATGAGGTAAATCAATATAAAAGCTGTGACCCATCTACGAATGGATCGATCGAATCGTCGTTCAAAATATTCTGGGATGGATGTAATCCGTGAAAAGTATAAAATGGGTAACCAGCCAAAAAGTAAAAGGGGGAGCCAAATCCAATCATTCAAATAGGTTTGACTGCTTCCAAATCCGTAGGTATAAGCCACACGGCTATATTTCACAAAACTATAGGAACCCACCGTTGTTGCAATCAAACTAAATGTAATGAGCCACCAAGAAAATCGCTGGCCACCAAAGAAAAAATCTTTAACCGTTTTTTGCCGCCTTCCGAAATAAGTACCAATAATCAATATGAGTAAAAAGTAAAATACCATAATGCCATAATCAATAGGTGCCCCAAGGGTTGGACTCCTATCCGGATCACCATAGAAAGGAACGGGTGGTCCTGTTGAAAAATCTCCAAATTGAAAATATCCCTGGAGTACAAAATAAAAAAATAATGGAATCATTACGAAAAGCAGGTTTCGTAAACCATTTTCCTTTATGCTTAGGTATCCCTGACGGTATGCGAAAATTATGCCAATGGCAAAAACAATGCCGCCTATTATGAATTGATATGAAAACATCATGATTATTTTATCAGTCGTAAGTTGAAAATTAACAATTGAGACTAATACAATTACTTAACTGATTTCAATATAGATAAAAAGAGTTCTTTTAAATCTTCGGTACCATAGATTTACAATCATTAATCAAAAATAGCATCTTAAATTATATCTAAAGTTTACATCCAATCATAAGAAAACCAGGAGAATGAATGATAGAGAAAATATTATTAATTGGTGTTGGGGATGTAGGAAAACATATTTTGGAATTTGCAGCCCGTGAAGATCGGCAATTTGAATGGGTTGTAGGAGATATTGATGAAAAAAGAGCCCAATGGACATGTAATAATGCTGAAATCGGCGCAGCGCATCATGGGAAACATCCCAAATTTCGACCCATCAAAATTGATCTTTTTGATATTGAAAAAACAACTGAATTAATTGTAAAAGAACGACCGGTTGCCATTATTAACTGTACTGTTTTACTTACATGGCACTTAATTCGAAAGCTCCCAGAAGATTTGTATGCTAAAATTAGTTCTGCTGCATTAGGTGCATGGTTACCTTGCCAACTCACTTTGGGCATGAATCTTGCTCAAGCTATCAAAAATTCTGGCTTATCTCCTTATTATATAAACGCGTCCCTTTCATGTTTAACAAACCCCGTTATGGGTAAAATTGGTTTAGCACCTACCATTGGAATAGGAAATGTGGATTTGGTTGCACCAGCCGTTATCACTTACATTGCCCAACAAACAGGCCGGCCCAGATCCAGTATCGAAATTTTTCTAGTTTGTCACCATCAGCATTGGGTTTATCCCCGTGAAGCCGGTTACAAACCAGGTGCACCGTTTTTCTTAAAAATTTTGATTGATGGTGAAGTGGTCACTGATCAGTTTGACACGAAAAAGGTTTTGTATGATGCTGTAAAACTTTACCCTCCTGGGATTGCTTTTACTACGGTATCTGCGTCATCCACACTGAAAAACTTAAAAGCAATGGTCCTTGACCAGGGATTGCGAACCCACTCACCCGGGCCAAATGGCCTTCCTGGCGGGTACCCTGTCAGATTAAGTGCAGAAGGTGCTGAAGTCGTTCTTCCCCTTGAGATTTCATTGGATGAAGCCATACAGATGAATGAAGCGTCGGGCCGTCTTGATGGAATCGAAGAAATTAAAGATGATGGAACAGTCGTATTTGCCGAATACACCTACGAGATTATGAAAGAAACACTGGGGTTTGAATGCAAATCTTTTAAACCGGAAGAGGCTAAAGATTTAGCTTTTGAACAAATGGCCTGTTTTAAAAAATTGGCAACAAAATATATTCATTGAGAAGGTCGTCATTTTTAAGATATCCCACGCCAAAGGCGGGCAAGCCTCTCCGCCTGCGCTTCGAGGGCGGACAAGTAAATCTCCCTTTTTATAAGGGAGACTTTTTTTAGTTTATGGCCGAAATGAAATCACCGAGGCGCTGAACCATGGCTTTGAATCGAGGATGATGATCCTGAATGAACGATTGGGGGTCTGGATTCCGTTGATAGGCGCGCACCAGAGTTGCAGCAGCTTCATCACTTTCTGCATCAATATAACTGGTGGCCAAACGAACAGCATAATGTTGAGGATTATCTAAAAATTCCGATCCCCCTAAAACGGCAATTTCATATTTCTCTAATAAATGGAGACTCAATTCATGATCCGAGTGAATCCCTTTTGATTTTAAAGATTCCGCCCATGGCATAAAGTTGGGATACAAATAAAAAGCACCTTGAGGTGATGCACAGGGAATACCCAAAGAAGCCATTTCTTCGTATAAATATCGCGTCCGTATTTGGTGCATTGCGCCGCATGTATGGATATAATTTTCAATTTCAGAAGCATCTTCATAAGCGGTGATGGATGCATATTGTATGGGTGCAGAAACGCAAGACCATATTGAACCGGCAATATGACGAAAACCATCAATGATTTGATTTCCAATCTCACCTTCAGGAACAATCGCAACACCCATTCGCCAGCCACCCAATGATAATATTTTACTCAACCCACCTAAAACGATGGTGCCTTCTGGATAATATTGCGCAGGGGTCCTATGATCAAACCCTTCATGGGTTAACAGACTGTAAATCTCATCGCTTAGAATGATGATATCATTCTTCCTGCAGTAATCAGCCACCGCTTTGACATTCTCTTCTGATAAAATTGTACCCGTTGGGTTATTTGGATTGGTGAGAACCAACATGCACGGTCCCGGGGTCGCTTGGGCACGGGCATTGGCTAATGCATCAATGGATACTTGAAATCCGTTTTCACGATCTAAATCAAATGGTATAACCTGACGGTCATTCAGTTCTGCATGATCTTTATATGAGACCCAAGCTGGTACGGGTAAAATTACATCTCCCGGTAAGGAATGCATCACTGCATACAACAGTGATTTACTGCCTACACCAACGATAATCTGATTTTCATTTGAATTGAGTTGAAAATGACGGTTATAAAAGGCAGAAACTTTTTGTCTCAATTCCTGAATTCCCTGAAGAGGAACATAACTATGTTTAACCGAATGATCCGCAAGGGATTTGGCCATTAATGGGTGGACGGGAAACCGGGATTCTCCAAACCCAAGGTGGAACACATTTTGTCCTGCTTCCCACATTGAATTAACCTTTTCATTCATGACAAGAGTGGCGGATCCATACATAATTTATTTTTTTCTCCGAAAATATTTTTTTGACTAAATCGCGTAAAAACCGGTTCATGGTTTTCACAAATGTACCCTAAAAAATTATTTCATTTATAATTATATATCCTTCACAAATAAAAAAGGCGATGACTTGTTAGCCACCGCCTTTTTTTGAGTATCTTACTTGACGTTTAGAATTTAACGACTATTCTTCATCAACAAGATTTAGAAATTGTACATTAAGCGAATGTAAGTCATACCACCATGGTACCCGAGGGGAGAACGACGGGGGTAAGGCATACCTTGAGAGGCGCGCGTTTCAATTTCATTGGGATATGCATTGGTTACATTATTCGCACCAAAGACAACATTGAGATTGTCGCTTACACCATAGCTCAATTCAATATCAAGGAATGTAATTGGATCAATCACGTCTTTTTGACTGCGTTCATCAATGGATTCACTGTAGTAGTTCAACCGAACCATTGCAGACAATGCATTTCCAATCGGTCTAGTTATTGTTGCACTGATGCGATCATTGGGTAGATTCTTTTCCAGATTCATCACATTTCCCTCAGATACAGGGTCTAATCCATTCACCTGATTTTGTTTAACCACTTCTGTTTCATTATGATTCATTGCAAGACTCAGATTGGTTTCACCCATTCTATAAACAGCAACAAGGTCATAACCGGTTGTTTTTGTATCCAGCGCATTGGTGTAAAACGCCAGTTTTTTAAACTGAGGATTATTTTCCACTGGGAGTGAACGAGATTTGATAATTTTGCCTTCAATATCAATTGAATACATATCAAAGGTCAAGTTCAAACCGCTCATTGGATTGGCCGTTAAACCAAAACTGATATTTTTCGCTTTTTCCGGTCCCAGTTCTTTTCCACCCAACGCAACGGCAAGTGGATCTGTGGGACGTACGGTACCTTCTTGTACCTGTTTTCCTGTGGGGCCATCAAAGGATGTAACAATCCCTGTATAATTAGACTGACCGGGTGTAGGTGCTCTAAAGCCCGTAGAATAACCACCACGCAGTGTAACCATATTACCCACGGAGTAGCGTCCAGCAACTTTGTAATTAAAGGTATTCCCAAAGTCTGAAAAGTTTTCAGAACGGGCTGCAAATTGAAGAAGCAGTGCATCGCCTAAACCATACTCAACATCTGCATAGAATGCTGTATTTTGACGGGCAAATACACCCTCAGCATCTGGACTGGTTCCCGGCATACCATTGGCTGCTAAACCAGGAGCTGTATAGTTTGAGCCTGTTGTTGGATCTGTTAACAACGCAACATCGGCCCATGGACCTGGCATCCAAGATTCTTTTTGTCCTTGCAACATCGTGTAAGCTTCTTCCCGCCATTCAGCACCAAATGCCAAATTGATATCATCCGAAATGGGATATGTGAAGTCAGCATTCAAGTTTGTTTCAGCTTGGTTCAAATCACCAATATCAAAATTATGAGGAGAATAAGGACCCCAAGAGAGGTTCAGTGAATTCTTCAAATAATATCGAATGTGGTTTTTTCCATAACTGGCGCTGAAATCGTATTTGATACCGGAGGCCATATCACCTTTAATACCCACAACGGAACTTAAATCATTTCCATGACCTTCCAGGCGTGGTGTAAATCCCAAGGGATAGGTATCACCCCAGGCAAAATTACCTTTGGACGGATCTGTGGGATCAATCGGTACAGCTGTCAGGGCACCTGATTTTCCGGCTGCACGCAGGAAGAAACTATATTCTCCAAATGTGTCAGCGTAATTACCAAAAGAGTAAGCTTCTACGTTATCGCTAATTTTTAAACCTGCATTCCAAACGGAACGAAATCCATTATTTTCAGGACGGCCCCAGTTCATGGCTGTTTGCCATTCATCTACACTTTGGCTTGCATTGTTCTTATCCCAACCTTTGTAGCCATCCGAAGCAGATTTATGCTGATCACCGCGAGATAGCTCCGGTCTGTTTGAGTATTCCATACTGACATTAATAAAACCATTTTTCGTCAGTGGCAAACCAATATTGGTTGCCAGAGTTACATCGGTTTCGCCGCCGCGTCCATTGGGAGCTTTCATCCAATTTCCGCCCGTTAGTTGAACATCAAATCCAGAAGAATTATCCTTCAGGATAAAGTTCATTACACCGGCAATGGCATCTGAACCATATTGTGCTGAAGCACCATCTCGTAATACTTCAAGTCTTTTAACAGCGATACTCGGAATCATACCCACATCAACGGCTTGGGCACCCACATTCATGGCTGCACCAAAATGTGAAATCAATGAGGAACGATGACGACGTTTAGAATTCGTCAGTACCAGGATATTATCCGGTGGAAGGCCACGCATAGAAGTTGGACGAACAAACGCCGCGCCATCACCTGTTAAAGGGGTGGCATTAAATGAAGGTACGAGATTTTTCAGTGTTTCTGTCATATCACCGTTACCTTGACGCCGTAATGTTACGTTATCGAATCCATCGATGGGCGATGGGGATTTCATGGCTGTACGTCCTGCGGCACGTGTACCTGTCACGAATACATCTGCACCCGCTACAGCATCAACTGCCAATGAAAAGTTTGCCGTGGAAGAACCGTCACTTACGGACACATCCTGACTGGCAGATTGATATCCAATGTAAGTGGCCGTCACTGTGTAGCTTCCGGCAG
>JAPYOT010000090.1 GCA_029938045.1 Fidelibacterota bacterium | reverse complement strand
ATGAAATATGGATTTGGTGACAGAATCGGTTCGTTTTTGTTTTTGGTACGTAATGGCGAAACGGTGTGCTTCATCCCGGATTCGTCGCAATAAGATCAATCCCGGACTTTGTTTATGAATGGATTGAGCATCAGATTGTCCTGGTACGAATACTTCTTCAAGGCGTTTCGCCAACCCAATTATGGGTAAATAGTCCAAACCCAGTTCACGAAGTGCCGAGACCGCCATGCTCAACTGTCCTTTACCCCCATCAATCAGAATTAAATCAGGAAGTCCCGTCCCCTCTTCTTTCACTCTTTTATAGCGCCGAAATACAATTTCCCGCATAGAAGCAAAATCGTCGATTCCCTCCACTGTTTTTACTTTGAATTTTCGGTATTCACCTTTTCTAGGTTTTCCATCAATATAACATACCATGGATGCCACCGTATTCGTGCCACCCAGATGGGAAATATCAAAAGCTTCAATCCGCCGCGGTGGCACTTTCATTTGCAAATCATCTTGAAGCTGGCTAATCATTTTTGGGACCAACTCCCGACGCTTCTTCCGATTAATCATCCATTCGCCCAAAAGCAACTTTGCATTCTGAAACGCCAAGCGCACTTCCTTTGCTTTTTCACCTTTTTTGGGCACAGAAAGATGGATCGCTCCATTTCGTTTATCTTTGAGCCAAGAAACCAACTGATCTTGGTTTTCTGGCGCAAGGGGCAGAGATATGTCCTTTGGAACAAAATCACTTTCTAAATAAAAACGAGACACAATGGTTTTCATGATAATAGCATCCGTTTCATCAAGATTCCGAAGGGACATTTTCTCACGACTGGTAATTCGACCATTTCTAATGCGTACGACAACAGCAATACCAGAGTCTCCTTCTTTCGCTAAGGCAAAAACATCCCGATCTTCAAAGTCCGCAGATACTTTTCTCTGTCGATCTTTAAATCTCCCAATGGCATGGAGTTGATCCCGGTACATTCCTGCATCTTCAAAACGCATTTCTTTTGATGACTTCTCCATATGATATTGGATATACGTTTCCGTCTCCTTTGTTCGTCCATGCAAAAACTGGATCACCTGTTTTATCATTTCATTATAATCGTTTTCGGACTCCATTCCCTCGCAGGGACCCTTACATTTTTTAATATGATAATCCAGGCAAAGGCTCACCTTATTCGCAGCAATGGATTCATCGTTAATTAAATAATCACAACTCCGAACCGGAAATATTTTATGGACGGCTTTTAACGACCGCCGAAGATGCATCACATCTGTATATGGACCAAAATATTTAGATCCATCTCGTATAATATTTCGGGTGATAAACACCCGAGGATATGGTTCTTTGGTAATTCGTATATAGGGAAAAGTTTTATCATCCTTAAGACTCACATTATAATGGGGCTGATGTTTTTTAATCAAATTCGCTTCCGTCAAGAGCGCTTCAACTTCACTGCGAACCACGAGCCATTCCACATCAGTAATCCGTTTAATCATGGATATATTTTTAGCCGATTGATGTTTACTCTTCTGAAAATAGGATCGCACCCGATTCCTTAATTGTTTGGCTTTTCCAATATAAATGATCTCCCCTGCTTCATCTTTGAAAAAGTAAACACCGGGCTTGGTGGGGATTTGTTTAATTTTATTTTTCATCATTTTAGAGATTCTTTGATTCTGAATCTTGATGGAATTTATCCATGTTCTCATTATAAACTAAATTATCGTTTCAACTTATCTCCATTAGATTTAGAATATATATTTATTGAATGTGAAAATAAAACCCACGTGTAATATATTCGCGCCCTTAATTGAGGTTTATTCGATTCGATTCATTAACGGATCAACACATTTTTTACCCATAAACTCGGAGTTTTTAGTGATCTCAACTGCAAACATTTCAATCCAATTTGGCGAAAAACCATTATTTGAAAATATATCCATCACATTTGGCAAAGGAAACCGATATGGACTTATCGGAGCAAATGGTTCCGGTAAATCAACATTGATGAAGATTCTCTCCGGTGAGCAAGATGCAACAACCGGCAATGTGACTATCGATAAAAATGATCGGGTTGGGAAATTGAACCAAGATCAATTTGCTTATGAAGAAATGACGGTTATTGATTGTGTTATAATGGGCCATGGCAAATTATGGGAAATTAAACAGGAACGAGAACGTATATATGCCCTTCCGGATATGAGTGAAGAAGATGGTATGAGAGTGGGTGATTTAGAAATGGAATTTGCCGAAATGGATGGATATACGGCCGAATCCCGCGCTGGGGATTTACTATTAGGTGTGGGAATTCCCTTAGAACAGCATGAAGGTCTTATGAGTGCTATCGCACCCGGCTGGAAGTTGCGTGTACTACTTGCCCAGGCACTATTTGCTGATCCAGATATTTTGCTTTTAGATGAGCCCACCAATAACTTAGATATCAATACTATTCGCTGGTTAGAGACTATTTTAACACGAAGAAGCAGCACCATGATTATTATTTCTCATGATCGCCATTTTCTTAATAGTGTTTGTACCCATATGGCGGATTTGGACTATGGCGATCTTCGCATTTACCCCGGAAATTATGACGACTTTATGACCGCATCTACTATGGCACGTGAGAGATTGGTCCAAGACAATGCAAAGAAAAAAGCGCAAATCGCTGAACTCCAATCATTTGTTAAACGATTTTCTGCCAACGCCTCTAAAGCAAAACAAGCCACATCTCGTGCAAATCAAATTACCAAAATAAAATTAGATGATATTAAAAATTCCAGTCGCGTCTATCCTTTCATTCGATTTAACCAAGAAAAAAAACTATTCAATACCGCATTAGAGGTAAAAGACTTTACCAAAGGATACGACAACATATCCCTTTTCAAACAATTTAACTTATTAATTGAGACAGGCGAACGTGTGGCTATTATCGGACCGAATGGAATTGGGAAAACCACATTATTGGAATGTTTGGTCAATAGCCTTACGCCCGATAGTGGCGATATAAAATGGTCAGACAATGCTAAAATTGGTTACTTCGCCCAAAACCATAGTTCAGACTTCGATTCCAATATGTCTCTGATTGACTGGATGAGTCAATGGAAAAACGATGAAGATGACATGCAGGTCATTCGAGGAACCTTGGGTCGATTGTTGTTTTCTCAAAATGATATTAATAAACCAGTGAACGTGATTTCCGGTGGTGAACAAAGGCGTATGTTATTTGGAAAGCTAATTCTTCAAAGGCCTAATGTAATCATCATGGATGAGCCCACAAATCACTTGGATATGGAATCCATAGAATCTCTGAATGGTGCATTAGATAGTTATCCTGGTACACTTATTTTTGTGAGCCACGATCGAGAGTTTGTCTCCACATTGGCCACGCGCATTATCGAGATTATGCCGGATAAAGTTTTGGAATATAATAGCAATTACAATAGCTACCTTCATAGTCGCGGTGTGGAATAATATATAAA
>JAPYOT010000032.1:9178-19992 GCA_029938045.1 Fidelibacterota bacterium | reverse complement strand
CTCAGTGAAATCATTAATTCTGTTGTGGGATCTCTCGCATCAATGGCAGGTGCTATTGGTAATTTTTTCTTTATTGCAGCTATGGTTTTCATTTTTACAATTATCTTATTAGCTGAATATCACGGGTTTAGAAAGTCATTAGTAAATGCCATTCCAAATAAATATTTCGAAGTGGGAATAAAATTAATTTATAATGTTGAAAAATCCGTATCCAGTTATTTACGTGGGCAGTTTCTTTCGGCCGCCAGTGTTGCTGCCATGTCAATAACAGGACTTTTACTTCTCAATTTTTTTGGTGCCAATTTAACGCTCACTGTTTTTATTGGTATTATTGCTGGGTTGGCTAACCTTATTCCCCTTATCGGCCCATTTGTGGGCATGGTTCCTGCCGTTTTAATTGCATTTATGAATAATATTGGTAACGAAGCCGCCATGGCCCATACACTATTTGGAGCGATACCATCACCCTTTTACCTTTTAGACATTGTATTAATGTTTTTAATTGTTCAACAAATTGAAGGCAATTTAATTACACCAGCTCTCGTCGGGAAAAGTGTCGGCCTTCATCCTATCATTGTTATGATTTCTTTATTAATCGGTGGCACAATTTTAGGGCCTTTAGGTATGCTCTTTGCAGTCCCTGCTACAGGAGTGATGAAAGTCATCTTAACCGAAATTGCTTTCGTAAGAAAAAACGCCCATTTGCTATGACAGAATTATTCTTTTTCGATTCGAAATAATTTATAATCAGTAAAGGTTAAATAAACTTTCGTACCGTTTTCATAACGGTAAATCCAAAGTTGATTCTTTTTTTCTGAACCTTTTGCCATCATTTCGGAAGGACTCCCCATAATATCCTCCACCTGAGAGATGGTCATTCCAAGTTCGATGGGGTTTATGGCCTCTTGAATTTCTTTTTCACTTCTGAGAATTTCATCGATTTTTTGTCGGGTAATCCATACATCTCTCTTGGTTAATTTTAATTTTAGTTCATCTAAAATTCGTCCATTTGTTTTACTCAATCCACCGGTTAATCGTTTCGTTTCTTCCAACGCATAGACAACAAACCTTAAAGAATTCAAATCTTTCAATGAATCTGCCATGGTTAATATATCTGCTGCAATTCTATGTTTATATGTCGCTACTTCAAAGGTGAGCCCTGGGTCCATTTCTAATGCTTTATCAAAATAAGATAGGGCACGGTCATTCAATCCAATTTTATACAATTGTTCCCCCTGATTCATTAACAGAGTAATTTTGAATCGTTTCACGTGGTGCTTTATTTCAGGATGCCAACCAGCCACCATGGTAACATGGGCAATAGCTGTGTCTCCATATCCTCTGTTTAACCAAATTTCTGCCTTTTCCACTTCTCGGAAAGCAATCTCTCTCAATCTTTCATTAATCACACCGGCTAATAATGTGTCAGCCATAGATTTTGCTCTGATATATTTTTCTACGGCGCGTTCAATCATGCCCCTTTCATCGAAACTCATTCCCTCTCGCATAAGCTGATACGGAATTTTTCTTTCACTTTCCACAATTAACTTTTTAGCACGATGGATATTGGCATGACTTGGGTTTTCATCCACAAATTCTTCCAATAATCTTTTCGCATTGATATAATCCCGACGATAATAATGCAATTTTCCTGTATCACCTTTTGTTTTTCGACCGCCAAAGAATACCGACGCTGTGGCATAGATACCCGCTGTTTGGATGGTAAATTTGTTTATGGGTGTTACATCATCTGTATCTTTAATATGATTTATACTGGTGTGGGCGTATTTCAGGTCCACGCCAACAGCAAACCGATTGGACATGCCTGTATCAAGAATTATTCGTGCGCCCATGGTGAATGATTGAGACGGACCATATCCCGTGGGAGAACCGGCTGTCCCATATAGTTCAGAAAATGCAACTCCATATGTATATCGATATGTGGTGTACCAGCTTTCAAACCACTGAAGCATAAGTGATTGGCTCCATGCCACCTCCATCATTTTGCCGGTAAATTTTGTTTCTGCAAGCCACGAAGCATTGGTTGCATTCCACTCACTGGGAATCGATGCAGGTAAAAATAGAGAAGAATAACGGAGATTAATTCCTGTATGCATATCAAGCCAACTATTGCCAAACCAATAATAGGCTAAGTTTGTTTTTAGTATATCCAAATCCAATTGATGACCCAGTCGAGATGTAAAGTTCCCACCACTAAATTCCGTAACGTCTGATTCATAAGACATCCAATTGCTTTTAAGACTGCCTAATCCCAACAATCCACCTCCGGCATTGAAGCCGAAACCATACCTTAGTTCCATTGGAATCAAATTGATGGGACGGTGAAATTCCCTCCTTCTAAAAATACGGTCCCAGATATACCCTTTTTCATAATCGCCACTCAATTCCTCATCTATATTAAAAACCTTAAAAATTAGAGACTTGGATGTATCCTGAACGGCCGATACTTCACCGGCCGAAAGAAAGGAGAAAAAGATTAAGATGATGGGGATTGATTTTCGTATCACAACCATTCAAAATAGGTGAATTTCACCACTCATCGCAAGGTATCCATTAAAGAATCCTTTGAAAAGGATTCTTTAAGAAAGAATCTGTTTATCCTAAGTCGAAAAGCAGTAATTTCTTAAACTTTATTTCAATGGGGAACTATCCCCCTTCATAATAATATTATTCATGGCATGGATCATTTGAAATTCATTAAACATATTATTCTATTGGTAACATTCACTATATGGTTACCGGCTCAGGCATTTTCCATCGCAAGGATTCATTATGGCGGCGGCGGCGATTGGTATGCAGATCCAAGCAGTCTTCCCAATTTACTGGAGTACATATCGGAGCATACAACTATTCTTGTAGAACCAAACGAATATCGAATTAAACTAACGGATCCAGAATTATTCAGCCATTCATATCTTTATTTGACCGGCCACGGAAATATTCGATTCACCGAGGACGGGGTAGGATATCTCAGGGATTATCTACTCAAAGGGGGATTTCTCCATGCAGATGACAATTATGGCATGGATGCCTCATTTCGTCGAGAGATGAAGCGGGCTTTCCCGGATAAAGAATGGGTGGCACTCCCATTTGATCATAAAATTTTTCATGCTTTTTATGATTTCCCAAAAGGATTGCCTAAAGTCCATGAACATGATGGAAAACCACCCCAGGGTTTGGGATTATTTGATGGCGATCGACTCATGGCATTTTATTCTTACGAATCAGATTTGGGAGACGGGTGGGAGGATGCTGAAGTGCATCATGACCCTCAAACAATTCGCCAGACTGCCCTCAAAATGGGTGTTAACATTGTATGGTTCTCTCTGACACAATGAATTTGATTTCCCAATATTTAACTGAGATTCGCCGAACTGCTATCGTGTACGACATCAAAATTACAGGATGGAAAATATACACTTTATTCCTCAGTTTGTTTATAGCAGGACTCATGGTAGAAAATATTTTTTATTTATCTAGTTTTACACGATTTGCTATTTGGATGGTTATCATGAGTGCTATAATCATTGGAATTGCCTGGTTCATTATTTCTGCCGTACAAATTAAAGCCAATGCCTTTGGGCGCTATCGTTGGTCTTATTTGGCACGAATAACAGGCAAACATGCACTACCAAAAGAAGATACACTTATCAATGCCCTTCAGATAGAACGGGATGTACAAGAATCCGAATCAACTGAACTCAGTCATGCATTTATCAATCAAACAATTCAAAAACTGAAAAAACTTAATCTACCGGAATTATTTCCATTGGAACGCATTCATCATTGGAAGCGCATCACATTTATTGGACTAACAATCTCTATCCTATCTTTGACTTTTACATGGAAGCATTCCATCTCATCTTTATACCGTTGGGCCCACCCAAAAATAGAATTCATTGCTCCCAAGCCTTTTAAATTAAAAAGTTTGTCAAGACACATGAATGTCCTAGGCGGGGAAAATACAGTCGTGTCATTCTCAGCAATCGGCGACACTCCCGATTCCCTTCAAATAGAATTCAAACCCGTGGCTTACGTTCCAGGAAGAGATTCACTGATTTTAAAAACAATCTATCCCACAAAAGATAAAAATATTTTTACTGCAGAATTAAAAGAAGTATACCAAAACTACCGTTACCGTGCATTCTATACATCAACACAATTTTGGCAGTCATGGGAAGAAATTTCATCGAAAGATTATTCTATTTCTGTCACAGACCGTCCCACCATTGAGGATTTTTCTGTTACGATTCGTCCGCCAGAATACACGGGATTAACCCCGCAAATTCAAAGGGCAAATCAAGCTGAAATACAAGCACTAAATGGATCAAGCATTTCAGTTCATCTTCAATCGAATCAACAATTAGCTCAAGCAAATTTAATTTTAAATGGTAAAACCCAAATGATGAAGGTGCAACGTAATAACGCCCAATATAATTTTATCATCAAAGAGGATGGCGAATTTTCTATTCATTTAACAGACCTTCGCGGCATTACAAACCGAAATCCCATTCCTTTTAAGCTACAAATGATTCCTGATTTAACACCGGAAATGACTATCATCCAACCACCGCCTATTGTGGAATTAGGCGGTGACCAATCTATTCCTATTATGATGATGATTGAAGATGACTTTGGTTTTTCTAACCTTCAGCTTGCCTATGAAATCCAACGGCCAAGTTATATTCAAATGGAACCATTTATATCCATGTTCAGCATACATATAGAGGATCCAAACGAGTCCCGTCAGGATATTAATACCGTTTGGAACTTGGTGCCCCTTGGCCTTATGCCGGAAGATGAAGTTCATTTCCATTTTGAATTATACGATAATGATGATATTTCTGGTCCTAAAAAATCTATATCCGGAACTTTTATCGCCCGGTTACCATCACTCAATGACTTATTTCATTCATTTAATGAAAGAGGAAGTGAAATTTCTGATGCTGTGGAAATAGAGTTAGCAGAAATACAAAAACTTCAGAAACAGTTGAAAAAAGCAGAATTAACTCTATTAAAAACAGATAAGCCCAATTGGAAAGACCAGCAAGCACTGAAAGAAACTCTGGAATCGGTTCAAGATAAATTAACTGATTACGAAGCGTTATCAGAACAATTGGAAGCATTGAATAATTCCGGTGAAAAACATCAATTATTTTCAGAAAACTTGATGGAAAAATTCAAGGATCTTCAAAAATTAATTGAAGATATTTTTCCGCCGGAAATGCTTCAGAACATGGATTGGATGCATAAGGAAATTGAAAATATGAATTCAAAAGATTTGCTTAGTGCTTTAGAAAACCTATCAAATAATTTGGAGCAAATCGAACTGGAGTTGGATCGATTTTTAGATATATTTAAACGGGTAAAAGCGGAGCAACAAGTGGATGAATTGCGAAAACGAATCCAGCAATTGGTCGAAAATCAAGATAATATTGATGAACAAATCAGACGGACAACACCCCAAACGGACCCTTCGATTTTTGATCGATTAAGTCTGGAGGAAAAAATGAGCCAGAACGAATTGGATGATATTCTGGATGCCATGAATGCTGCTGCAAAAGACGTAAAGGACTTTAGCCGAAAGACGGCCAAAAGTTTGGAAGATTTATCTGATTCAGAACAAGCTCAATCTTCTAAAAATAATTTAAATGAAACTGTTCAAAGTCTAAAAAAACAAAACTCCTATTCGGCAATGGATCATAGTTACGCCGGCCTTCAATCATTAGAATCTATGGAATTGTCCATGGAAAATATTTTAAATGATTTTCAAAGAGAAACAACCCGGGACATGGCCCGTAAATTCAGATCTATTTTACGTGATGTCCTCACCCTTTCGAAAGCTCAGGAATCTTTGAAAAATGAGACAGGAGATATTCCCAGAAATTCCCCCCGATTGGGCGATTTAGCAGGAAACCAGCAAATGCTTCAAGACCAACTGTCCCAAACGATGAACAATACGATGACCTTATCACGAGAAACATTTATGGTTTCTCCGGATATGGGTAGGAAAATAGGGATGGCCTATGCTCAAATGGAAACATCTAAGGGAAAACTGGCTGAGCGAAATGGTAGCGGGTCATTAGGGAATCAAGGACAGGCAATGGCCGCGTTAAATGAAGGTGCAAAAACGATTATTCAAACGATCAAACAAATGCAGGAAGGTGGCTCTGCCAGCGGTTATGAAGCATTCTTGAAACGTATGGAAGAAATGGCGGGACAACAACAGGGGATTAATAACCAGGGGATGCAATTAGCACTCGGTCAAATGGCATCTTCCATGCAGGAAGGGCTGATGCAGCAAATGTTAACTCAACAGCAAGGTGTCCGGAAGTCGCTCCAACAAATGATGGATGAAATGGAACAAGCTGGAGAACAAGGATTAGGAGATTTATCAGGCATTGCCAATGAAATGGATCAAGTCATCAAGGATTTAGAGCGAAAACAGTTTAACCGGCAAACATCAGACCGTCAGCAACGGATTTTATCTCGCATGATTGACAGCCAAAAATCAATGACACAACGGGGGTTTGAAGAAGAAAGAAAATCAGAAACAGCCACACAGGTTGTATTCGCAGGGCCTTCTGGATTACCCCAAGATTTGGGACAGAGACAATCGCTCATTATGAATGCCATGAACCATGCTTTAAAATCGGGGTATTCCCGTGATTATCAAAAAATGATCCGACGCTATTTCAATGCACTTAGTGAGGCGGAAGCAGTCATTATTCCTGATACAAATACCTCAATTCAAATAGAAGGAATCAACCCTTGAAGCATCTTTTCCCTTTGTTGATAATCATCCAATTGAGTGCCCAAATTGAGGTACTTCCGGAAGGACAAGCAGCATTTGTCCAAGCCATGGCTATGGAACAATCGGGCAATTTGGATGAGGCAATCCAAATCTATAATCAAATATTAATCGGCGACCCTAACAACCAGCCGGCCTATTTTCAATTAAGAAATATTTTTTCTAAAACCGGGGATCCAGCTACAGGAATTCTATTGATTAAAAATTGGCTGAAAAATCATCCCGAAGATCTCCAATCCGAATTAACACTTGGGGAGTTTTATTTTCGCAATCAAGGGCAGGAGAAAGCGTTGGAAATCTGGCGCCATTTTAGAAAAACTAAATTAACCAATCAGACCACTTATCGGCTCTTGTTCCACACCTATATTCGATTTGGTCAAACGGAAGCCATGGAATCTCTTGTCCGTGATGGAAGAGACCAATTTAACGAACCTCATTTCTTAGCCATTGACCTAGCAAATTATTATCAATCCCGACAAACATACGACCGATCTTTAAGAGAATATTTGACCTTAATTCGGTATCAAAAACAATATTTGAGATATGCGACTGACCGTATTTTACTCATGAGTGATGATTCAACAACCCATGCATTGATTGACTCCACTCTGTTGTCTGCGTCAGCAATCATTCCAGAAGTAAAAACAATATCGGCGGGATTTTATTATAAAACTGGACAGTTTCAAAAGGCGCTGGATCAACATGAAAAAATGGGTGTAAATAATCCGGGCGATTCAAAACGATGGCTGGTTTTTTCTGAAAACCTTATGAAAGAAAAACAATATGAATTGTCCATTCGCGCTTATCATTACTTTCTACAAAATATGACTCAAAATAACCCTTCCATATTGGGCAAAACTTTATTGGGTTTAGGACAAGCGTACGAAAATCAAATTATTCAGAACCAAACGGAATTACAATTTGTGAAATGGTACCCAAACAATGATTTTTTTCAACCCATTCGAGTAAAAACACTCAATATCTTGGATGGTCCATTGGCCAATACGATAGAACATTATCAATCCATTCTTGTTTTACTGCCACCATCGCAACCAACCGCCACTGTGCATTTTCGTTTAGGGGAAATCCAATCAAATTTTCTGCAGGATATGGATGGTGCAAAGATTTCGTACGAAACTGCACTTGCATCTCGTCCTAATGTAGATCTCACCAAAAAAATCCGAACCCGAATCGGTGATTTATTATTGTCTACCGGCCAATATGCTAAGGCCATTGAATATTTTAACCAGAGTTCAACCTTAAATAATATTGATACATATACCATTAGGTACTTGAATAGTCTATTATTTAATCGGAATATTAAGCAGCCGTTGGCCTTTCTGGATTCTACTATTTATTCTATGGACCCAAACCATCAATTTTTTAATGACTTAATGGAAATACATGATTTAATTACCCATTATTATTCAGACGGGACCCGAGACGATCGACTGGCGTTTGAATCATTTCTCCAGGGAGAGGCATTGGTCAGACAGTTTAAAATACAGGAAGCTATTGAAACATTCAATTATATCAATCAGCGTCACCCCGACGCATTAATTACACCTCTTTCCACATTAAGAAAGGCACTTTTATTATTAGAATTTGATCAACCAGAGTCTGCCCTTTCTGCTGCTTTATCTATAGAAAATACTTCCCTCAAAGATCGAGGCCTGGCATTAGCGGGAGAAATTGAAGAACTGTTTTTAGGAAATCCCAAAAAAGCATTGAAACATTACCATCGAATTTTATCTGAATGCAAATCATCCCTTTTGGTTGAACCGGTACGCCTCCACATTCGAAAATTATCCAAACCACAGGAGAGTTAATTGAAACTTTTCATCCCAACTATTTTACTACTTATTCAATTTGGCTTTAGTCAAAAAATACTCATTCCCATGGATCAAGCACAAAAAGATCATTTGAAAGCCTATGGAACTGCATATTGGATCTTGAATGAAAATATTAATGTTGAATGGATTTTGAATTATCGAGGGGGTACATTTTTGATTGATAGTTATCCAGACGTTGAGCAGGAATGTCGTGTCCGTGGTGTATCTTATGAGGTTATTGGCGCAGAACAAACATTGGCTGTTTATAATGAGGTAGAAGTCAACAATATGGATGTAGTCTTGCTAGAAAAGGCACCCAAAATTGCCATTTATACTCCACCGGGAAAACAACCCTGGGATGATGCAGTTACTTTGGCCCTTACCTATGCAGAAATCCCCTATGAAACACTTTGGGACGAAGAAGTCTTTAATGGCACATTAGGTCAATATGATTGGCTTCACTTGCACCATGAGGATTTCACCGGACAATATGGAAAATTCTATCGAAATTATCACACGGCGGAGTGGTATATTGATCAGAAACAACAATTTGAATCCATGGCACAAAAGCTAGGTTACCATTCTGTCCACGCCGAGAAAAAGGCCTTGGCACAAATGATTAAAAATTATGTGGCCAATGGGGGGTTCCTTTTTGCCATGTGCTCTGCCACGGATTCATTTGATATTGCGCTGGCAGCGATAAACGTGGATGCAGCCCATTCCGTTTATGATGATACCCCCATCGAGAAAAATGCGGTCGATAAAATGGATTTTAACCAAACCCTGGCTTTCACCAATTTCATCATTAACCCTGACCCAATGGTATATGAATATTCTGACATTGATTATCCGCCTAGTGATAATCCAATCGTCCGCGGTGCTGAAGCCGATTATTTTACCCTGTTTGAATTTTCTGCAAAATATGACCCTGTACCAACGATGTTGACCCAAAATCATGTGACTATTGTCAAAGGATTTATGGGACAAACCACTGGGTTCAATCGCGATAATATTAAAAAACATGTGTTAATTATGGGAGAAGACACCACAACTCCACAAGTGAAATATCTTCATGGCAATCTAGGGCAGGGAACCTTTACTTTTTTAGGCGGTCATGATCCAGAGGATTATCAGCATTTTGTGGGCGATCCTCAAACAGATCTTTCTCTTCACAAAAATTCTCCCGGATATCGCCTTATCTTGAATAACGTTCTTTTCCCTGCGGCCCGTAAAAAGGAACGAAAAACTTAGCATGGATCTGCAAATGGTTACTGGAGATTTGGAAAGTGCCATTATGGTTTCTACCAAAATACCTGAGTTTGATTTTCCTTACAACATAGAGGAATATGACAAACGATTGGATGAATCTGAATTGGTCTTAACTGCTGAATTGGATGGTCATCCCGTTGGGTTTAAGGTGGGATATGATCGTTTTAAGGATGGATCATTTTATTCCTGGATGGGGGGAGTCATACCAAATTATCGAGGCCGAGGAATTGCGTCCAATTTGGCTGATGTTCAGGAGGATTGGGCCAAATCAAATGGATATACATCCATCAAATTAAAAACCCGAAATAAACATGAAGCGATGATTGCATTTGCCATTGACCGGGGATTTGATATCATTGATTCAAAACCCAATGATGATATCCGAGAAATGAGAATCTGGATGGAGAAAAAATTATAGCCGAGAAGTGCGCGAAGAAACACTAAAATATATTCCCAATTGGTGGTTCTTAGCAAACGTAATGACAAAAAATTATGTGGATACAAAAAGAAATCTCATTAAATCCAAAACAAAGAGGGTTTCACCTGATCGCAGATGAAATGCTGAAACATTTGCCTGAAGTCCAAGAAATTGAAGTTGGAACCATGCAGGTTTTTATCAAACATACATCCGCTTCACTGACCATAAATGAAGATGCCGATCCGACAGTCCGAGACGACTTTGAATCGCACTTTAACCAAATGGTACCGGAAAATGCGCCATATTACCAGCACACTTTTGAAGGGCCTGATGATATGCCAGCTCATTTAAAATCATCGATTTTGGGTTCTTCGGTGAACATCCCAATCACAGATGGAAAACTTAATTTGGGGACATGGCAGGGGATATATTTATGTGAGCACAGAAACCGTGGGGGAAGCCG
>JAPYOT010000032.1:0-9078 GCA_029938045.1 Fidelibacterota bacterium | reverse complement strand
AAAAATTAATTATAGAGGTTTGCAAAATAATTACTCGTTTTGTTTGGCTTCATTCCAAATGGCATCCATTTCCTCCAAGGATGAATCTTCTACCGTTTTGCCTCTTTTTTTCAATTCTGCTTCCACTTGAGAAAAACGGTCGGTGAATTTTTTATTCGTTTTCCGCAGAGCATCTTCAGCCGGGATATCCAAGAATCGGGCCAGATTTACAACAGAAAACAATACGTCTCCAATTTCTTCAGCAATATGTTCTTTCGCGTTATTGGATTGCGCTTCTTTTAATTCCAAAATTTCTTCATGAATTTTATCCCAAACCTGTTCCACCTTATCCCAATCAAACCCGGCATAACTGGCTTTTTGCTGAAGTCTCTGGGCTCGGATCAACGCGGGTAACGTTTTGGGCACACCATCTAACCGTGATTTCCGATTTTTTTCTTTATGTTTTTCTGCTTCCCAATTCTGTTTGGCATGAAATGCTTTATCTGCCTTGGCATCTCCAAAAACATGTGGGTGCCTACGAACCAGTTTTTCATTTACATTGTCCAATGAATCATTGATGTTAAAATGTCCATTTTCTTCTGCAAGCACCGCTTGGAATATGACATGAAGCAATATATCGCCTAATTCTTCTTTCAGTTCAAGCCAATTTTCATTATCTACACTTTCTATCACTTCATAGGCTTCTTCCAAAAAATAGGGCAGTAAGGATGCGTTGGTCTGCTCACGGTCCCAAGGACATCCATCTGGCGCTTTTAAGCGCTTAACAATTTTGATCAGTTCTTCAAATTTTTCCTGAGCTGCGTTACTCATCTATTAAATTTTCCCATTTGCAATGCTGTAAATATTCATCTTCTTTTCCCGTCATAATTTTTTTATCAACCGTTGTTTGGTCATCATAATTCAATAGATGCAAGCCACCATGAATAATCAATCTTCCTATTTCTTTCGCAAAAGGCTCGTTTAATTTATTTGCATTTTCTTTGGCTCTGGGAATACTGATATAAATTTCACCCTCCACCACTTCCTCCTCATAATCGTTCATTCGAAATGCAATGACATCGGTCCATTGATTTTTGTTGAAAAATTCTTTTTTTAGTCCACTTAATAATTCATCGGAACCAAATATGAATGAAATGCTTGCGTCTTGAATTCCTTCTGACTCCAAAACATTTTTTATAATTAAAATAACAGCTGATTTGTTCAGACCCTTAAGTATGGGGTCTATTTCAACTTTTATTGATATCAAGCTTTGGCAACCTCTTGAGATTTATCACCATTGTTGTCATCTGGATACTCAATACGAATATGGTAGATTCCTCTTAATACCGGCAAAAGACCTGTGGTACCATCTACTTTCCCCTTGATACGGGTGAGTTCATCCATGGTGAGGGGGCATTCAGACAATTGACCAGCATTGATTCTCATATCGACGATTTTATCAATCATTTCCTCAATCTTCATGATATCCGGTTTTTCGATTGACCGAACGGCCGCTTCAACAGCTTCACAAATCATAAGGATACCCGTTTCTTTTGAATTGGGTTTTGGGCCGGGATACTGAAATTGTTTTTCATTCACTTTCCCATCACCAGCATCTTCTAAGGCTTTTCGATAAAAATATTCAACCCTCGTGGTGCCGTGGTGCATGGGAATAAAATCACTCACAATATTTGGCAGGCTGTATTCTTTTGCCAGATTTAATCCTTCTGTTACATGGTTTTTAATTATTTTTGCACTCATAACCGGTGTAAGAGAATCATGTTTGTTTTTGCCACTATACTGGTTTTCGATAAAATATTCTGGACGTGCCATTTTACCCAAATCATGGTAATAAGCACCGACGCGACATAGGAGAGAATTGGCGCCAATGGCATCGGAACAAGCTTCTGCCAAATTCCCAACAACAATGCTATGGTTAAACGTGCCGTTAGCTTCATGCTGAAGCCTTTTTAGTAGCGGGTGCTGAAAATCAAGCAATTCAATCAGCGTCAGGTTTGTGGTAATACTAAAAGATACTTCCAATATGCCAATCAGTCCATAGGTCACTATGGGTGACAATACTGCCACTACACCCAAATTCATCATATCATATCCCATTATTGGCAAAGGATGTCCCTTAAATAATCCCTGACTAACAATGGCCAAAGCACTACTCCCAACCAATGCAAAAATTGCTGTAAAAAGTTGGCTACGGCGGCGAAGTTGGCGAACGGCGAAAATCCCTACGGAAGATGTGAACATAGACGTAACCATAAATTCAACATTGTTCCCAATAAGAATTGCCACGAGTAAAATGATGGAGGTAATTCCCATAAACCCAATCCGGGCGTCAAACATGATCGTAAGCACCATAGCCGCCACTGTAATTGGGATTAAATATTCCGATAATGCCAGCTTTTGGGTAAATAAATATGCAAGGCCAACTTCAATTGTAAATATGAGTGCGAGCAACAGCACCATTTTCCAATCTTCAAAAATGGTTGTCCGGTAGGTGAGAAGGAAGGTAAAAAAGAATGAAATAATTATGCCAATAACTAAAATTCGTCCTAAATAGGATAGAGCCACATCAAGGCCTTTTTCTTCTCGAGCTTTAATATCTATGGCAACAGACAATGAATGGAGTTTTTGTAAATCATCCGCTGTAACCCGCGTATTGGCATCCACAATTCTTTCATTTTTCAGAATAATGCCTTTATTTCTCGGTACACGATCCTGCCTGGCCTTTTGTCTCCGTTCGGTGGTTTCGCGATCAAAAATTATATTCGGCTTCATAAATTCTATAATTAAGGAATAACCCAAATCTCTGCGAGCATCCCCTTCATCAGAAAATATATTGGTCACTTCTACTCTCGCCTTTGTCCAGGCATTCTGTAAGTCGTTATAAGTACCTGGCTCCGTTAATTCCGGTGCTTCATTATTTCCAATATTGACAGCTACCTTATGACTGACAATTTCTGATATTCCAATATCATAGATACCCTCAGCCCACCGGTTTCTGGAAATTTGAATAATATCATTCTCCAATTTTTCTAAATCAATCCTAGCAGTATCCTGAGGGTTTGATAAAAAAACATTATCCCATTTTTCATTATTAGACGCAAAGGAGAATTCCCCATTAATTCGTGCCATTAAAATATCTAAAGCAGCACTATCAGATTGAAATACAATTCTGGCCGCATCATATTGATCTGAAAATCGGTTTCTATAGAGTGAATCTTGAGAATCAGACAATTTTTTATTCGCGTTTTGAATCGATTTCACTAAGTTAAAATATTCCCCAACACCTGCTACTTGATCATCAACAACTTCCTGAGAGCGGGAAAATAAAAATGACTCCGATTTTATCCCTTCATCCAAATCTGATTGGAGTTCAATCGCGGTTTTTAAAATGGGAAAATTAAATGGGGCGACGACCTCTTCTCTGGATACATCATTCAATTGATAAGAATAAATCAATGCCTTTCCCTGTGGAAAAAATAAGGACAGGATGGCAATCACCACCAATAAAATAGCAATTTGCCGCCAATAATGATTCGAAATACTCCATATTTGATCCGTTAAAGAGGGCTTATTGGGGATACGTACCATTATAACATCGCCTTGACGGAATTAACAATATTTTTTGAAATGATGAGGCGCTGGATTTCGCTGGTTCCTTCACCAATCTCAAGGATTTTGGCATCCCGAAAATACCGTTCGACATCATACTCTTTTACGTAGCCATATCCACCATGGATCTGAATAGCTTCGGTTGTGGTTCGCATGGCAGTTTCACTGGAAAATAATTTCGCCATGGCTGCTTCTTTTTGTATATCCAATCCTTGATCTTTCATCCATGCGGCGTGAAATGTGAGCAATTTAGCTGCTTCGATTTCTGTGGCCATATCAGCTAATTTATTTCCGATAGCCTGAAATGTATGAATTTCTTTGCCAAAGGCTTTTCGTTCTGCTGCATATTTTAATGCGCGCTCATAGGCACCCAGCGCTGTACCAACTGAAAGGGCGGCAATAGAAATTCTTCCCCCGGTTAATGTTTTCAGGAATGTTTTAAAGCCTATTCCCGGGGTACCCAGCATATTTTTTGCGGGGACAGCCATATCTTCGAAGAAAATCTGTCGGGTATCACTGGCACACCACCCCATTTTCTTTTCTTTGGGATTAATGATCAAACCCGGTGTGTTGGTTTCAACAATAAAGGCCCCAATTCCTTTATCTTCACCTCCCTCGATCACCCGTGCGGTTAAATTCAGTAGTCCTGCCTCTCCTACATTGGTGATAAAAATCTTACCGCCATTGATTATATATTCATCTCCCCTTTTTTCAGCTGTTGTTTTGGTGGCCCCAGCATCACTCCCTGCATCCGGTTCAGTGAGCCCAAAAGCGCCAATCATTTCTCCGGAAGCCAGTGGTGGTACGAATTTTTTCTTTTGTTCCTCGGACCCTGCTATGACAATTGGCATTGTCCCCAGAGACGTATGTGCCGCCATGGTGATAGCAACCGATGCGTCGGCTCTGGCCAGTTCCATGACTGCAGCCGCATAGGCGACCGTATCCATCCCAGCACCACCTAATGATTCTGGGATGGGAATCCCCATGAGACCCAACTCAGCCATTTGATGAACTAAATTTCGGGGAAATTCGCCTGTTGCGTCCAATTCTCTTGCCACAGGTGTGATTTCGTTATCTGCAAAGTCACGGACCATTTCCACCAACATGGTATGCTCATCTGTAAAAAATAATGTATCCATTTTTCTCTTATTAATTAAACTGAAATTTAAATAGTTAAGGTGTTTTCCATCAATTGAGCCTTACCAGCGAATGGCTGCAGAAGCCCATGTATATCCGGCCCCAAAAGCGGCTAAAATAATATGGTCTCCTTTTTGGATTTTTCCTTCTTCATGTGCTTCTGTTAAGGCAATCGGTATGGACGCAGCAGTCGTATTTCCATATTTATGAATGTTGCTGTATACACGATCCATGCCAATCCCCATCCGTTTCGCCACGGCTTGGCTAATCCTGTTATTGGCCTGATGAGGTATAATTAATTTTATATCCTCCATTGTCAGATCATTTTCATCCATGGCTTCCTGAATGACCTCCGGAAATCGTTTCACGGCATTCCGAAATACTTCCCGACCATTCATCTGTGGCGATAATCGACCATGGGCAATGGCTTGTTTATTGTGAATCCAAACGCCGGGAGCGGAACCGGGCCCTTCCATCCAAAGGTTTTTCATATCCTTCCCTTGGCAATGGAGATGTGTCGAAAGAATTCCGCTGTCATCATCACTGGTTTGAATAATGGCTGCGCCAGCGCCATCGCCAAAAAGAACGGCAATATCCCGGCCTCGTGTCGTTTTGTCAATCAACTTTGTTTGTGTTTCCGCTCCAACGATTAGGGCTGTTTTTGCCATACCACTGCGTATAAATTGATCTCCCACAGAAAGACAGTATACAAAAGCAGAGCAAGCTGCTTTAATATCAAATGCAGCTATATTCCGAAGATTAAGTTTATCTTGAAGTTGCGCGCTGACTCCGGGGAAAAAATAATCTGAGGACAAGGTTCCTACAATCACAAGGTCT
This sequence comes from Fidelibacterota bacterium, assembly GCA_029938045.1. Classification (GTDB taxonomy): domain Bacteria; phylum Fidelibacterota; class Marinisomatia; order Marinisomatales; family TCS55; genus TCS55. The sequence goes on along the minus strand of JAPYOT010000032.1, from coordinate 3,495 downwards.
ATATCTTCTGAAGATACGCCAGCCATTTTCATGGCTTTTTTTGATGCACCAATCGCCAAATCTGATGTGGCTAAATCTTCGGTAGCCCACCTTCTTTCCTTTATACCAGATCGTGTTTGAATCCATTCATCAGAGGTTTCCATTATTTCCTCTAAATCGGCATTCTTAACCACATTCTCGGGAACTTCAAAACCTAAACCAGTAATTTTACTTTTATGCATAGAATTCTATCATATTAATCAGAAAGTTGAATGTCCCTGACATTCAGCTGAATATTTGATTGGCCCTGCCACTGATTAACCTCAACTACGTAGGCTATATCCACAGGAACGCCTCGAATCAAATCCTCATAATGGGAAGATAATTTGAACCCAACAGCAGGATAATTCCTACCATTTTGACTGACGATAAAACGGATATGTTCTCCATTCCCCATGAGTCGCGGCTGGCCAGAGATTGATAAATTTCTACTCACAAATTTTGGCCGCATATTTCCTGGTCCAAAAGGGCCTAATTTTTCTAAAAATCGCATAAAGCGAGAATTGATATCGGTTAAGGCCATTTCACCATCAATGCTGATAGCGGGTATCAAATCATCATTGGTCAGTATTTTATTCACATTTCTTAAAAATAATGATTTAAAATTTTCAAACTTATCCTCATGTACTGTCAACCCAGCCGCCATGGGATGGCCGCCGTAACCTTCAAGAAATTTAGCGGCATAGGAAAGTGCTTCATACAAATCGAGGTGGGGAATACTCCGTGCTGATCCTTTTCCAATTCCTTCCTTATCAAATGCTATCACAATTGCAGGACGGGAAAATTCATCCTTGATACGGGAAGCCACAATACCTACCACACCGGGGTGCCACCCTTTGGAGCCAATGATCACCACCTTGTTATTCTCCAAATCAACCTGAGAATGGACAAGGCGAATGGCATCATTCACAATATCTTCCTGGATAAGTTGGCGACGTTTATTTTCCTGAACTAAGATTGAAGCTAATTCTTCTGCTCGCGTTTTATCAGAAGTGGTCAGTAATTCAACTGTACGATTTGCATCTCCCATTCGGCCTGCAGCATTGATCTTTGGGGCCAAGCCAAAAACCAGTTTTCCCACATTAAGGGATTCCCCCACTAATCCTGTTTGGACCAATAATTGGTGAATTCCAGGACTTTTAGACTCTTCTAATTGATCCAAGCCCCCATGGACCAAGACTCTATTTTCATCCAAAATTGGCACCATATCTGCCGATGTGGCCAGGGCAACCAAATCTAAATAATTCAACCCAACGTTTTGGCCAATTCCGCTTTTTTCTGAAACAGCAGAAATTAATTTAAATGCCACACCACACCCGCACAGACCTTTGAAGGGATATTCACAACCTTTTTGTTTCGGATTGAGGACTGCATAGGCATTGGGCAGTTTTTTATCGGGTATATGGTGATCGGTAATAATAATATCAATTCCATGCTCATTTGCATAATCTACTGGCTGAAACGCATTGATACCACAATCACAGGTAATGAGCAAATCGGCACCCACAGACTGGGCATAGTCAATTCCGCCAGCGGATAATCCATATCCTTCTTTTTCTCTATGGGGAATATAATATTCAACTATTGCATTGAGATCTTTTAGACCTAAATATAGTAAAGAGGCACCGGTGGTTCCATCCACATCATAGTCCCCAAAAATCAATATTGGTTTTTGATTTTGAATGTTCTTGGAAATACGGTCAACGGCAATATCCATATTTTTCATCATGAAAGGGTCATGGAGTTGATCATTAGACGGATTGAAAAAGTTGTGAGAAGATTTCAAGGATTCAATCCCCCGATTGGCCAACACTTTTGCAATAATTTCGGAGGTGTTGAATTCTTTTTTTATAGACGCGACATGGTCTTCGGATGGTTGTTTAATCTTCCAGCGCATGGCCTTTTAATATATAAGGATTTTTAGTATTTAACACACATTATTCGCTACACGGTTGGAATGTACGCTGTATTACCCCAGTACAGTTGTTTCTCCTTATAGGGCGGACAAAAGACTGGATTGTGAACTCTTTAAGGGCTAAAGCCCCATATTTTGGATTTCCAACCCCAACCCTACATTTACATCTACACTTTTTTACGATATATAAGGCAATACGGGGGCCAAGATTTAACAAGGGGAGATTTGGGGGGAATTGATTTTTGAAATGAGAGCCGATCTATAAGCCGAGTTCTGTAATTGATAGTCATTCATCTGGTCCCGATATTACTATCAGGATCACGCGACCAACCCTCCCCGAATAATGATGCGGATTACATCTTGGGGTATACTTGGTCTTGCACCGGATGGGGTTTACAAGCATTCTGATTTACATCAAAACCTGGTGGTCTCTTACACCACCATTTCACCCTTGCCCTTCGACAAACTCAGAGCAAGCCCTAAACGCATCGACGGCGGTATATTTTCTGTTGCACTTTCCATCCCCACAATATAGGGGGTCCTTCCGTTAGAAGGCATCCTATCCTGCGGTGCTCGGACTTTCCTCTCTCAATAATGCAATCTGCAGATTGAGAGCAACTATCCGACCGGCTCTCATTTCAAAAATCAATAGAAATTACACAATAATTTATATAGGGTTAATTAGATTCATAATAAAGGAAACGACTGCAACTATCACAGGTTTTTGGACCTTTCCCAGCTTTGACTTCAGAAACAATCTGGGGCGGTACAAATGCACCACAACCACCACAGGCGGATCCTTCTACCAACACTACGGATAATCCTCTGCGTGCTTGATGAATTCGATCATATCGAGATAAGATGGTGAAATCTATATTATCTCTTTCCTTTTCTCTTTCCTTATCTAATTTGGATTTTTCTTCAGAAGAATCATTCATGAGCACTTCCAATTTCTCCCTCCGTTCAACCAAATCCTTACTTAAAGATTCTAAATTTTCTTCCTCAGATTTCATTCGTTCTTCGATGGTTTCTTTTTCTTCTGTGAATTCTAACGATTTTGTCTCAATCTCATCCAATCCACTTTTAAGAAAATCAATTTCATGCTGTAAAGCATCGTATTGCTTGTTGGATGTAACTAAATAGCGTTGGTCTTTATGTTTTTCAATTTTCCCATTATAATCGGTCATTTGACTATCGAATTTATTCAGTTCGAGTTCTAATGCTTTGATTCGGGCTTTCCCATCCTCAATCGACTTGACTAACCCTAACTCTTCATCTTTTAATACGTCCACTTTTCCAGGGAGATCACCGAGAAGTTCGGCGATATCCTGTAGTTGTGAATCGATTTTTTGTAATGTGACAATTTGCTGAATTACACTCATTCAGACTTGGCTCCTTTCATAAACAAAAAATGCACCACATAGGGTGCATTTATCATTAAGTTTTTGGAAAAAATATTTGATCCCCGGCATTCGGAAATTCATTGATTAACCTTTTGGGGACTTTTGTTCACCATAATGGCGGGGAATTTAAGGTAATTA
>JAPYOT010000031.1 GCA_029938045.1 Fidelibacterota bacterium | reverse complement strand
AGTGTGGTTCAATTTTATTACATTTCTTTAAATTATCTAAAAAAGTGCATTTTCATCGTTATTTAAGATATAATTAAGACGATCATACCCTTTTTAAGGGTACCAAATTAATTTCTTGAATTATTAATATTTAATCTCCAAATTCACTCTGATATGAGGAAATTTAAGAAAATATTAAGGTCTATTATTATCGATTTTAAGAAAAATTTAAGATGGAGCATTCTGGCGGTGACCTTTCTTTTTCCAGGACTGATGGGTCAGGACTTTAGTGCAGGGCTCCGGTTTTATAATAAGTTTGATTTCGTTGAAAATGGTGAATTTTCGTCTTTAGATATATCCTCAGAGGATCCGATTCATTTAGAAAATGAATTTACCCTTTCCTTCGACTTTTCCCTGAGGAATCCCAAGCCATTTGGATTTATATTCCATCTCAAGGCTGATTCCCTGCCAATGAGTATATTGTCTAATGTAGATTTTAAACACCCCGACACAACTTATTTGGAACTCAGTTTTCAGGGATCTGAAAAAATTCTATCTATTCCCATTCTTAAATCTAAAATAACGGCCACCATGTGGTACCAATTATCCGTGACCTATAATATGTTGTATGATGAAGTGCGAATGGTTTTGAATAATGAAATCGTTCGTGCGGTGAAGGTTCCCATGTTGAATGAACTTGATGTTCAAATGATATTTGGATATACATCGATTACACAGGATGTACCCAGCATGACCCTAAAAAATATTCAACTAACGGATAAGACTGGTCCGCGCCATCATTGGCGGCTCAACGAATATTCCGGGGAATTTGCTTACGACCATATCGGGGGTCGACGGGCCGAAGCAACCAACACCCAATGGGAATATGAGTCCCATACGGTTTGGCAATTAGAAGATTCAATTAAATTGTCTGGTCAAAAAGTGATTGCCATGTCGGAAGATCCACATATAATTACTTTTGTTTCGGATATATTAGAATCCTATGATTTAGAAGTGCACGGATATACTAAAGGATACCTGAATACGAAAATGGATTTAAAGGACAGCTATCATTTATTCTATAATCCGAGACAGGAAATGATTCATGGCTTTAATGGAAATGGGATTGATTATTATACGTATGACCTAGTGAATAATAAAGAAATGAATTATGCGCTTCCCGGAGAGCCAGATCATTATCATACCACCGCGCATTTTTATGATGAAGCGAACCATGAGTTATATTCGGTTGGAGGATATGGTTGGTATCGAACAAAGAATCATATACGGAAATTCAATTTTAACGCATTTAAATGGGATACGTTGGCCGTGTGGGGTGATCAATTCCATCCTAGGTCTGGTGCCACCGTTTCCAGGGGACCGGATCCAAATTGCATTTATATTTTTGGCGGTTTGGGAAATGAAAGCGGGATGCAGGAACGTGGTTGGCGAAATTTCACCGGATTTTGGAAATTCAATCGACAAACACTGGAATTAAAAAAACTACATACATTCGAAACATTAGATAGTTACCAAACTATTTCTCTTGGCTATGCGGATAGAATAAACCGGTTTTTACTGGCAATTTCAAACAAACCAAACAATAATATTCCCATTAGTGTGTTGTCAGTACACCCAGAAACATATGAAATTGAAAATGAATCCACCATTCCCAACAGCGATCATTTAGAAATTGGGAGCCTCACGAAACCGTTTATCGGTAAGAAAACAGGAAAATTGACTGTTGTAACCCGTAAAGGGGACGACGCTTCTAGTGGGACGTTAATCCAAATCCATACCATTAATTATCCACCCATGGACCCTCCGCCGGTAAAATTTACTAAATTATGGGGCCGGTATGGGTTTGGTTTTGCCGCATTAATGGTATCATTAGGCATTATCGGATTTCGCTGGAAAAGGAATGGGGAGGCCACAGAAAAGCAACTGGGATACGTGATAGCTATCGATGAAGACAGAGAGGATAATCCATATTTGTCACATAATTTTGCCATCCAGTGTTTTGGTCATTTTAGATTATATAAATTTGGAAAAGAATTATCTCCGGATGATTGGGTATCTAAAAAAGCACGACTATTATTTATATTCATTGTTTTGGAAGGGGATGGCGGTGTAGCGCCTCAACGGATTCGAACTGAATTTTGGCCTGATTCCCCCCAAAAAAGCGCGGGAAACAGCCGATATGTTGCCATGTCTCAAATCAGACGAATGTTGAATCCATTCGAAGGTATTATTCTCACCCAGGAGCACAATATATTTTTAGACTATAATGAAGATCATTTTTCAGATTTCCACTATTTTATGTCCGTTGTTCGTGCAAACTCCCATGGGGATATCTCCCAAATGGAAAGGGCACTCCAGTTGTATGATAATGGGTCCTTATGCGATGATATCAATGAAAATTGGATGGATGACATTCGAGAGGATATACGCAGCAAGGCAAAACGCCTCGCCGATAATTTGAGTCAATCGTATCAAGCTTCCGACCAATGGGGTAAACTGGGAAAATTGGGACAACAAGTGCTTCGGTGGGATAATTTGGATGATGACGGCTTCCATTGGGCCATGATTGGACTCCTGAATTCTCATCGTGAAGCCAAAGCAAAATCTATATATGATACCTATACACACTATTATTCGGAAGTTTTGGATCATCCATTTGAATATAGTTTTAAAGAAATTCAAGCCAAATACGGAAAAAAAGTGTAAAAAAACCAAAATTTAAGATATAATTAAGGGGTTTCTTGGCGATTACATACAGACCCATTTCTTAATATTAGACAAGCAGTTAAAGGTCTTCTTTGCCAGTTGCTACTTAAATCACGGCAGATGGGATTCAATTACCTCTCTATACTCCAACAAAAATCCCGAGATTGTTTGATTGCTAATCATACTGTGTAAAGAATCAATAGCATATAATAGAGGGCTTCGGTTGGTTACCGAAGCCCTTTATATTTATAATACGTTTTAATTTTTAAAGAGAGATTGGTTCAATGCAAAAGAATTGAATTGATTCACTATATGACTTCACTAATCTTTAGACAGAAAAGTGTTTATTATATTAAGCCACAGTTACCTAAGCAAACGGGCCATCCACTTGGCCGAATGGCCCGTTCAGTTTGGGATAATTATCGGACGTATCTAAAAATAATACTTTCTGTTGTCTACAATATCGGCGTTGTCAATCAAATCAGTCATCCAGCTTTGATACACACGGTTTTGTTTTTGGCGAACCAAGTCAAGCCGAATCAAATCTTTCTGAATGTTCCATGCGGTGGAATCAAAGGAACTAATATTCTTGATTTGAATAATACCATAACCACGAAAGGTTTTAACCGGTCCAATTAAATCTCCTGCTTTGGCATTAAGTAATGCGCCTGTTACCTGGTCTGATTTTCCCAGAGAAATAAACGATCCGGATAATTTTTTCACATCAGAAGGTATCAAATCGAGTTTATCATTATCTTTTTTCAAAGAGGCAAAAGATGTGCCCCCAGCCACAAGGCCTTTCAATTCAATGGCCATCTTTTCAGCAGCATTATTTTCTCTTTCTGTTGAAAGGGAAGCGCGTACTTGTATTATTGATTCTTCAAATGGAGCCACACCAGCAGGTGTAATAGAATCCAGAGAAAAAACAGCATAATAATCATTACTTTCTATAGGATCAGAAATAGCACCATCTTCTGCATTAAATGCCCAGCGTACAGCGGAACGAAATGGTCCGAGCGTGCCTAAAAATATATCTTTTTCACCAATGGATTTTGCAGACATGGGCTGAACCTTGTGTGAATCCTGAGCCGCGGAGAATCCATAGTCCTGCGCATCATAACTGAAGAGGGTGGCTTTTCTACGATAGTTGGACCGTGTATTTTGTCCCATATTTACCTTCAGTAAAATATGTCTTGCTTTTACCTGTTTTTCTTCTCCCTTATTTCGGAAGTCTTCCACTTTGATTATATGATACCCGAATTGACTAAGAACGGGACCCACTACATCACCTTTTTTAGCCGAGAAAGCGGCGGTTTCAAATGCGGGAACCATTTGACCTTTTCCAAACCATCCTAAATCACCACCGCGACCGGAATCTGGAGAAACCTGATTGCCGGGATCCTGAGTGTAAATATTGGCTAATGTAACAAAATCCTGTCCATTTCTGGATTGGGCCATAATGGTTTCAATCTCTCCCATAACGTTTAGTGTGTCTTCTGCATTAGGTGCTTTTGCCCAACTAACGTAGGATAGATGTCGTTTTTCATCCTGTTCAAAATCATCCAGACGTGATTTATAATTTGCTAACATTTCATCATCGGTTGGGTTTTGAACTACATCTTCAACCGCTCTAGAGGTAATATGAAGGGCAGAAATGGTAAAATCCACATTCCGCTTGATGAATTCATTTTTCACATCACCATCGGACACAATAGCGGACATATTAATAAACTGCTGGAGTTTAAACCGGGGAATATAAAAATGGCGCATCCATGATTCGATGGGCTCCCAGTCAATCATACCTGGTGTATTCAATGCCTGATTGTATGTATCCCTGTCAAATGTGTTATTGGCATAAAATAGCTGTTGAATCTCATTGGGCGGATTATGCTCCAACTGGTATATAATTTCATCATCGCCGACAGTAATGCCAAGGTCATCAATGGCTTCTTCCGTTAATCGTTCTTCAATAAATGCGTTCCAAACTTCCTCACGTATTGCATCCATTTGCTGATCAGTGATTTGCGCACCGGAATTGCGAATAGCTTCCATCCGTGCATTAACAGCCTGATTAAATTGATCCGGTGTGATTAGTGATCCATTGACGGCACCAATAGCTTCAGACGGACTGACGCGGCCCAATAATTGGTCAATAATATTGGCACCTCCCACCAGGCCTCCCACAGTCATGCTTAATATAAACATTGCTAATAGTGCCCATAAAACAATGTGCATTCGATTGCGAAGGGTTGTCATCATTCCCATAAAATAATATCCTTAAGTAAAAATTGTTTTTTCCCTCCAAATGAAGGGGTGCGAATTTATGTGTCTCACCCGCCCAAACGCAATGAGCAATGGTACCTTTACTATTTTATATTGAATGATCTAATTTCCCGGTCATCATTTAAGGAATTTCATTGGCGAATCTTCATCCCACACCTGACCAACATCCCCTTATTCAATCGGGACCATTATCCAGTTTGTATCAATCCGTTATCATCTGCGACCGTTGTCCACGGATTGTTGATTTCCGAACAAAAGTGGCGAGAGAAAAAAGAAAACAGTTTAGGGATTGGACCTATTGGGGAAAACCCATCCCGGGATATGGCGATCCCAAGGGTGAACTATTACTGGTAGGGTTGGCACCGGCGGCCCACGGCGGCAATAGAACTGCCCGCGTTTTTACTGGCGACAAGTCCGCGGATTTCTTGGTAAATTGTCTCCACTCAGAAGGCTTATCTAACCAACCCAATTCTGATGCATTAGATGATGGTTTGGCGTTGAAGAATACATTCATGACAACCGTATTGAAATGCGTACCGCCTCAAGATAAACCAACGGCGGCGGAATTACAGAATTGCGCTCCATTTTTCCGAAAAGAAATGGAATTATTGACACAAGTAAAAGTGATTTTGGCTTTAGGGAAAATAGGATTTGATGGTTGTCTAAAGTATTTTAGACATGATTTTGATCTTAAAATGAAGGATTATCCCTTTGGGCATGATAAACGATATGTTTTACCGAATGGAATGATACTATGGGGATGTTACCATCCCAGCCCGAGGAATGTGAATACAGGGCGAATGAATTTCGAAATGATGACACAATTATTAAGGAAAATAAAAAGGACTTTAAAATAATGATTCGATTACTAATACCATTGTTATTGGCTACATGTCTTTTCGGGGAAGGAAAACGATTGTCTTTTGATCAGGTTCAAGGAAAATCACCATTTAAATATGCGCGTTTGGGAATGATGGTCTGGTTCCCCAATGAAAATGCATTTTTAACTTGGGGAAAGGATACATTTAAAGGCGATATTGTGAAAGTTACTTTTCCGGAACGGGATACGATAGAATTCGTAGACAGTACCGCTTTTTATCTTCAGGGGAAAAAACTAAAAGTAAACAGTTTTCATTTAGATAAATCGGGAAATAAACTCTTATTGCTTTCGGATCGAAAAAGAATCTGGCGACATTCTTATTATGGGACTTATCATATATTGGATATTGAATCGAAAAAAATACAAAAAGTCAGTGAAAAGAATGCTGAATTGCGCAATGTTAAGTTTTCACCGGATGGTCATAAAATTGCGTATATACGCAAAGATCAAAATCTTTACAGTTATGATTTGATAAAACATCGAGAAAAGCAGCTTACATCCAACGGATCGGATGTGATTTCAAATGGCCATTTTGGATGGGTATATGAAGAAGAGTTTGGTTCATTTGATGCTTATCGATGGTCGCCGGATAGCCGGTATATTGCCTATTGGGAAGAAGATCAATCTCAAGTACCCATATTCACGATGTTTGATGAAATGGAATTGTATCCCACCACGGAAAAAATACGCTATCCCAAAGCAGGGCAACCAAATCCTTCCATGAAAATATTCGTGGTGGATGTTAAAAAGGGTCGGCGAAAATCAATGAATATTGGCGATATAAAAGACACTTACTATCCGTGGATGGAATGGACGGCGGAGAAAAAGTTAACAGTTATGCGAATGAATCGACTTCAAAAACACTGGGAATTTTTGACGGTAGCCACAAAAAGCGGAAAATCTATTAGCGGTCTGAGTGAATCGGATGAAGCTGGTTGGGTCGGACTTCACCGAAATTATAAATTCTTAAAAAATGGTAATATTCTGTGGATGTCTGAACGTTCTGGATGGCACCATTTATACATCCATACTGCCGCCGGTGAATTGGTGCAGCAAATCACAGATGGTGAATGGGAAGTAAAAAAGATTATACACTTAGATGAGGAGAATGAAATTGTTTATTTTACCGCCAATAAAGCATCAGTCTTTGAAACGCGGTTTTATTCCGTCAATTTTGATGGCACCAATCTTAAACTGTTAACCAAAGAAAAAGGCTCACATTCCATAAAAGTTCTGCCAAAAGGCAATGCCTTTATTGACTCCTATTCAAGTATACAAACGCCAACGAAACATATTCTGAAAAACATGGATGGAAACGTACGAATGGTTCTGGATGAAACGGACAAATCACAGTTTGAGGTTTATGATTGGTCCTATCCCGAAATTATCCACTTCAACACGGCAGATGGTTCCACCACATTGGATGGTATTTTGACCTATCCGCCGGACTATAAAAAAGGAAAACGTTACCCGGTTATTGTATATGGATATGGTATGCCCGGCACCCAGATCGTGAATAACCGATGGAGCGGTTTGTGGAACCAATATTTGGTTCAGCAGGGATTTATTATTTTCTCTATGGATGCCCGGGGAATGAGTGGGAGGGGAGAAGCATTTAAAAATTTAAGTTATGGAGATATGGCTCAGTACCTGGCGAAGGATACGGCTGCTGGGGTACGATATTTAGTAGAACAAGGGATCGCGGACCCCAATCGCATTGGTGCATGGGGATGGTCTGGCGGTGGATATTTTACCGGACTAATGCTCACCAAAAATGCCCATTTATTCGATGTGGGAGTATCCGTGGCCCCGGTAATGGATTTTCGATTGTATGATTCCATTTATACAGAACGCTCCATGGGGTTGCCACAGGATAATGGTGCTGGGTATGACTCTACATCGGTTTTGTCCTATGTAGATCGATTTAATGGGAAATTACTGGTTATCCATGGGACAGGTGATGATAATGTACATTCGCAAAATACGACCTGGCTGGTGGAAGAATTTGTGAAGCATGATAAACAATTGGATATTTTCTATTATCCAAATCGTCCCCATGGTATGTCTGGCGGTAATGCGCGAAAAAATCTTTATAAAAAGATGATTACTTATTTTAAAGATAATCTTTTGGGAAAACCATTGGTTGAACGGAAGAATTAATTGTTTGATGTTGGAATAAAACTATAATTTCGCACCTGTTTTTGGGGCCGTAGCTCAGTTGGGAGAGCGCTTGACTGGCAGTCAAGAGGTCGTCGGTTCGATCCCGTCCGGCTCCACAGAATAAAACACCTCACAATTGCGGGGGTTTTATTAAAAAGGAAACTTGCCAATAGGGGGGATGCTCTAATTAATGTCTTTCTAAAGTTTTAAATGAGGTAAGGGAAATATTGTATTATGTCTGAAGAAAAACCGATAAAAATAGAAGAATCTGAATTTACTTCGTGGAATGTACGTAGCAATATTGCTCCTATTTTTCAAATACTTCAGAGTGAACAACTTATTTTACAGCGAACGGACCAAAAAGCATTTACACTTATGTCTTTACTAGCTGCCTTTATGGTTTTCTTTATTGTCCATTTTTCTAAAGTTATGGCTAATAATGAAATAAACGTATTATCAGCTATAATGGTTATTGTTTATTTCATTAACGCTGCTTTTGGTCTGATAAATTTGATGCTAGTTATTGTGCCTAGAATCAGAAATGATATGAGCCACAAAGATCTTCCAGAAATTAACGCTACTTTTTTTGGTGGAATTATTCAATTCAAAGACCCGTTAGAGTATGCGTCTTATTTAGCTAAAATGACAAAAGATAATGATAATACCTTTAAAATGTTTTCTGCTCAACTATTTGCTCTTGGACATATTAACGCATACAAAAATAAACATATGCGGCGTGCCATATTATTTTTTGGAGCTGCTATATTTAGTGAGCTAATAATAATTATGGCTTATGCATGGTCTCTAACCTGGGCTGCTTTCTAAATATTTAGTTAATACATTAAATAAATGATGAAACAAAATATTGTGTATTCGACACATCCAGAATTTTCCGCTGAGCCGATCGAAAGAGAGGCGCCAGGCATCAAAAAAACTCAAGACTTGAGGGTCCATTTAGATCGGAGGGGTGGTGGAAAAATTGTAACGATTGTCCGAGGGTATAAAGGAAACAAACAAGATTTAAACGCATTGGGAAAATTATTGAGAAAAAAGTGCGGCGTGGGTGGATCGGTAAAAGATCATGAAATTCTGGTCCAAGGAAATGTCCGTGACAAAGTTTTAACCATTTTAATTGAAAAAGGGTTTTTAGCAAAACCGTCCGGCGGATAGACCGTTGGGAATCATACTTCAAAAGGAATAAATTCAAACATGAAATATTTTAAATCATTCGCTATAGTCATTGTGCTATTGGGATTATGGTCCTGTACAGAAAAAGAATCTAATGCAAAAGAAATCACATTATTGGTTACAACGAATGTTCGGGGTCAGCTTGACCCCTGCGGATGAAAGGCCAATCCACTGGGCGGTCTGCCCAGAAGATCTACTTATATTAGTCAAGTAAAAGATAGCGGCGTTGACCCTATTCTTTTAGATGCAGGTGATGCATTGTTTGATAACTACTACCTTGTCGAGGGAAAAGAAGCATCATCCAAACTTAAAGCGAAGACTCTTTTAGAATCATCTGCAACGATGGGTGATTATATTTATAACGTAGGATATTTTGATTTGGCAGCAGGATATGAATTTCTTCAGGATATGAAAACCACATTTGGCACGAATTTTATGTCCTCAAATATCGTAAAAGCCGGCACAGAAGAATTGGCTTTTATTCCACATGAAATAATCGAAAAGAATGGATTGAAAATTGGCGTATTTGGTATTACGACAGCTCTTCCCGCAGCAGAAAAAGCCATAGAAGTAAAGGATTATGTTGAATCGGCTAAAATGAAAATAGCAGAATTAAGACCTCAGGTTGATCTGCTGGTCATGTTATTTAATTCCACGAGAGTCCAGGCAGTTAATGCAATGGATGACTTAACGGAAGTAGATTATATTTATCTTAGTCGAGAAACAACGCGCACCCGTCCTGAAAAATCGCAAGATCCTCGGTTGCCACTTACATATTGTTTTGGCATTCAGGGTAAATATGTGGGCCGATTTGACTTGGATATTGCAGATAACACCCAACCCATCAAAGATGTGACAAGTGCCATGATGACGGTTTCTATTTTTGAACAAAGATTAAATAACTTGCAAAAACGGGATCCAAATCGACCCTTAGAAGAAATATATAAAAATAATCAAAATGTTTTAAATATGGTAAGCCAATACAAAGATGGATTAACAAAATCAAAATCAGCTTTGTCTGATGGGCTTAATACATCCTTTTACTCATTAATCCCATTGGGACGCGGTGTGGCCAGTGAAAAAACCCTATTGGCTGTTGTAGACGAAACGTTAAAAACCTGCAACACCTTAGATAAAAAAGGCCTCCAAAGTTTAAATTAATGGATATCCGCACCCCAATTGGTCAAGCGGTGTTTCTTGTATCAATTTCTTGTATCATTGGGTTTGGTTCCAATTTAGTTAAGGGTGATGCGATTCCATGGATTGCACCGGAATTAGAGATTGCTGATTCCATTATACCAGAAACTGAAAGTAATGATCCCGTTCTCTTGGCCATATCTTTGAACCAAGCAAAAAATCTTTTTGATGACGGTATTCTTTTTGTGGATGCAAGGGATGATGGTTATTATACCGCAGGACATATTCAGGGTGCGCTTAAAAATGCATTTTTAATGGAACTCATTTTTTCAATTGAAGCAATCCAGGAAAAGAATGTGCCTCTCGTGGTTTATTGCGGCGATCCGGGGTGTGGCGATAGTGAAGACTTGGCATATGATTTACAGGATTCAGGATTTAATAAATTGTATGTCTTTAAAGGTGGTTGGCTGGAATGGTCAAAAGCGGAATATCCAAGTGAGACGGACGAATGACACGGCATTTTAAAGTGCAGTTAGTCTTCTTTTTCCGATTAATTGTTGGGATCATTTTTATTTACGCCAGTATTGATAAAATTACCCATCCCGCCGCTTTTGCCACGGCTATCGGTAATTATCATGCGGTGCCTTTTGGGTTAGAAAATATGATGGCCATGGTATTACCCTGGCTGGAACTCCTGGTAGGCGTTTGCTTAATCGCCGGGATCATGGTGGATGGTGCAGCCATTATGTGCATCGTGATGAATATTGTATTTATTTTTGCAATATCCCAAGCATTGGCGAGAGGGATTAGTATTGAATGTGGCTGTTTTTCCGTATCAACAGAAACAGGTGATAATATTGGATTGGAAACGATCTTAAGAGATATTGCTTATTTAGTCATGTCCTTTGTGATTTTATATCGGAATGAAAAAAGATTGGAATTCTTTCCAAAACCCGTTTGACGAATTTATAAACACTATTAACTTTGCGCCGCTTTAAGAGAAAATTATTACTTTTTTAGTTCTATTGCGAGAGTAGCTCAGCTGGTAGAGCACCACGTTGCCAACGTGGATGTCGCGAGTTCGAATCTCGTCTCTCGCTCGTAAAAACCCCATTCTGATTATTCGGAATGGGGTTTTGTTTTATATAAGGGTTTTAAAAAGCCTTTTAATTCTCTTTCAATCGTTTTTCTACCTTTTTAGCTCGTTTCATTTTATTGCCGCCGGCACCCTGCCCGCGGGAGCTATTTTTTTGCTTAAACAACTCGAATTTGGATGGTATCATTTTGCGCGGCCAATGATTATTCACCATGTCAATGTCTGCCGTTTCCATATAGGGGTCTAATGCGAATTCAGTTACTGGCTTTTTAGTTGCAAAAACTTTTGTGACTTTATCCCGGTTCATGCGCCAAATTTCTGCAGGAATACGGAAAAGAGTTTCATCTCCTTCTTCATAGGTCAATTTGAGGATAATGGGCATGACAAGGCCGCCAATGTTTGAGAATTGAATTTCATAATAATTGAGACTGGATTCGTAAATGGCCCGTTGCTTATCAGTCATTTTGAGCTTCCCAATATATTCTTCGTAATCTTCTTCGTCTAAGATTGTGACTTCAAATGGATCATATTTATTATAGAAATCATTGGCCCCTTTGTCTTTTTCTACAATCGTTTTTCGAATATCCTGATCGTTATTCTTTTGCCACGATTGCTGTACTCGATTTGCTTTTTTCTCCCTTTTTAATGGAAATTCAATTGCAGGATCTTTTGAATCCAATGTGTACCATGTGACTTTATCAATGGAGATATCCACAGGATCGGTTCCATAAAACCATCCCTGCCAATACCAGTCTAAATCCACGGCAGAGGCATTCTCTATAATGCGGAATAAATCGGAAGGGGTGGGGTGTTTAAACATCCAGGATTTGGCATATTCTTTAAAAGCGAAATCGAACAATTCTCTACCTATGACAGTTTCTCTTAGTATGTTGAGAGCTGTAGCCGGTTTGCCGTAGGCGTTATTTCCAAACTGATATATGGATTCAGAATTGGTCATAATTGGCATAATGTTATTCTGATTTCCTTTCATATAATAGACTATATTTTTTGGTGGACCCCGTCTGGAGGGGTACTCTCGATCCCATTCTTGTTCAGTTAAAAATTGGAGAAATGTGTTAAGACCTTCATCCATCCATGTCCATTGCCGTTCATCGGAATTCACAATCATGGGGAAATAATTATGTCCCACTTCATGGATTATTACGCTGATCATTCCATATTTTGTTCGGTCGGAGTACGTGCCATCTTTTTCTGGCCGGCCATAGTTAAAGCAAATCATGGGATATTCCATACCATTGGCTGCTTCAACAGAGATGGCTACAGGGTAGGGATAATCAAAAGTGTATTTGGAATAGGTTTTCAGTGTATGAGCCACTGCCCGGGTAGAAAAGCGTTCATAGAGGGGATTGGCTTCTTTGGGGTAATATGACATAGCCATGACGGTACGTTTTCCCATTTTCACTCCCATGGCATCCCAGATAAATTTCCGGGAACTTGTGAAGGCAAAGTCTCGCACGTTTTCAGCTTTAAATCGCCAGGTTTTTGTCATTTTCAACCGGGATTTTTCATTTTCTTCCGCTTCTTCCTGTGTAATAATTATGATTGGAGATTTAGAATTTTTGGATCGTTTCAGGCGTTTTTGCTGCTCAGAAGTCAATACTGCTTTGGCATTTTGCAATTCACCGGTGGCCGCCACAACGTGATCCGCTGGAACCGTAATATTTACATCATAATTTCCAAAGTTCAGGGTGAATTCACCCCGACCTAAAAACTGTTTATTTTGCCAGCCGTACACGTCATTATACATAGCCAACCGTGGAAACCATTGGCAGATAGTATAAAGATAATTATCATCATCCTCAAAGTATTCATATCCAGGTCTGCCGCCATAAAACATCCGATCCTGAACATTATACCACCATTGGATTGAGAAGGATGTTTTTTCGCCTGATTTGAGGGGCGTTTGCAGATCAATTCGCATCATGGTTTTATTAATAGTATAATTGAGTTTTCGACCTCCTTTAACGATGACTTTTTCAATATTGAATCCTCCATCAAATTCATTCAGAATGGGGCTCGCATCTTCGTCTCCCATAATTAATCCGGGCTTCATAGATCGAAAACTCATCCGGTCCCGCATAGCGCCAGTGGCTATCTTATATGTGTCGGAATCTTTGGCGCGGACATTCTGATCAAGCTGCATCCAAATATAGGTTAATTCATCTGGCGAATTATTGGTATATGTAATGGTTTCATATCCTTCGATGCGTTGTTTGTCATCATCCAGCGTTACGTCGATTTTATAATCTGCCTGGTTTTGCCAGTAGCCATGACCGGGATAACCGGAGGCGGTTCTATATAAATTTGGTGTGGCAATTTGCTGATCTAATTGTTTGAATTTATCGATAACCTGACCGGTGGTTACGCCAAATAAGATGGCACCAATGATTATTGGCTTCATTGATTTCATGGAATCCCCTTTTTGAATTATTATGGTTATATATGAAAATAAACTTACATAAAATCGGACTGAATTATGATGGAAAAATTTATCATTAGACGATTCCTGCTCATGGGAATAATACCTTCACTTGTATTTGCTCATCCATTTCACGTAAGTATTACAACCTTTCAAATGAATCCAGTCTCTAATAATATTGAAATTACCTTGAAACTATTTTCAGATGATTTAGAGGATGCGATTCACCATGAGGGATTACAACCAATTAATCTGGGATCAAAAAATGAAAACATCAAATCAGATTCACTCATTTTCCGTTATTTGAGTACCCACCTAAAAATTTTATTGGATCAAAAAAAATATAAATTCAATTGGGTTGGTAAAGAAATTGAACTTGACATTACTTGGTGCTATCTGGAGATAGAAGATGTTAACATGTTTTCCAAGGGAATAATTACAAATTCGATTTTTATTGCTGACTATCAAGATCAATTAAATATCTCCCATTTTTATAAAGGGAAACAAATGGAAACGCTCATGCACCATAAAGATGAAATCTCAGACACAATTTTCTTTAATGAAAGAGATAATAAATGACGACATTATTGGGGTACTCAATCATTGAATTGGTTCAAACTCTCATTGGTGCATTTTTGGGAATTTGTTTTATTCAGTCCGGTATGGATAAAGTAACAGACTGGAAGGGAAATCTTAGTTTTTTAACCGACCATTTTTCACAAACATTTATCAGAAATACAGTACCATTCTTACTTATCATTATTACAATTCTTGAGGTAGCAGGTGGATTGCTATGTTTTATTGGCGTTGCCTACGGAATTATTTATCATGATTTCAATTTTCTCCTTTATGGTCTATTGCTTTGTGGAATTAATTTAGTGGCACTAATATTCGGTCAGCGATATGCTAAAGATTATGCAGGTGCAGCTGTATTGGTGAACTATTTCATATTGATTATGGTCGGTGTTTTGACATTCCATTTTTAATGATGATATTTAACGTATTTTTAACCTAATTCTGGAGGAACATATGAAAACATATTTAATTACCCTCTTAATCCCAATATTCATTGGGTGTCAACCAACACAAGCGATGAGGCAAGATATAAGATTTGTTGATACAGCACACGAACCTTCGTCAAGTACATCAGACATTGTCTTAGGGTCTATTGCAAAACGACATCAATCAGATGGCAAAAAATTGATTGAAGTGGCCTTGTCCGATACGGCTGGATTTCTACGGTTAGGCGAAATGTGTGATACTTTTGGTCCTCGATTTAGTGGGACGGATAACCTTGAAAAAGCATTGGATTGGATACTCGAAGAAATGAAGGCTGATGGGCTTGAAAATGTTCATGCAGAAGAGGTCATGATTCCTAAGTGGGTAAGAGGAGAAGAGTCTGCTAAAATGATTGCTCCTTGGAAAAAAAACTTGCATATGTTAGGTCTAGGTGGAAGTATTGGTACGGGCCCAAACGGAATTACTAGTGAAGTTATTGTTGTTAATAGTTTTGAAGATCTAGAAGCTAGATCTTCTGAAGCAAAAGGGAAGATCGTACTTTTCAATGTCCCCTTCACAAGCTACGGTAAAACTGTGCAATATCGATCTGGTGGTGCTATTGCAGCTTCTAAGGCAGGAGCTATTGCAAGCATTATTAGATCTGTAGGACCATTTTCAATGAATACACCACATACAGGTGGAATGCGTTATGAAGATGGCATAAAAAAAATTCCTCATGCAGCAATAACAGTTGAAGATGCTGCTATGATATCACGTATGGTTGACAGAGGTCAAACCATCAAAATTAAATTATATATGGAAGGAAAATTTGAGCCAGATGCTTTATCAAGAAATGTTATGGGAGAGATTAAGGGTTCTGAATTTCCAGATGAAGTGATTGTCCTAGGTGGCCATATAGATTCATGGGATGTTGGACAAGGTGCTATGGATGATGGAGGCGGTTGTGTAGCAGCATGGCAAGCTGTCAAAATGATGAAAGAATTAGGACTAAGGCCAAAACGCACTATACGTGTGGTCATGTGGACGAATGAAGAGAATGGTATGCGTGGAGGCAATGCTTATAGAGATGCTCATATAAATGAACTTGATGATCATATTTTAGCAATGGAATCAGATGGAGGAGTCTTTAAACCTTCTGGTTTTGGTTTTACAGGATCTGATGAAGCAATGAATATTTTGCAAGACATTGGAACGTTACTTTATTCTATTGAATCTGGAGTAATAACCAAAGGCGGTGGTGGAGCTGATATTGGACCGATCATGCGTGAAGGAGTTCCCGGTATGGGGTTGAGAGTTGACGGTTCTAAATATTTTTGGTATCATCATACCAATGCAGATACATGGGATAAACTAGATAAAGATGAATTTAATCAATGTGTAGCAACCATGGCTGTTATGGCATATGTGGTTGCGGATATGGATGAGAGGCTCCCGAGAGACAAAACAAAATAACAAGTTGATTCAGGGAATGATAAATTATAATTTTGCACCCTCGAGGTAACCCCATTGTGAATAAATACATAGCCATACTGATCATAAGTATATCCATAAGTCTGATTTCGGCTCAGGATCGTCGGGCTACTATAAGCTCCGGTCCCATTGATTATATAAAAGAGGCACCGATTCTACCATTGTGTGCGGTTCCAACAATTACTGATGAGTTTATGGAAAACCACATGGCGAGAATGAAATCAGAATATCCGGATGTGTATGGCCGAATGCAAATTCCACCAGTTCGTTATAAATCTGCAAATGTGGGAGATATTCAAAAATTCTGGGTGATGGTTGACGACGGGTCCGGTGGGACGAAAAGTGAGGAAGTGGTAGCAGAAATGCTGGCAAAGGGGAGCCAAACAGCCATTTGGGCGGATACAGTAGAACTATCCAGTTCATCAAATATTTCCGCATCACTGGCAGCAGATTACTTAAAATTGTTGGAAGAAAATACACCAGCAGGTTCCCGAGATTCCTCTAAAGGAATCTACGATTTAGAATTGGAATATTTTGGATCACCGCCAAATTACGACGGCGATGGCATTGTAGATTTTTTATTTGCGGATATTTTCTCTGGGGCAGGCGGGTACTTCACAGGGCAAGATCAAACCAATCAATCTGGAAGCAATCAACGAGATATTGTTTATTTAGATACGCACTCAAGTGTGTCTTACGTCAAAGGAACATTATCCCATGAATTGCAGCATTTAATCCATTATAATTATGATAAATATGAAACAGTTCAATTCAATGAGGGATTGAGTGAAATGGCCACCATTGTCTGTGGGGGTGATTATATTTCTCATGGGCATTATTTAAACAAAGCAGATCAAATTGGGTGGGCATGGGTATCTGATGCAGCCCATTATGCCATGGCATCTTTATTTACAGTCTATTATGTGGAACAATTGGGAGATGGAGCGATCAAAGAATTTGTCCAGCTAAATGCCGGGGGTAATGCCATGCAGAATTGGAGCGCATTTGACCAATTGTTAACCAATCACAGTGTGGGAAAATCATATCGAGAATGGCTCGTGGATTGGTTTACTGCTAATTATTTGGATTATAAAGCACTTGATCCGAAATATGGATATGATATATGGCTTCCCATGAGAGCCCGATCAACAGAAAAACATATATCGGGTAATGTGGAATCGGCCGGTAATTCTCTCATGAATTATTCCCCAAATTATGTCGAATACCAATCGTCTGTGGATTCAATGGAAATTACATTTACTGCAACATCCAGTGGGATGCCCCATTTTCGATCTATAGAATTCAATGATTCAACTGCAGTTGTAAATACACTTTCTAATGGGGTAAAACATTTAGTCTATCACGAGGATTCCCTCAAAGTAAGGACCGCAGTTTTTGTTGTGGTGAATCAGCAAAACACTACCATGAAGTATGATTATGTATCCACAGGAACAGATGCATCGGGTTGGACGGGTTTTGTAGAAATTGCCCATGATGATGGATCAACAGATTTATTCACATCATCAGACGGGAGTCAATTTGGTTATCTTGGTTGGGGGAATAATCATACCGGTTGGGGGTGGGGTGTCAAATTTGATCCAAAAATGGCCATCAACCAATTAGTTGAAATAAGTTTGATTGTAGGCTTTGATCAGGAATTTACCGGTTCAGGAACACCGGCTGGAGCCGATAAAGATTTTAATATCCATGTGTGGAATATTTTAGACGATGATGGAAATGTTGAAAATGTAGTGGAACCAATCCATTGGTCTACCCAAAGGTCAGGTCTCACGGGCAACTGGACTGTTATTGATATGACCCCCTATAAAGACAAGTTATCTAACCTTGGGGAAATTGTTATTGGTATTGTTGATGATGATACGGTAGGAACCTACTTTGCCATGGATAAAAATGTGAATGGCGACAATTATACCTATGCATATAATTATAATGGTAGCGGTGTTTTGGACCCTCTCCAGGGTTTTACCATCAGTGGAACCTCTCTTGATGGTTGGAATTATGTTATGCGGGCATCATTTTATATTTCCGATTCAACAATTCCCGATTTGAACGCTGGGTTTATGCAGAATTCCGTCTTCACAGATGAACTAAACTTGTTCATTATTGGGAATTCTGTTATGGGTGCCGATAATATGGTCATTACGGCAAAAAATAATGGAATTGAAAGCATTCTTAGTTCCCAAGCAATGGCAGGAAATGACAGTATTTTGGTTACAGAAAATTATCGGATATTTACCAGCGGTGCTTTGGATATTAATGCCAGAGGTACTTTTCTATACGGCAGGGATAATATTGATACGACTTTTACATACAATGTGAATTATACATTGGCAAAAGTTGGTGGTGATATTGTTTCCAGGGACGATAATTTTATCATGAACATACCGGAAAATAGTTTACTTGAAAATAGTTATATCATCATTGGCAGTGATGATATGAACCCGTCGACCCCAATGATGCTTTCTTCATTGCCAGAAAAGTTGAGTTCAATTTATACAGTAAGTCCTGTGGGAAAAGAACTTGCGAATGGTGCCCGAATAGCAATGGATGTTGGTCACCATAATCCTGAAGATGTGTCTATTGGATACTGGGATGGTGAGTCCTGGCGTGAATTAAGATCATTTTTTTCTAATGACCGAAAACGGATCGAAGGAGTTGGCTCCCATTTAGGCCAATATACCTTAATTCGTCGTGGAAGCGGTATGCCATTGGCCATAAATCAGAATTTACTCATCCCAACGGAATATGCATTGTTTCAAAATTATCCTAATCCATTCAATCCGGAGACAATGATCCATTATGATCTTCCTGAAAGTGGATCTGTTTCATTAATGATTTACGATATTCTTGGAAGGGAATTGGTTACGTTAGTTAATCAATTTCAGCCCGCAGGCCGGTATCAAATTTTATGGAATGGAAACAATGACAAAGGAACACCAGCTGTTAGCGGTGTTTATTTCTATCGTATTTCATCCAATGGATTTTCCCAAACGAAAAAAATGGTATTATCCAGATGAATCTGCGGAACATATTATTCTTAGCCTTTTCGTTTCTCCTTTTCATGTTCGCCTGTGAAGACAAAGTGGATCCCCATTATGAGCTATTATTTGAACCAACCGAACTTCAGTTCGGTAAAGTTGAAGCGAACCAAATCATTTCACAGAAAGTTCGCATAAAAAATACGGATAATTCGACGGGTGCATTTATCGGTGAAATTAATATTATGGATTCTCCAAAATTTACGATGGATTTTAATGGTGTTCTGACGTTGCAAAAAAATGAATCGAAGGAAATATCTATTACCTTTCGACCTTCATCAGTGGAATCTTATACGGCGAAACTAACGGTGTCGAATGAAGAATCATTTGCTGAAATGTATATAAATGGTGAAGGGGTATCCCCTGTTTCTTTTACTTGTTCACCCAATGTCCTTGAGTTTGGGATGGTGGAAGAAGGTGGTTATAAAGATATGGATTTATCCGTCACCAACAATGCGGATTCCGGTTTTGATTTGGAAATAGATTTTTCTGTTTCTTCTAGTGAGTTCTCTTTTGTTGATGGTGTGACCTCTCATATAATCCAACCGGGAAAATCTCAAGCGATTCCCATACGATATTCACCCACAACAACGAGCGTAACAAAACAATTAATTATTAATCATAACAGTTCGGTTAAGACAAATCCAATGAAAGTAACCCTCTCAGGAATTATGGACAAAACAACTGATATAATCTCAGCAATTTCCGATGGATGGGATGCTTTTGAAAACAGTGATTATAGTGGAAGTTCCTCTCAATTTCAGATAGCGGTAAATTTTGCCAATACCCATGAATTTTACGACAGTCTTAATGCCGAAGCAACGGTAGGCAGGGGTTGGGCTTCGAGTTTCGAACGAAATTACTATGGCGGATATTATGACTTCAGTACCTCGTTAGATAAATTCAATGCTGCCATCTCAGATAATACAAGGTTAGATGCCTTAGCTGGTAAAGCAATTGCCGGTAGATTAGTGAATGAATATGGGAATTCCATTGAAGCTGCCATAGATTTATTATCCCGTAAAGCAGATTATCAATTTTCCCATAAAACTTCTGTGGATTATAAAGATGTACGAATGTCACTCATCCAATCTTATTACAATACCGGTATGTTTACGGAGGCCGCAACTCAAATGGATCTTCTTGATCCAGCGAATGCGCCCCATTCAACAGATCCATCTTTGTTGTTAGCTGCAATTCAAGCTTTATCCGGCTCTCTATAATTGGAATTACAAGGTAAAATAGCCCTTATCACTGGTGCCTCCCGCGGTATTGGTCCCTATATCGCAAAATCCCTTGCCCAGAAGGGTATGACCA
>JAPYOT010000089.1 GCA_029938045.1 Fidelibacterota bacterium | reverse complement strand
ATTACACTGCGTACCTTTTCTAAAGCTTATGGCTTGGCAGGCTTAAGAATAGGATATGGATTTGCTCATGATGAACTTATCAGAAATTTAATGAAGGTGAAAGAACCCTTTTCTCCCTCACTTATCGCCCATACCGCCGGATCTGCAGCCATGGATGATATAGAATTTCTGGAAAAAACATTGGCCATTAACAATGATGGATACATGTTTTTACAAAAAGAATTGACATCTTTAGGCATTGAAACGATCCCATCCGTAGCCAATTTTCTCACGTCTATCTGGGAGACAAATACCCAGGCATTAGATATTACTCAATCCCTATTAAAAAAAGGTGTAATAGTAAGGAATTTGAAGGCTTTTGGCTGGCCCAATTGCATCCGGATATCCATTGGAACCGCTGATGAAAATGGGCGATTTATTGATGCTTTAAAATCTATCTTATCAAATTGAGGTGACGATGAACAGTTATAAAATTAATGCATTTGACCATTGCGAACTCTATGTGAGCAACGCCAAACAGGCAGCCCATTATTATCGCAGTTGTCTCGGATTTCAGCCCATAGGCTATAAAGGACTTGAAACGGGCAGCCGTGATAAAGTCAGTTATGTAATGAAACAGAACCAAGTCCGATTCGTATTGAGTTCCCCTTTGGTTCCCGGAACAGAAATGGGCCACCACATTGATAAACATGGGGATGGTGTAAAGGATGTTTCTTTCTCAGTGGATCATGCAGAAAACGCATGGAAGGAGACCACTGAACGGGGGGCTGAGAGTGTCAGTGAACCGAAGTTAATCGAAGATGAAAAAGGGGAAGCGATTGTAGCCACCATTAAAACTTATGGTGACACTACCCATACATTTGTGGAGCGCAATAATTATAAGGGTGTCTTTTTGCCCGGCTATCAAGTCATGGATGTAGATATGGTTGCGGATCCTGTTGGCATCGTCCATATTGATCATGTGGTGGGCAACCAGCCCGATGGCGCCATGCAGCCCGTTTGTGATTTTTATGAAAAGATTTTTGGCTGGCATCGGTTCTGGTCCGTGGATGACAAAGATGTCTCCACCGATTATACCTCCCTCCGCTCCATCGTTATGGCCAATGAAAATGAAAAGATCAAAATGCCGATTAATGAACCGGCAGATGGGCTGAAAAAATCCCAAATCCAGGAATTTGTGGAATTTTATGAAGGGGCCGGCATTCAACACATTGCCATGTCATCACGGAATATCATTGAGACCGTTAAAAAATTAAGAGCCAAGGGGGTTGAGTTTTTACCCACACCCCAAACCTATTATGATACACTCATAGAAAGGGTTGGTGATTTTGATGAAGATATCAATATCCTAGCTGAATTAGGTATTTTAGTAGATTCCGACGAAGATGGCTACATGCTCCAGATCTTCACCAAACCGATCCAGGACCGCCCCACCCTTTTTTATGAAATCATCCAGCGCAAGGGATCCAACAGTTTTGGTAAGGGAAATTTCAGAGCCTTGTTTGAATCCATCGAACGGGAACAGGAACTTCGCGGCAATCTTTAATCCATCAAATAGAAAAAATAAAATATGAAATTTGTAACATACGCAAAACAGAATAATTCAAATCCGAGATTCGGATTCAAAGTTGAAAAACAAATTGTAGATGTCACGCGCGCAGCAGAATGGGTCAACCAAAATAATAGGAACGATACATTTCTATCTATCCCTGGATCTTTGAAAGAAGCGCTTGCAGATTGGGATCACAACTTTTCACTTTTAAAAGACTTGGAAATTGAAGTTTCTAACGGTGACCTCGAAGCACTATCCCAACCTGAATCAGATTTGATCATTTTGCCGCCCATTCCCGATCCACCCGCTTTCCGGGATTTTTATGCCTTTGAGCAACACGTCCGCGCCGCCCGTAAACTCCGTGGATTGGATATGAATCCTGATTGGTTTAAAATAGCCATTTTCTATTTTTCCAATCCCAATTGCGGTTATGGTCATGGTGCTGAGATACCTTATCCGTCCAAAACAACTGAACTTGATTTCGAATTGGAATTTGCCGTCATCATCGGCAACGGTGGATCCGACATTAAAGCTGAAGATGCGGATAAGGTGATTGCCGGTTATACTATTTTGAATGACTGGTCTTCCCGCAACCTTCAGCGGGAAGAAATGCCAATGAGTCTCGGCCCGGCGAAAGGAAAAGATTTTGCGTCCAGTTTCGGCCCTTATATGGTTACACCAGATGAACTGGAAGATGCCTGGGGAGACGATGGTAAACTTCACTTACGTATGACATGTCATGTGAACGGTAAGAAAATTTCAAATGGAAATACCAACGACCTTTATCATTCTTTTGGAGAAATGATTGAACGGGCAAGTATGAATACAAAACTGGTTCCCGGGGAATATATCGGTTCAGGAACGGTGGGTACTGGCTGTATTTTGGAACTCCGCCCGGAAAATACCGGTGGTTGGATTCAAAAAGGAGATGTGGTTACATTAGCGGTGGAACGACTGGGTATTTTAGAAAATAAAATCGTGTAGAGACACGGCATACCGTGTTTCTACAGCCTTAATTAAGGATTAACAATGCCATTTTACCAATCAAGGGGACACCTCCCAAATAAAAGGCACATCCAATTCCGAGATGATGAGGGAAATCTATATTGGGAAGAACTCATCAGCCGGGAAGGATTCAGCCATATTTATTCCAATGTATATCACGTCCATCCGCCCACTGCCATAAAAAAGGTCGGAAAAATTGACCCTCTCAAAATGGAACCATGGGATCAGGAACACCGCCACCACCATCTTAATTCGCGGGCACTTAATCATAAGGGCGACGCCATTTCATCGCGGGTACCCTTATTCTTTAATTCGGATGTGATCCTATCTAAAGCCACAGCTTCTGATTCCATGGATTATCTTTACCGAAATGGTCAGTTCGATGAATGTCTTTTTATCCATGGCGGCAAAGGAACACTTAAAACAAATTTCGGCACACTGAAATTGACTTATGGCGATTATGCTATTATTCCAAGAGGCGTAATCTGGCAATTGGATGTGGATGAGCCACTTGAATTATTCATCGTCGAAACACACGGCCCCATTGAAACACCCAACCGGTATCGAAATACACTGGGTCAATTATTAGAGCATGCTCCCTATAGCGAACGGGATATTCGTACACCTGAATTGGAAACATCTCATTCCGAAGGATCCATTGAGGTAAAAGTACGGTTAGCCCAAGGGCTTCAATCTTACGAATATAGACATCATCCCTTTGATTTGGTTGGCTGGGACGGCTATTATTTCCCATGGGTTTTTAATGTGAGTGATTTTATGCCCATTACAGGCAAGGTCCATCAGCCGCCGCCCGTTCACCAGGTATTCCAAGCGCCAGGGTTGGTCATATGTAATTTTGTATCCCGCCTATTTGATTATCATCCGGAGGCAGTGCCGGCGCCTTATGCCCACAGCAATGTGGATTCAGATGAAATTCTCTATTATGTGGCCGGTGATTTCATGAGCCGCAAAGGCGTTGAACACGGATCCATTACCTATCATCCCATGGGACTGCCCCACGGACCTCAACCGGGGAAAATTGAATTGTCTTTGGGTGCAAAAGAAGCAGACGAAATCGCTGTTATGGTGGA
>JAPYOT010000088.1 GCA_029938045.1 Fidelibacterota bacterium | reverse complement strand
TGATTTCATCCATTTTATCTTCACCGAGATAGTGTTGAAGAAATCGGGTAAATACGGCCGTTTTTGAATAGTTCTGCCCGTAATTCCCACCTGTGAATTCATCCGCTTTTAGATTCAATGGCTGGGCTTTGGGGCTTTTGGCCGAAGCGGCATAACGAATATATTCAAACCAACTGAATTTCATATTGCGGCCAATACCCATTTTATTTTGGATAAAATCCACAACCACAAACCGTTCATCCTGTTCTTTATATTTATCCTGCCAATATCGGATATTCGTATAATCATTCAACCCTTCATCCATCCATGTATGGTATCGTTCATTGCTCCCGAGGATACCGTAAAACCAGTTGTGGCCAACCTCATGCATGATGACCATTTCCAGCATTTGTTTCCCCGGCATTTTTGAAATAACCGTAATGTTTGGATATTCCATACCACCGCCGGCAGATAAATCTCCATCCACCGCCGTAATGTGATTATAGGGGTAGTCTCCATAATAGCGGCTGTACCAATATCCGGAGTCATGAAGATATTCGATTGTATTTTCCCAAAGTTTTGCATTTTTAGGGAGATAAAAAGACCACAGCGTTACTTTGCGTGTGGAATCTGCTAAGTTTAGTTTTCCCTTTTGAACCAGCCATTTTTTATCTGCAAACCAGGCAAAATCATGAACATGGTGCTGGTGAAAATGGAGTGTTTTCATTTCACTGCTTGTGGTATCTGAATCTGATTTTTTCTTTTGGGACTTCACCCACTTTTTAAAATCTTTTTCTGGTAGACTGTGAATTGAATCTGCCACCACGGTGAGAGAATCAAGCCAAGCATATTCTTCTTCTCCATCCACCAAGTCCCCTGTTGCCATGATACGGTAATCCTTTGGCAATGTAATCTTTACATCAAATGAGCCATATTCTGAATAAAACTCGCCCTGATTCAAATATGGCATAGGATGCCATCCCTTTCGATCATATACCGCTGGTTTTGGATACCATTGGGTCATTTCATAATGTTTTCCCGTATGACCCAATCTGGAAAATACTTGGGGAATTTTAACAAAAAATGGCGTTTCAATACGGATGGATTCTTTAGGGTACAAAGGGGAATGCAATTTCAATTTAATCACATCAATCCATTCCGGATGTATTTCCCAATCCGCTTTTTGACCATCGATGGAAAAATCCAGACTATCTATAAATCCCCGCTGTGTGGAATCGGAACGGCTGAAACGGGAATTTTCTCCCGCTTGTTTCGCAAATGCGGTTGAATCATTTTTATAGGCATTTGGCCAAATATGAAACCAAATAAAATTCAATGTATCAGGAGAATTATTTTGATACACCATTTTTTCATAGGCCATAATGGTATGATTGGTATCATCCAATGTGACCTGAATATCATAATCCACATATTGCTGAAAATAGTCCGATTCCTGGGCGGGAAGTGTGCCAATAAGAACAATGATTAATAAGATGGACCGCATAAAGATTTCCTGGTTAATTAACTGAGAAATTACTGGGGTTTTAAGACAAGGGAACAGGAAAAAAGTTTTTAGCCTTTTCCTCCGCGAATTTTCGGTTTCACGAGACTCAATAGGGCTGGGAGAAATGTAAGATCGGCCACCAAAGCGGATAAAATGGTTATGGCAGATAAGGTGCCAAACTGAATGGTGGGTGTGAATTCTGATAAGGTGAGGACAAAAAATCCCGATACCAAAATGGTAGTGGTAGACATCATGGCGATACCAGTTCCCATGAGGGTTGCATCGTTGGCCTGTCGATAATGACGGTCAGCTTCCGCCAGTTCCATTCGATAGCGCGTGAGATAATGGATCGTATCATCTACGGCAATACCAAAGGCAATGGCAAATGTAATGGCCGTGCTTGGGCGTAATGGAATTTGGAAAAAACCCAACACGGCAGCCATGATCATCATGGGGATAATATTGGGCAATACAGAAATCAAGGCCATTTTAACCGACCGAAAAAGGAATGCCATCAAAATAGTAATCACACCGAAAGCAATCAGAAAACTGCCGGCTAAATTCTGTACCAAATAATTATTCGTACGTAAGGCGAGAAATGCTGTCCCCGTGACTTCAACCGTGAGTCCTTTTGGTACGATTGATAAAATATAATTATTGATTTCATTTTCCATTTCCGTACTTCGGCGGGAATCAATATCCTTTATCTGGACTGCTATTCGCAACTTGGTATAATCAATATTCATGAGCGATTCAAATTCACTTTCATACAGCAGCATATACTGGGCAATCATTTCCCGGGATTCAGGAATTTTATAATAGGCCGGATCGCCCTCATTCATGGCACGATGGATTTCTTTCATATAATCCGAAACAGATACTACTTTCCCCACTTCTGGAATGTTTGAAACATAACGAGATAATTGATCCAAAAAGGTAAGGACCGCCACATCCTGAATATCCTCAAATGGGCCATCCTCATCCACTTCTATAATTATTTCTACCGGAAGCACGGCGCCCATCCGTTCTTCCGCCACATGCATATCATCTAGCAGTGTGTTCCCCGGGCGCAAATCTTCTAACAGTTTTGAATGGGGGTTCATTTGGACCGCACCAAATATTCCAATGAGAGAAATTAGAAGCCCCACCGTAATGATACGCTTTGGGTAGGCTCTGACAAAAATAATAATGCGATTGATGATCCGCATTCTGAATCCTCGGGAATAAGCATCCAGTTTTGATTCAGGTGTACGCTTGATAATCATGAGCATGGATGGGATAAAAAGTACCGTAATGATGAAAGCAAAAAAGACACCAACTGCTGTATAAATTCCAAATTCTTTCACAATTTTAATGTTAACAAAAGACAGGGAACCAAAACCAATTCCCGTGGTGATACTCGTGAGAAAAATTGCCGTTCCTATTTTTTTAACTGTCTGAAATAATGCTTTTTTTCGGTGACCAACTTCTTTGAGCGTATGAAAATATTTTACAAGAAAATGGACCGAGTCACTCACGCCAATAATCATAAGCAATGTGGGAATCATATAAGAAATAATATTGATGGTGACGCCAGAAGCCACCATGAATCCCAATGTCCATATTATGGTGAGACTCACCACCATTAATGGCAGCACCAGTCCAACAAGT
Source organism: Fidelibacterota bacterium (assembly GCA_029938045.1). GTDB lineage: Bacteria > Fidelibacterota > Marinisomatia > Marinisomatales > TCS55 > TCS55. The sequence goes on along the minus strand of JAPYOT010000088.1, from coordinate 623 downwards.
GTTCGAAAAAGAACCGAAAGAAAAATAATCAACATCATGGTAACCGGGAGTAAAAATTTTATATTATCGGCTATCATGTATTGCACATATCGTGTACGGATGACAGGCAATCCTGCCTGATGCCAATCCCAATCCACTCCTGTTTGAACCTGATCAATTTCGGATAGAATCCGTTCTCTTCCTTTATGTTCGTTGTAATCCCGATCAATCTCTACCAGAATGGCTGTCACTTCGCCATCGTCTGAAATCATATAATTTTTTATCAATTCGGATGACATGATTCGATTCTTCGCAGCCCTTAATGAATCCTCGGATATTGGAATTTCATCATATACCGGCTGAAGGAGATAATCACCACCTTCCGTAAACAATTCAATATTGGTCAGGCTCTTAACGGATTCTACCCCTTCGATTTTCGCCAGGTTTTCAACCATTTGTCTATTTTTCACTAAGTTTGTATGGGAAAATGGGTTATCAGATTCATAGATGAGAAATACAATATTATCCACCCCGGCGAACTCTTCACGAAACGTCATAAACCTTTCAATTACAGGATCGTTCTGGCTAAACAACTGTTCGATGGTAAAATCCATTTTCAATCCAGGAAGATAACTGCCAAGAAT
>JAPYOT010000087.1 GCA_029938045.1 Fidelibacterota bacterium | reverse complement strand
CAAAAATGCCGGGGAAACAAATGCTGGAAATGGTCATCATGCATGAGGTTGGCCATAACTGGTTTTACGGTATCCTCGGGAGTAATGAGCGATACCATACATGGATGGATGAGGGTCTAAATCAGTATACCAATATTCGATATTGGCAGGATAAATATTCGGCGCTAAATGGACAATTTATCATTCATGATTTTGTTCAAAATAAAATGGGAATTGGTAAAAACCTTAAAGAAAGTTGGATGCAATATTTAGGTTATAGTATCAGCGCAAAAAGCCCCAAGGCTCAACCATTAAATTTAAAAGCTGACGAGTATAAAGATGGGAACTATGGACAGAATTATTCAAAAACGGCTGTATTTACCCGATTTCTTCAACACTATCTCGGTGAAGATAAAATGGATGAAATCATGCAGGATTATTATGAAACATGGAAATTTAAACATCCCTACCCTGAAGATATTCGAACCGTATTCGAAAAGCATACGGATAAAGATTTAAGCTGGTATTTTGAAGGTGTTATTGAAACGACGGATTATATAGATTATTCTATTCGGAAAAAAAGAAATCAATTCACTGTTACAAACAATGGAAACTTGAAAATACCCGTAGAAGTTGTTTTATATGGGAATAATCATGAAGAATTGGAGCGGCGATGGTTAGAAGGTTTCGAATGGCGTACCGTGATCAAAGCACCGGCGAATGCCTGGTATGCGATTATTGATCCGGATGAACATATGCCCGATGTAAATCGATCCAATAACGCCACCCGGGCAGAAACCCATTTTCATTTTGTCTGGGATCAGCCCACTTATTATGATCGGGATATCAATTTGCTCCCATGGATTAATTATAATTATTACAACGGGTGGGCACCGGGGCTCATGATATATAAGGGGGGCACACCGGGATATAATTCCACCACCGTATTTCAGCCTATGCTGGATTTAAAAAATGAAACCGTGGTTGGCAATATATCTTATATAAAAATGTTAGATCCCAATGCCAGGTTCAATAAATCGAATTTAGTTTTTAGAGGGTCCCAAATGGGAGGAAGATCTTTAGGCGATATTATTTATTCCGGATCGTTTGGAGATAGTGAATCTGGAGGATCTATGAATACGGGCATTCAATATGCCTATTTGGATTCAGCCGCCTTTGATACCACCCTTTATACGTTTGGTGGTCATCCCGTTGTTGAACTCGGGATCCGTCAGGAGTGGAGGCCTAAAGAGGAGAAATATTCCTTGAGCACCCATACGGAAATCAAACTTGGGAATGGATTTTCTACCGCCAGTTTTGAAACGAAAATAAAACTGAATTTTACAAAAAAATTGGGTGTTAATATCCGATTATGGACCGGTAGTTTTCTCAATAACAAAAAGGTTCCAAACCATTTTCGTTCCTATGTCAGCGGCGATGTGGATCCCACGTTTTCATCATTCATTCTCGACCGAACGGGTCAGTCCAAAATGGCCATTATTCAAAACCAATACCTCCAGAAGGGCCCTGGGTTACGCGGTGTTGTGGCTGACGAAAATGGCAGCCCGTTGGCGTCCACAGGATTTACATGGGGCGTGAATATTGACCCCAGTTTTCCAATCTATCTTGATATGGCCGGCGGTGATGTTTTTACAGATACTTTTACGGCGGCCGGATTAAAGTTTGGCCCCATCATTTTGCCCTTATATCAAAGCTGGGAGACGGAAGGCAAAACAGCAGAAGATTGGACTTGGGTGAAAGAACGGATGCGGTTTACCTTTAACTTTGATTTGGGACAATTGACCCAAATTTCATTTTAATGGGTTTCACTGGGGTACAATACGCATTAAATTCTAACCGTAATTAGCGCCACATTATTAAGGTTTGAGGTAAGAATAAATGATGAAATGGACTAAACAAAAGTTCGTAGAAGATTTGCGGAATAATTGTTCACGTGAGATTGCAAAAATCGGTGAACAGATTATTGAATTTTCTGAGAAAAATGCCACTGAAATGTCCTGGGGACGGGGGGATGGCCATGGAACATTCACCTTTCGCTGTAATTCGGATTTTGGAATGCTGCCCCTATTCCACATGAAATCCGATGGTCAACTCAACCTGCAGATTAATTTTCTTCGGGAAAAAGAATTGCCCAAAATGGTCATGCGGGACATGCTGGTGAAATTAGAGGCCAATTTTCTTCGGGATTATGATGCTGAATCCTATCCGGTGGACTCCTATGAAGAAATGGAATTCATGTTTCATACGCACACACAGGTGGACAAGTTTATCAGTACCATTGAAGGGTGTGTGTATCGTCTAAAACAATAATATGAATGCTGAATTATATTTTATTGGAGCCCTGTTGGCATTTGCCGGTGGGGCTTTTTCTTTTTATTTCTATTCTGTTTCTAATTATCGGATGCTTTACAGCCAATGGTGGGTCCCTAGGGTTTGTCAACTCGATCTGGCTGAATGTGTTTCCATCATTAAAACGAAATATGGAGAGATTTTCGGAATTCAAAATGCCTTATCTGGCACCATATTTTTAATTGCTTATGGGTTTGCGCTTATGGGAGTTCCCTTGCTTTTGATTCCTGAATTCATACCATTTGTTATGGGTGCGTTCACCATTATAATTGGTTTATATCTTGTAAATGGATTATATAAACTCAAAACCGTCTGCCCGATTTGTATCACTGTCCATGTGTTGAATGTCGTTATTTTTTCGCTTCAACTCATTTAAAGGATCCAACTAATGAAAGAGGGTTATAATCATTTCAGTTCGATAAAACGAATGTTTAGATAAATTCTAATATGGGTGCATCACTTTATCTTCTCATTATAATCATTTTCATTTTCGTTGGTGTGGCTGTTTTGATTGCCAGATCCAACCGAGCGGAGGATACATATGATGATCTTGAAACGGACGCATGGGATTGTCCCGAATGTGGGTTTCACGTTCAGGCCGGAGACACCTGTATTTATTGTGGTGAAGAAAAACCAACATTGTAATTCTATTTTTCACCAATAGTTTCTATGAAATTTAAAAATCAACAGACCCTTTCTCCTTTAACCCGTTTTTTAATGAAAGTGAGCGCCATCTATATTATATGGTATTTGATTTATGATTATTATTTACTTCCTGATGGACGACTTGATGCATTCCTCAGTCTATCCGGTGTTAATTTGGCGGGCGGTATTTTGAATATGTTTGGTTGGGATATTTATTCCGAATTAAGGGTGTTAGCCATCACGGGGACAAACGGTGTGGAAATCCAAAATGGGTGCAATGGGTTGGAGTTGATTGGCTTATATATGGGATTCATCCTGGCTTATCCTGGTGGCCCCCTCCAAAAAAGAATGACCTTTTTGGCCAGTGGTATACTATTATTATTCATTGCCAATGTATTTCGCATAATGATTTTTGCCCTGTCCATTTATTATGTACCCACATTCTGGGAACAGGTTCACACTTATAGTTCTTACTTTATTTTTTATCCCATTGTACTCACACTCTGGTATATCTGGACCACTTTCAGTGAAGAGGATTTGCTCCTGACCCCGGCTGCCTCATGAGGAATTATCGATGAATGATCCTGCTTTTTCCATTGCCTTAGCCTTGGCCATTGGCATTTATATGTATGGAGAGGTTCCAATGATGAAGTTTCTGGAAGTTTTGAAATAAATAATGAGAATGAATATACTGCTTTCATTAAAGAATGAAACGCCTCTGGGTCAAAGCCTCGCTTCTACATCAACTTTCTCTTCGCAGAGAATTCGAAGTGATTTTCTCGCTTAAGTCTATGCCGCTTCGTCTCAGGCTTTTCCGGATCGGTATCGCCATCACCGTACTTTCTGCAGGATTAATTTTGCCCTTAATTTCATCCCATCAAAAATCTGTGGTACCCA
>JAPYOT010000030.1 GCA_029938045.1 Fidelibacterota bacterium | reverse complement strand
TGTCCCAATGTTTAAATGGGGTTTATTACGTTCAAATTTTTGTTTTGACATTTTTTATTAATCCTCCTAAACTACTAAACTAATTTTTCCTTAATTGAAAGAGAGCCTACGGCCGGGATTGAACCGGCGACCTCTTCCTTACCAAGGAAGTGCTCTACCACTGAGCTACGTAGGCACTTCGAGCGGGTGATGAGACTCGAACTCACGTCACCAGCTTGGAAGGCTGGGGTTCTACCGTTGAACTACACCCGCAGCGTGGGGAGAGAAGGATTCGAACCTCCGTAGACATTCGTCGGCAGATTTACAGTCTGCTGCCTTTAACCACTCGGCCATCTCCCCCTCTCAGCATCAATTCATTTTGTTAAAAAGCGTTTTACCTTTTATCTATCGGCACATATTGAGCCGGCGAAGGGATTCGAACCCCCGACCTGCTGATTACAAATCAGCTGCTCTACCAACTGAGCTACACCGGCAAGTCAGTATTAAATTCATTATGGTTTGCGAAACCGAATTCGACGCGCTGTTTGGATCGTTTTACCGTCAATTATCAATACGTATGGCACAGTTCTTGTATGCACTTAGCCAAACGGCAGCCGAAAAAAGCCTTGTAAATTAGATTAAATATTTATCAATGACAATTATTTTTGAATAAAAATCAAAAAGAAATTAAATATTATTTTGGGGTGAGCTTGGGACCATTTATCTTATCCTTTACTATCCAACCTTTTTCTAATATTTGGTCCCGTATTTTATCTGATTTTTCCCAATCTTTATTTTGACGTGCATCCTCTCGTTCCCCTACTAAATCAATCACATCCTTCGGTGCGAATCCAGCCTTTGGCAATATGCCATAAATAGAATCAAAATAGGCAATAAAGTTTAATCCTTCAGATACATCTGACTCGGTAAATGCTTTTTTGTCTAACTTACTATTAGCATTCCTTATCCATTCAAAGAAAACAGCTAATGCATTCGGTGAATCTAAATCGTTTTCTAATGCAATGTTAAATTGTTCCATTTCTGTGGGGAAACCATCGCATATCTCAGAATTCATTTCTTTCAATCGCGATTGGAGTTCCTGAATTCGCCGTATACTCACTTTAGCTTCGTGATGTTTTTCTAAAGTGAAATTAATTTTTGTCCTATAATGACCGTTGAGCAAAATGTAACGAATTTCCTCTGCCGTAAAATCTTTTTCAATCAAATCAGATATGCAGTAAAAATTTCCTAAAGATTTACTCATTTTTCCCCCATCCACCAATAAAAATTCTGAATGGAGCCAAAAATTAACGAATGGTGTATCCACAGCACATACCGATTGGGCAATTTCATTTTCGTGATGAGGAAATTTATTATCTACCCCACCGCAATGAATGTCAAAGTGATCTCCTAAATACGCCATACTCATGGCAGAACATTCCATATGCCATCCAGGACGGCCTTTTCCCCAGGGGGAGTCCCACGATACATCACCATCTTCCTCTTTATATGCTTTCCACAATGCAAAATCCTGTGGATTATCTAAACTGTATTCATCCGAAGAAACACGATCTGAATGGCGCGTTGCATCCATATTTATCCGCATAAGCGCACCGTAATTTTTATAGGATTTAATAGAAAAAAAAACAGACCCATCTTTAGTAACATAAGCGTGATTTTTATCAATCAATTTTTGAATCATTTTAACCATAGCATCTACGTGTTTTGTCGCCGCAGGATATACATCAGCTTGAATTATTTTCAAGGATGATAAATCCTTTTTGAATAAATCTGTATAGTAGTCAGTTATTTCTGAAAGGGGTTTTCCTTCTGTCATAGATTTTTTAATCGTTTTATCATCTACATCAGTAATATTCATCACATGATAAACTTCAAACCCCCTGGCCACTAATACCCGTTTTAAAAAATCTTCAAAAAGAAATGTGCGAAAATTACCGATATGAGCTGTATCGTAAACCGTAGGTCCGCAGGTATACAAAGAAACCTTTCCCTCAATTATGGGAATAAAATCCTCTTTTTTTCGTGTAAGTGAATTATAAAATTGGAGCACGTTTTTTCCCTACCGATTGGAGAAATTTGGTTTCAATATGCACTGCAATCGCTTGCTGTAATGCATCAATTTTGATGATTAATTTTTCTTCACCCTTTATTTCAGAAACGATACCCTTCATTCCTTTCATTGGGCCTTCAATTACCTCAACTTCATCACCATTTGTAAAATATTCTGTGGGTTCCAATTCGTAACCGCCTTCCAAAGCCAATCGAATTGATTTCACTACACTTTCCTGCACCACACCAACTGTGCCGCCGAATTTAACCACCGTACTTACACCATGAGTCTGCAAAACAAAAATCGAATTCTTTAATTCAATTTTGGCAAATAAATATCCTGGTAATAATGGCAATTCCACCCATTGCATACGATCGGACCATTTACGTTTTTGACGTACTAAGGGCAAATAAGCCTGAATGCCTTTCTTCTCCAACTGTTCTAATGCTACTTTTTCTGCACGGGGTTTGGACCGAACAGCAATCCACTGTTCCATTAATCTTTCATTGCCTCATTGATGATTATTTGAATCAATTCAGAGAAACTCAATCCAGCAGCGCCAGCCGATTTTGGCACTAAACTGGTTTCTGTCATTCCCGGCAATGTATTCACTTCTAAAAACCATGCTTTCCTATTTTCATCCAACCGAAAATCCACCCGGGAATAATGACGGCATCCAAGCAAATGATGGATTTTTTCCGATGATTCCTGAATCGATTTTGTTAAAATTTCCGACAAATCAGCAGGACAAAAATATTCCGTCATTCCTTTTGTATATTTACAGTCATAATCATATAAATCATGTTTCGGTACAATTTCAACAATAGGATAAGAATCATCACCAATTACCGTAACTGTGAGTTCCCTCCCAGCAATAAATTCTTCCAGAAGAATTATATTCCCAAACTGCCGAGCCAAGTCAACTGCATCTTCCAATTGAGAGTGATTTTCAACAATAGACAGTCCCAATGTACTACCCTGATCATTCGGTTTCACAACCAATGGATAAACTAAAGTATTATCCGTCGGAATTTTATCGTTTTCCCCTAGGGATATCCAATCAGGTGTGGGAATCCCTTTTCGATGAACCAAGGTTTTGCTCACTCGTTTATCCATGCAAATGGCTGACGCTTCGTTCCCAGATCCAGTAAATTTCACATCCAAGGATTGAAGGAACCCCGGGATCACACCGTTTTCTCCATCTCCACCATGAAGACCATTAAAGACTAAATCAACAGATAATAAATCTGGAACCATGGAGGCCATCCCATTGGACGGATCCAATGCAACCACATCATGTCCTAATATATTACATGCGTCTATTATCGCATTACCTGAGGATAAAGACACTTCCCTCTCAGCAGAATTTCCACCATATAAAATAGCTATTTTCATGAGGATGGTTGCTCCAACAATAACTTTGCACCATCCAAAATATTTTCAGCAATAAAATTAGGACGAAGCTTTCCTAATTGATCTGCAGTATCTATGCCCCCGCCAGTTAATAAAAGCATTGTATCCATCTCCAAATTTACACCGGCTTGAATATCAGATAAAGCATCACCCATCATTAAACATTTAGTGATTTCAATATTGTGATCTTTCGCTGCTTCTAAAAACATTCCGCTACCGGGTTTTCGAAAATTTGTTGCGTTATCTGGATGGTCCGGGCAATAATAAATGCCCAATAATTCTAAATCATTTTTATGGAAGGTATTTAAAATATAATCGTGGATTTCACTCAATTTGTCCACTTCAATCATGCCCCGGCCAATACCGGATTGATTGGTAATAATACAAAACCGATGACCCGCGTCACCCAGTTGTTTCATTGCATCCATGGTGAAATCATAAAATTCGAACTGGTCGATTGAATTGATATAACTGGGATCAGGATTCAAGGTGCCATCACGGTCTAAAAATATGGTGTCGTATTTTTTCATTCCACGATGTGCTGGCCTGAGATATCTTTAATCTGTACTGAACTGCGGAGAAAATAAATGGACCCTATAATTATTAATGGCACAAACCCAACCGCATGTAACAAAATGGCAAAAGCCTGAGATTCTGCCGAACCCACGGAAAATAATACTGTCAGTACATATACTGCTGCTGCGTGATACGTCCCCACAGCACCGGGGGCTGCAGGAATCGCAAGGGCCAGGGATGTAGAAATGAGAACCACACCCACTTCAATCCATGACAAACTGATTCCAGTAGCCAAAATAACGGTATAAGTAATTGAATAATACACAACCCACATAAATATGGTATGAATTACAATCTGCCCTACATGTTTAGTGGCACGAATGGAGGTCAATCCATCTAACAAACTATTCATAATGGTCAATAATCGATGGGCAAATGGTTTTTCGAAAATTGTCCATTTTTCTATACGATCCATTAAATGAGAACGGGTGCTTCCCAAAACTACAATGAATCCAAATCCTAAAAGGCTAACGACCACTACAGCAATCATGATGTTGCGACCACCCGTATCAAACGGAAAGAACCATCCAAATAGTATAATGGCGCAAACCAATCCAAGTAAATCCAAAATTCTTTCTAATATAATCGTCCCAAAGGCTGCAGATGTATCTACTTGATGATTTTCGGAAATTGAATATGCACGGAGTAGTTCACCCAATCGAAATGGAAGCACCCCATTACCAAAATAACCCACCATTGTGGCACCAAAGAGTGGATGGAATGGGACAGTTTCAATGGGTTCTAACAACATTTGCCATCTTTCAGCTCGAATAGCAACTGAAAAAATCAAAAGAATGGTCGCCAACGAAATCCACAAAACATCGACAGATTTTAAATGAAACCATAATTCATCAAAATTCACCTGACCAAATGCGTAATAAAGTCCCACAGCACTGATGACCAAGCTTATGGCTATTTTAAACCACTTACTCACGGAGATCGATCACCTCAACATCGGACGGATTGAATGCATGGTAGAGTGATAAGTTACCATGATAAAAAGTCAGAATTTTCATCGTCACATTTTGATTGGATCCATATTGAATCTTCAATTCTATTGGCCGTCCATTTTTTTTTATAATTATCTTACCTTCATACCCCATTGTTGGAATATCATAATGCATAGATACTTGCTTTTCTCTGACAATTGGTTTGCTAAAAATAACCGATTCAAACCCGCCTGTCAGTAAATTGAAAATACTAAAATCGCCTTCGATGGTTTGATCTATGATAAGTTGATTTGATTGTTTATTCCATGTTTGAATCGTATCCCCCATAACAACCACTGTTTCAGATGATGTATCCAAGAGATAATGATCCTTTTTTACAATTTCAATTGTTCCCCGTTCAACCGAATTGGTGTCAAATTGTTTCTGTTCAATTTCCACAGTAATTGACACGCCTCGTGGATCATTCATGGCTGAAATAAATTTTTCTTTCCAAGGATTAGATTGGGGCCATAATCCTGCTGTCAGCAGAATAATATAGATCAATGGATTGTGCATAATTTAATTAGTCGAGTGAATCCAAATAGGAATCATCTACCAGTACTTTCCGGGCTTTACTGCCTGTAAAAGTACCTACAATACCCGCTTGTTCCATTTCATCAATAAGCCGGGCTGCACGAGAATATCCAACCTTTAGTCGACGCTGAATAAGAGAAATTGATCCTTGCTGATGCATGACAACTAATCGCACAGCTTCATCAAATAAATCATCAAATCCACCTGCGTCCTCACCTATCAAACCACCGGCACCCATGGTTTCACGAGGGCTGGATAAAACAAGCTCTTCTGGTTTTGGTTGTCCCGTGACATGAGCCATTAGCGCTTCAACTTCCTCCAGGCTCAAAAAAGCATTATGAAGACGGGTGGGTTCAGATGAACCGCTCCCTAAATATAATAAATCCCCACGACCAATGAGCTTTTCAGCGCCGGACCCATCAATTATGGTTCGTGAATCAATTTTAGTCGCCACCTGGAAAGCAATACGAGATGGAAAATTTGCTTTAATTATGCCCGTAATTACATCCACGGATGGTCGTTGAGTCGCCACCACAAGATGGATGCCCACTGCTCGGGCAAGCTGGGCCAATCTGGCAATGGGGGCTTCTACTTCTTTGGCATTAAGCATCATCAAATCGGCTAACTCATCAATCAGTACCACAATGAATGGCATAATTTCCTCACCTTTATCCCGCATTTTTTTATTATACTCATCAATATTTCGAACCACACTATCTGCCAGCACATCGTATCGACGTCCCATTTCTTTTTCAACTGCCCGTAGTGCCAATGTCGCATTCTCTGGTGTGGTAACAATAGGTTCAGTGATATCTTCAATTTTGAGTAAATGATAATCTGCCAAATCACGATATAAAGTCATTTCTACTTTTTTTGGATCAATAATGACAAATTTCACTTCATCCGGAGAAGCTTGGTAAAGTAAGCTGGCTAAAATCGTATTCATGCATACGGATTTACCGGAACCGGTCGTACCTGCAATAAGTAAATGGGGCATTTTGGACAAATCAAGGGTTGCAATTTCACCCGTGGTAGTTTTCCCTACGGCGATAGTCAGCATTGATTCCGATGATGTGAACTTTTCTGAATTAATCACGGACTTGAAATAAACCATATCCGGATCGCGATTTGGAATTTCTATGCCCACAGATGATTTTCCGGGAATGGGTGCAATTACTCGGACACGACTCGCTTCCATCACCCTCGCCAAATCATCTGATAATGCTACAAATTTATTCACACGAACCCCTTCTGCCGGTTCCACTTCAAATAGAGTAATAACCGGGCCAGGGCTAACATTCACCACTTTCCCCACCACACCGAAAGTTTCTAATGATTGTTGGAGAAAGTTTGCACGGTCAACCAATTCGTCCCTGCTCATACCTCCTTGGATATTGACGGGATTGGCTAATAATTCCGCTGAAGGTAGTTGGTAGGCTTTTTTAGGCGCTTTTCTCTGTTGCACCGAATCAATATCCACCTCCGATTCTTCAACAATTTCTCCCACTTCCAAATTTTCTTCAGCTTCCCCTTCAGGAGATACTGTCTCATTTTTCTCAACTGATTCTTCTTCAATTTCATCTTCATTCTCACCGGTTTCTTTAGGAGGTTCATCCGGATCTATTGAAATTTCTTCAAAGTCCTCTGCAGAATCTTCTTCTACTGATTCCACTTCATCAGCTGTTTCTAAAATTTCCTCCTCTTTGGAATCTGAGTCCTTAGGCGCATCCAATTCTTCATCGCGCTGACTCTGTTCATCAATCTTTGAAATTAAACTTTGAGTATGCCGCCGCTTTTCATCTTCAATAGATTGTTGGTCTGTAACAAGGTTACGCTCGTCTTTCTTTTTTTTAATACGATCCAAAAATGTTTTGATCGGTTCATAATAACTAAATCTAAAATATCCACGGGCGAGGACAAGCCATAGGGCCAACAGAACAATCACTATTCCTATTCCACCAACGAAATCATAGATAAACAAGGATATGAGGCCACCGATTAATCCGCTGAATCGAAAGGTTGTATCATCAAATCCATAGCGAAATATTTGTGCTGCACCTAGGGTAATTGACGATAGAACCACCACACCCATTAAATATCCTGACAAGCGACTGATGGCTTCAAATTCTTTATGCGTAAAGAACCAAATTCCCCATGAAATCGCCAATAATGGTAAAATAAATGAACTATACCCGAAGGTGAGTTTAATAAAAAAATATGCGAGCCATACGCCCAGTATCCCCATGGGGTTTTCCACACGGACATTGGGCGAAATTCCCGGATCTTCATTGGGACTGTAACCCAGTAAACTGATGAAAACTAGTAGCGATACTGCCACCGCAAGTATGCCAAGTATTTCTAATCGTTTTTCTTTCATGAAAATAATTCTCCATGTGAGGTTACCATCCTATCAAACCATTCAATAAACTGGGAGATACCATCGTCGATTCTGACTTGAGGTTCATAGTCTAAACGGGATTTTGCCCGGGATACATCTGCAAATGTTTGAATGACGTCACCAGCAGGTAATGGATGGCGGTCTAATATGGGCTCACATCCTAATCGTTCTCCAATCACGTACACTAATTCATCCAATTTTACCGGATCTGAATGTCCCAGATTATAAATTACAAACTGATCTTTCCCATTCATGGCACCGAATATACCATCTATTATATCGTCGATATATGTATAATCACGAGCCGTGGATCCATCTCCATAGAATGGAATCGGTTCATTGTTTTTCATTAATCGTGTAAACTTATGAATAGCCATTTCCGGTCGCTGGCCCGGCCCATATACAGTGAAAAATCGTAAACACGTTGTGGGGATTTCACTCAAATGATGATAAGTATAACACATGATTTCACCCATCTTTTTGGTGGCGCCATAGGGTGAAATTTGATAGTCTACAATATCATCCTCAGAAAATGGTGTTTTTTTATTATTTCCATAAACAGAGGATGAAGAGGCAAAAAGAAATTTCTGAACACCTGAATTGTTCATGGCTTCCAGCAAATTTTGGGTACCGTTTATATTTACATCGGTATAAAGTTTCGGATCTTCAAGTGAAGGTCGTACACCGGCCATGGCTGCTAAATGGATTACCACTTCAATATCGTTATCTTTAAATATTTTATTTAGTTGGCCTTGATCTCGAATATCTCCTTCCAAAAAAGAATATTGATCAAAATCATAATGGGATTCTCGATTTAAATCTTTGATGCGAGGATCATAGAAATCATTTAAATTATCTAAACAAACCACGCCATTTCCTTCATCCAACAATCGATTGATTAAATGGGATCCAATGAATCCGGATCCACCGGTAACAAGCACTGTTTTATTAGACATTTTTATCATAATGTTATACTTTAAGTGTTTGATGTACCATATTTATATAATGGCGGTTTAACTACTATGCAACTTATATTTTTATCCCGAATTTCCACTGTAATATTGGTCCCGATCTTTTCATATGGTTTGGCCACATATCCCATTCCAATTCCCTGATTTAATGATGGTGATTGGGTGCCGCTTGTTACTTCACCGATAACACCACTGCCATGTTTAATCAGGTGCCCTTTTCTTGGAATTCCTCGATCATTCATTTGGAAACAGATCAAGCGGCGCGTTTGGTTTTCTTTCGTATTTACCAATGCATTTTTCCCAATAAAATTGCCTTTATTTAGTTTGGTGATCCAACCAAGTCCAGCTTCAATTGGATTCGTTTTTTCATCAATATCATTCCCGTAGAGAGCATATTTCATTTCCATGCGAAGTGTATTTCTGCAACCAAGACCAACCGGCACAATCGCTTCTCCTCCGATAGAGAAGATTGCATCCCAAATTTTTATAATACTTTTTGGATCTGCATAAATTTCGAATCCCAATTCACCTGTATAACCTGTCCGGGAAATGGTGGCAGAATTTCCATCAATGCTACCCACTGTAAACCAGTAAAAATTAATATCATTTAAATCCATATCTGTTATTTGATTGAGTATGTCTCGAGATCTTGGACCTTGAATCGCTACCAAACCTATCCTATCACTCATATCAAGAATATTTACATTTTTCGGTTTATGCGCCATGAGCCAATCTAAATCTTTTTCTTTATTTCCCGCATTTACCACCAACATGAAATGGTCGGGATATCGATAAATAACCACATCATCAATAATACCACCATCTTCATAACACATTGCCGAATATTGGGCCTGCCATGGCTGTAAGGAAACCACATCATTAATCATAACATAATCAAGATATCCTTCTGCCTCATCCCCGGAAATAATGAATTCGCCCATATGGCTCACATCAAATAATCCTGCGGAATTCCGCACAGCCTCATGCTCCTTTATGATGCCTGCATACTGGATCGGCATCTCGAAGCCGGCAAAGTCCACCAATTTAGCACCGAGTTTTTTATGTTTTTCATATAAAGGCGTTCGCTTCATGATGATTCGAAATAATCTTTCAACTTTCCTAACCCCTCGTTGATATCGTCTGTAGAAATACCAGAATAGGCAAATCGAATATAAAAGTCAGTTTCGTCTGAGGATGACCGGCCAAAATGCTCCCGTGTACAAAAAGATACATTCGCATTCTCAAGGGCACCCACTTGTAATTGATCTACGTGGTTAAACCCTTTTCGCTTCATTACTTCATTCACGTTGGGGAATAGATAAAAAGTGCTGCGAGGCGTTGGAATTTGAATACCATCAATGGCATTCATTCCGGCAACAGCAGCAGCCCGTCTTTCTTTTAATGTGGCCAAAATCGCATCTGACCCAGATGAATCTCCCGTAAGCGCCTCCAACATGGCATGCTGAATAAAATGAGTGGTGCAGGATTCTGCATTCACATTCAGTTTTGATATAATATTTATAATCCTTTCCGGACCAACTGCACCGCCCACACGCCATCCGGTCATAGCAAACTTCTTTGAAAATGTATATAAAATAATGGTGCGTTCCTTCATCCCGGGGATGGACACGATTGAACGTGCTTTCCCCTGGTAAATCATTTCATAATATGCGTCATCTGCCAATACCCATAAGTCATTTTCAATAGCCAGTTCCGCTATGGCCTCCATCTCTTCTTGAGATGATTCAGCTGCAATCGGGTTTTGATAGTTGTTATAAATTATTGCGACTGTTTTTTCTGTAATGGACGATTTCAATCTATCCAGATCAATGTCGAATCCTGATTCGGTCTGGATATAGCCATAAGGTACAGCAGTGCCCCCCTGATACTCAATCTGGGATTCATAAATGGGATAACCGGGATTCGGATACAACACTTCATCACCGGGATTCATCACAGCAGCAATAAATTTCCCAATGGTTGGTTTTCCACCAGGTTGGACGGATACATTTTCAGGTCGATACGTTACGCCCCGCTTGGAGCCCACATCATGAGATAGTGTTTCCCGCAGGGGCAAAATACCTTCCGATGGACAATAGCCGGTATTTCCATCCTGAATGGCTTTAAGGGTCGCGTCCACAATATTTTCCGGCGTTGCTAGGTTAATATCCCCAAGGTGGAATGGATATACTTTATGACCTTTCGCGGCCCAGGCTCTCGCCTGCGCAGACACGGCAAATGCCGTTTCAGTCCCCAACCGATTGATTTGTTTTGCAAATTGCATATGTTCTCCTAAATCATTTTAGCTAATGCTTTTCGAATAATATCTTCCAATTCCCCGGATAATTCTCCAGCGACTTCTAAATCTTTCATGGTTTTATTCACATGAGACTGTTTATATCCCAACGATAAAAGTGCGTTTACCGCATCTCTCGCCGTTGATGAACTTTCATCGTCCATAAATCCAAGGTCGTTTTTTCCATCCAAATCTGATGCAAATTTTTCTTTCAATTCTACAATTATCCGTTTTGCCGTTTTCGCCCCTATCCCAGGTATCACAGTCAGTGATTTCACATCGCCGGCCACAATTCTACTTTTAAATTCATTCGGATTGGTTCCGGACAATATATTCATGGCCGATTTTGGACCGATACCGCTAATGGTATTCAAGTTCATAAATAACGATCTTTCATCATTGTCCTTGAATCCGTATAGATCAAGGATATCTTCCTTTACATGCAAATGGGTAAGCAATTCCACCGGATCACCCTTTGAGGGCAAACTTTCATAAGCTGCAATCGAAATCCGGATTCGATATCGAATTCCACCTACATCAACAATGGCTTCAGTTGGGCTTTTAGAGAATAATTTCCCGAAGATAGAATCGATTAAGCTCATAAATATTTATTCTGATTAATGTGACAAAGCCCGATCGCTAACGCATCCGAAACATCTAACGGTTTGGGCGGTTCATCCATTTTTAAAATTTGCTGCACCATATACTGGACTTGTGTTTTATCTGCGGCGCCATTTCCTACGACCGATTGTTTTACTTTTCGAGGCGCATAATCCATGGATGGAATACCTTTCGAAGCTGCAGCTAAGAGTAATACTCCCCTGGCTTGGCCTAATAATAGTGCAGATTTTACATTTTGACTAAAAAATGTATCTTCTATCGCAAAAGCATTAGGTTCAAATTTTTCTAATAATTCAGTCATATGGCTGTTTAAATATTCTAACCGATTCGGCAGTGATTCTTTTACTGGCGGCTTAATTGTCCCAAACGCAACTGTACGGATTTGTCCGCCCTTGTAATCCAGAATACCAAAACCGGTAATGATCAATCCGGGATCTACCCCAATCACTCTTTTTATTTTTTCCACCGAGGATTAATATCGCTTACAAACTATATATCTTCCTCATCCACATCGAGGTTTGAATATAAATTTTGGATATCATCATTATCTTCTAATACTTCCATTAATGTCATGAGTTTTTTAACATCACCTCCCTCAACTTTAGTGGTTGTCTTAGGCACCATTTCCAAGGCCGAGGACGTAATATTGTATCCTTTCTTTGATAATGCATCGGATACATTCACTGTTTCTGATGGTGCGGCTGTAATAATATATTCTCCATCGGCATTACTAAAATCATCCGCACCGGCTTCCAAAGCTTCCTCAAAAACCAAATCCTCATCATGACCATTTTCAGAAATGGTTATTTGTCCCAGTTTTTCAAACATCCAAGCCACAGAACCATTCTCTCCTAAATTGCCGCCATGTTTATTCATGGCATGGCGAATATCTGCTACCGTCCTTTGTTTATTGTCGGTAAGCACTTCCATAAAAAGTGCCACACCACCGGGGCCATATCCCTCATAAGTGAATTCTTCATAAGAAACACCTTCCAGTTCTCCCGTCCCTTTTTGAATTGCGCGTTTAATATTATCATTGGGCATATTGGCTGTTTTCGCAGTGGATACTGCTTGCCGAAGTCGTGGATTCGTTTCAATATCTCCTCCTCCATCCCGAGCAGCAATCATTAATTCTTTAATCAATTTGGTAAATACTTTACCCCGTTTTGCATCCGTGACCGCTTTTTTACGTTTGATCGTCGCCCATTTGCTATGTCCGGACATAAATTCCCTTGTAATAGTGATAATAGAAATGCAAAATTACGACCATAAAACACTGATTCCCAATGAAGGGATTAATAGAAATGACAAATAGAACCATCAAAATCACCCAAAATAAATCTTTAGTGCGTATCGCTTTCAACCGACCGGAAGTACTCAATGCGCTTAGTGAAACAATGATTTTGGAAATCACGAAAATATTTCAGTCATTGAATCATGATAATTCAGTTCGCGTGATTATTTTGGAAGGACTAGGCAAAGCATTTTCTGCCGGAGCCGATTTATCCTATATGAAAAATTCCGGTGAGTTAGATTTTGATCAAAATAAGCTACAGGGTAAACAATTATTTGAAATGTACCAAGCAATTGAGGATTGTTCAAAACCGGTAATTGCCAAAGCGCATGGATACGCCATTGGCGGTGGGTTTGGGTTTTTAACATTAGCGGATATTTCCATTGCAGAAACAAACACAAAGTTTTCTTTAAGTGAAGTGAAACTGGGAATCAATCCCGCAGTCATTGGCCCTTTTTGTTTGAAAAAAATAGGACTCTCCCATTTTAAATCATTAGGTATTTCGGGTGAACTCATTGATACGGAACGGGCATTGCGTATTGGCTTAATTCATCAGGTTGTGTCCGCTGAATCTATTGAGGAGGTTGTTATGAAAAGGGTGAATCAACTTCTCTTGGCGGGGCCCAATGCCATTTCCTCATTTAAATCCTATTGCAATAATATGAATTCGACCAATGGCGCTGCACTAATTGCCCAACTTCGCGCCAGCGAAGAAGGACAAGAAGGACTTGTAGCTTTTCTCGAAAAACGGAAACCCGATTGGTCAGAAACAATTGATTAACTACCCTCCAATTCAATGATTGATGAAGTTCGCATTGTGGAAGTGGGCCCTCGCGATGGTCTCCAGAATATTTCTGAACCCATTTCGACTGTACAGAAAAAAATATATATTGATATGCTCTCAGAAGCGGGATGCTCGGAAATTGAAGTCACCAGTTTTGTATCACCCAAATGGGTCCCTCAGTTAGCCGATGCCAAGGACATCTCAGCCTCTATTCAACGCAATGAGCATACCACATACACGGCTCTAGTTCCGAATAAAAAAGGGCTTGAGGCTGCCATGGAAAGTGGCTATCGCTCTGTGGCAATTTTTACCGCCGCCAGTGAAACATTTTCTCAAAAAAATACAAATGGCTCTATTGAACAAAACTTTGAACGATTTGAAGAAATGATTCCTATTTTAGAAGACAATGAGATCCGTGTTCGGGCATATATTTCTGCTTGCTGGGTATGCCCTTACGAAGGCGATATTTGTGCAGAGTCTGTGATAAAAGTTATCCAAGATCTCGTAGATATTGGCGTTCATGAAATATCTCTGGGAGATACAATTGGCAAAGCAACACCCAATGATGTTGAGTCTTTATTGAAAATTATTTTAGACAATTGGTCTTCGCAACTTTTTGCCCTCCATATGCATGATACGTATAATATGGCGACAGAAAATATTACCATCGGTCTCGGTATGGGAATCCGGATTTTGGATTCAAGTGCCGGTGGAGTGGGCGGCTGCCCATATGCACCCGGTGCCAGTGGAAATATATCGACCGAAACCGTATTAAGGGTTTGTGATGAACAAGGGTTTGATACGGGCATTGATGTTGATAAATTAAAAATAGCAGGTGAGTATATTCGATCCATCATTCAGCAGTAAAATGGCAATAATTAAAACACATATCAAACCGGACTCGGAAAAATACAAATCCAACTTTGCCCACCATTCATTATTGGGGAAAGATCTTGAGTCAAAGTTGGATACGATTAAAAAATTGGGTCCGCCTAAACGGGTGGAAAAACATCGATCCCGTGGAAAAATGACCGCACGAGAGCGTATTAATACTCTAAGGGATTCTTCATCTCAATTTTTGGAATTCTCTCCCTTTGCCGGTTATGAAGTATATGAAGATTATGTCCCAGCAGCCGGTTTAATTACCGGCATCATTACCATCCATGGACGCCAATGTATTGTCGTCGCCAACGATGCAACTGTTAAAGGCGGCACCTATTACCCCCTTACAGTCAAAAAACATTTACGTGCCCAAGAGATTGCGTTGGAAAATCATTTACCATGTATTTATCTCGTCGATAGTGGTGGTGCATTTTTACCCAAACAGGATGAAGTATTTCCGGACAAAGACCATTTTGGCCGTATTTTCTATAACCAAGCCCAGATGAGCGCTAAAGGTATTCCCCAAATCGCCTCTGTCATGGGATCATGCACTGCTGGTGGCGCATACGTCCCAGCCATGAGTGACGAAGCTATTATTGTGAATAAAACCGGCACCATCTTCTTGGGCGGACCTCCATTAGTAAAAGCAGCGATTGGAGAAGATGCAACCCCAGAAGCATTGGGCGGCGCAAAAATGCATACTCAAATTAGTGGTGTGGCAGACCACTTTGCTGAAAATGACAAAGAAGCTTTAGAAATTGTTCGAAATATAATTGACCATTTACCTAATTCAACTCTTAAGTCTTCCACCTTTGATCCACCAAAATATCGTACAGAGGAAATATTGGGAATTGTGTCAAAAGATTACCGCACAGCTTTTGATGTAAAAGAAATTATCGCTCGTTTAGTAGATGGTTCTGAATTTCAAGAATTCAAATCTGACTATGGCAAAACATTAGTGACAGGATTCGCGAAAATTGAAGGACAGACCTTAGGTATTGTCGCCAATAATGGCGTTTTATTTAGTGAGCCAGCTATGAAGGGTGCCCACTTTGTACAATTATGCTGCCAAAGAAAATTACCCATTTTATTCCTCCAAAATATTACCGGATTTATGGTGGGAACCAAGGCGGAACAAGGCGGTATTGCTAAAAATGGTGCTAAATTGGTCCAGGCGGTTGCATCAGCCAACGTTCCAAAAATGACCATTATTATTGGCGGAAGTTTCGGTGCAGGAAATTATGCAATGGCGGGCCGGGCTTATCAGCCGCGGTTTTTATGGATGTGGCCAAACGCAAGAATTTCTGTCATGGGTGGAAACCAGGCTGCAGATGTGCTGGCGACGGTGAAAAAGGATCAATTAAAATCTAATGGTAAAGAAATGAGCGAGAACGAATGGGAAAAAATTAGAAAACCTATTTTGGAAAAGTATGAAAAGGAAGGTCATCCTTATTACGCCAGTGCCAGACTCTGGGACGATGGTGTAATCCATCCTACTGATACACGCCAAGTGGTGGGTAAAGCCTTACGAGCAGTTATGAATGCACCAATAGAGGATCATAAATTCCCTGTTTTTAGGATGTAGAAATGAGAATCACAAAAATTTTATTTATTTTATTTTTACCTACTTTACTTTTAGGCCAAGTTGATACAGTTTCTTTTGAAAAAATCAAAATTATCCCCGGTTCAACTGTTCCCGATTTTTCTGCATTGGATGAAACTGAAGAAATTCGTCAATTATCAGAATTAAAAGGGAAAAAGAATCTCATCTTGATTTTTTTCCGAGGTTATTGGTGACCTCATTGCCGTCGGCAGTTGGCCGAATTGTCTAACATTAAACTTCCAAAGGACACAAAGCTTTGGGCCATAAGCGTTGAAGGGCTTAGTGCAAATGCTAAATTCAAAAAACAAAATGCAATAAAAGGCCATCCCATCACATTTCCTCTACTTTGGGATATGGATGGTGAAATTATTAATTCATTTGGGCTTAAAGATCCCCGATATAAAGGGGGCAAATATGAGGGCATCCCCTATGCCAGCACATATATCATTGATAAAAACGGAAAAGTTGTTTTCGCCCATATTGCACTAACTTATTCAAGACGTCCCAGCATTGATCATATATTGTCTGAATTGTAAGCGCTTAACAACCATATTGACACAACCTCAATCTAATCTAAGGCTTTATATGGCTATGATTTCGGCCATGCTAATTTGGGGCTTATCCTGGTCAAACGCCAAAATTGCCGGCCAATACGCTGATCCTCAATTACTTATGTTTTGGCGCTTTACTTTTGCAGCCATGACTATGGTTCCAACCATGCTGTTTTTAGGGATAAAACCGACATTCAAACAAAAAGCCATACCACTATTACTGGTGGGAGCTATATTCATGGTTCTTTATAATTATATGTATTTTAAGGGAACCCAGATTGGTCAGGCCGGATTGGGCGGGGTCATCACAACAAGCTTAAACCCTGTGATTACAACCATCCTTGTCCTATTACTTTTTAAACACACTATACACCAAAAAGAAATTGTGGGTATCCTTATGGGTATTTTTGGAGGGTTAATTCTGATTAAAATCTGGTCAGTGAATATCTACCAGTTATTTAGCAGTGGTAATATTTATTTTGTTTTTGGTGCTGTCCTCTGGGCCATTGTTACACTTTTAACTCAAAAGGCCAAGTCCGACATGAATGTGGTCACTTTTAGCTTTTGGATGTACTCGATATCCATTCTTATTGCTTATCCCTTTGCTGCCGAATATAGTATTTTATCCATTTTTTCATTTGACTGGATTTTTTGGATCAACTTTTTGAGTCTTTCAATTGGTTCGTTAGCCTTCGCAACCTCAATCTATTTTTTGGCTGCCATGGAGTTGGGTTCTCAAAAAGCATCTTCTTTCACTTTTATGGTTCCGGCAGCTGCTATGATTTTTGCCATGATAATTCTTGGGGAAAAATTCGAATTGTCCACCGTTATCGGCGGTGGAATGGCCATATCAGCAGTATATTTAATTAATCGGAAATAACAGAAATTAATTTTTCAATTAATACTTTGGGCGGTCGTTTTGGCTTACCATCTTTTATTTTGATAAAACCATGAATGGTTTGACCGGTGACCAATAACTTATTATCCGACTTTCGGAACACTTCATAATCTATGGTCATCCTTGCCTTGGGTACTTCTTTTATCATTGTCCTAACGACAATTTCATTCTCAAAACGCGCACCTTCTTTATAATTTGCAGTGACTTTCACCACCGGCATATAGTACCCTGCATCTTCAATTTTAGTTACAACAATGCCTATATTATTTAATAGCTCTGTCCTAGCTTGTTCAAAATATTCCAGGTATCGGGCGTAATAGACAACACCCATCTGGTCAATATCCTTATAATATATTTTAGTATGATAGTCGTATGAGACCATTAGGATTCAGTAAAAACACCCATTTTATCATACCGTTCAATGCGCCGTGCTAAAAATGTATCCGCATCAATTTCTTTTAACTTGGCAATTTCGTCTAACAAAATACTTTTCAGGTTGGTTGCCATTTCAGCTGAATTTCGATGAGCGCCTCCCAATGGTTCTTCAATAATGCGATCACAGATACCCATATTCATGAGATCATCCGGAATCACTTTCATTGCATCCGCCGCATCGGGCGCTTTCGCAGCATCATGCCAAAGGATGGATGCGCACCCTTCCGGGCTAATCACTGAATACCAAGTATTTTCCAACATAAGCATACGGTCGCATACACCAATTCCCAATGCACCGCCACTAGCCCCCTCCCCAATGATAACGGAAATGATAGGAACCGTTAATTTTGACATCTCCCATAAATTTTTTGCAATCGCCTCACCCTGACCCCGTTCTTCCGCACCAATCCCGGGGTAAGCACCGGGTGTATCAATGAGGGAAATAACAGGTAAATTAAATTTTTCTGCCAATTTCATGATTCTGAGTGCTTTTCGATATCCTTCGGGGCGCATCATTCCGAAATTTCTTAAAATGTTTTCTTTTGTATTCCGACCTTTTTGCTGCCCAATAAATACAACATTCACATTATCAATCGTGCCCAATCCACATATGACAGCGGCGTCATCACCAAAATGGCGATCCCCATGGAGTTCAATAAAATCCGGTGCTAATACCTTGATATAATTCAATGAAAATGGCCGTTCGGGATGGCGGGCCAATTGGACACGCTGCCAACGGGACAATCCTGAGAAAATCTTTTTTAGGGATGCTTCTCGTTTGACCTTTAATGTTGATAATTCACTGGAATGATCCACGGAAGTTGCATCTGCTTCCAATTCTAAGATTGCTTGATCAATTTCCTCAACGGGCTTTTCAAATTTTAGATAGTAATTTGCCATAATGAATTAAAATTTTGTCTCTAATTTAAGGGTTAATTAAACTGATAGAATACCCGAAAAAACGCGAATATATTATTCGATTTCTTCAGGAATTTAATGTAATCTGTTGGATATCATTTATTCCAACCGAAGATTCTCCAAATACGAAGGCGCCATACCATCCATACCGCCTCAAACATAATAGATCGGCTCATCTTTGATTCACCAATGGTACGATCAATAAATATAATGGCATGCTCCTTCAAGCTATATCCTTTTATCCATGCTCGAAAATTCATTTCAATCTGGAAAGAATATCCCGATGACTTCACATTGTCCAAATCGATGGATGCTAACACTTTTCTGGACCATGCTTTGTATCCGCCCGTTGCATCTTTGATTGGCATCCCCGTGGCGATGCGAGAATAGAGATTTGCCCCATAACTCATGACCAACCGCCGAATGGGCCAATTCACCACGCTCACGCCATGAATATACCGACTCCCAATGACAAGGTCATGGTTGTTTAAAAGGGCGAGCATGGCGGGGATTTCCATGGGATCATGGCTCATATCTGCATCCATTTGAACAATCGCATCATAATCCCGACTTAATGCCCAGTGAAATCCATGAATATAGGCGCGGCCAAGACCATCCTTTTTCGCCCGAACCTCCAAATATAAGTTCGGGTATTTCTTCTGCAAATCGCGTACAATATCTCCTGTACCGTCTGGTGAACTATCATCTACAATGAGTAAATGGTAATCAGGATCAATCTTGAATAAATACTCAACTAATGTGGCAATATTCTTATGTTCATTATAAGTGGGTGAAATGATAAGTGTTTTCATGACGCTAATTGATTACGAATTTCCTTCAAACAAGTTTCAACACTTTTAGGACGAATACCAAGTTCCTTTTCAATTTTATCTGTTTTCATACCGCTTTTTAACGGACGGGGTGCATCCTGATTCAATTTAACAGTTTTAATGGGTTTAATGAATGAGGCATCCAACTCAAATATATCTGCAATAATGTGTGCAAATTCATACCGGTTCATTACCCGATCACCCCCGTAGTGGTGTGTTCCTAATAATCTTTTATCTATCACTCTTTCAATAACATCTGCCAACGCTTCCGTCCATGTGGGATTATTCCACTGGTCATCTACAATATTGATGGTTTTTTTCGCAGCCAGGGAATCGACCACCCATTTCACAAAACTGGCTTTGGTGTATTTTGTATAGCCGTAGACGACATTTGGACGAAGGGTTGTGACTATGCATTCCGTCGATTCCAAGTATTGATCCGCTTCCCATTTTGTTTGTCCATAAACAGAAATTGGGTTTGGAATATCTGCTTCGGAATAAGGTCCATTATTTCCGTCGAATATATAATCTGAAGATATCTGGATAAAGTGCCCCTTAAACCCATTCGCCAGAAACTTAACCGCATCCACATTCGCCGATTGTGCTCCTACTGGATTTAGCTCGCATCCATCCACATTTGTCATGGCGGCCAGATTTAGAATAACATCAGGTTGAAATTCATTCTTTACCTGGTCCACAGCTGTTTGGTCGGATATATCTAAGGCTAAAGCATGGTCGCTTTTTCTATCATCCGGTACAAACAAATCAACGGCTAAAATGTTCAATCGATGAGAAAGTTGCTTTATGCAAGCCTCCCCCAATTGCCCAAAGGCTCCCGTAATCAGAATGCGCTTTATTAGACTGTCTGTATTACGAGTCACAAAGGCTTATAAGAGAGAAATTTGAAGAAAAAATGGAAAGATTATTATTCATAAATATATATTTCAATTCTTTGTGTCTTCGTGGCTAATTGACAACCCTAAAAGAATGGGCCACAATATCTACTTGTCTCAAGAGCATATATTTATCTTTCCCGGGATGAAATATCATCAAATGGATAAAGTAAGTTCGATTGGATGGTTCATCATAAAATAAATATAAAATAAATGGCCCCCCTTGGGCTTCCTCTATACTTTCCCATAATCCAGTAATCTTCCATGCGCCTCTATCATTGAATTCACTCGGTTCAATTTTTAACTGATAATCTGAATATTGAATGTGACCAAAGTTGTCTAGAGGAATGTCTTTTACGTAATCATGGACAGATACACTATCCTGGAACACCAATCCATCGGCCCACTTTACGGCTAGCCATCGGTATGGCATATCCCGACCCATCCAGAAAAAATTTTGTTCGGCACTGTCTGCAATTACCGTATATCCCCATGGGATTTTCATGGTCCACCCATATTTATCCGCCAGTTCTTTTGATAAATCTTTTTGCAGGGTTGACCCTTCAAACAAATGTTTACTCTGCCGTTTGAAAAATAAATCGTCATATTGTTTCTTTAGCCAAGGCCCTTGATCTTCAGCCCGTTCAATAATTTTATCTAAAGTGGGTCCATTTATAATTAAATAATTTTGATTCCGAGCATAAATATCCTGAGCAAATATAAGCTGATTATCCCCCTTCATAGAGGAGGCATACTGAGAAGGTGACAATAATTGTTTTACCAGTTTTGCACCCATATTCCGGGGATGATCCCCCATGGCAGCCACAATCACATTCACATGGTTATTCACATCATTGAAATTTTCCGGATCTACCCAAACAGTGCGGTAATAAGGCTCGGGCTGGGGCGTATAAAGTGTATCGTTAAAAATAGTGGTGAGAACTTGTTGGATTTTATCCCGATCTTCAAATGCAGCTACCACTACCATTTCATTATCTGCCCCCATGGCGCGGGGCTTGACTGAGTCGCAACCCACCCATAAGGATAAAATTGTTAGTATAATTCCAAATCGCTTCAAGGTCTTTGTCCTACTAATTTTGAAGAATGAAATTAGCTCGTTGTTTCTCAAAAAGCACAGCAAGAACTTTTACCCCGACCTTATCACCCATACTGTATTCATGCCCGGTTTTTCTTCCCCGAAG